>JAKBPM010000001.1 GCA_021829515.1 Nitrospirota bacterium | reverse complement strand
CCGGAGAGGACGATAAGACGCGAAGGACCAAACGCCTTCGCGCATCCTCGGCGAAAGAGGAACTTCCGCTCGCGAGATCGGAAACCCCTCCTACAGCGCAAAGCGCTTAGGAGCGGGAGAGTTCATTAGAAAAGGGAAAGTAAACGACAGAGAAAGTGTTCATCTCTAGAAAAAGGTCTTAATGGATGGGTATTCAATTTTTTTCGATTATTTCTGGGCATATTGGGAAAGCCTCTTTCCTCTTCAGCCTGTTTCATGATCATTGAATGGTTTCTGATATGATGTGAGAAAAAACATTGAGATTCATTCTCCAAGATCCGGACCTTCCAATAAGAGCTGAGTATCGAGGGCATTAAATCGATATGCTGGAAAAATATTTATCCATTTCTGGTGCCCAATTCTTTTTCTCTTGGAAGGTTTTCATCCTGGGAGTCTTGATCAGCGCTCTTTTTTCCCCCATTGATGCTTCGGCCGTCCAAATTCTTGGTGATGAAAACCCTTATCTGAATATGGGAGCAGGTGTCTTCAATCTGGTTGGTGGAACGAGTGAACACAGGTACGGATATCCTTCGTATGATCATTCTCCGGCGGAGGGTGACGTTGAATACCAGTCAGGCAAGACCTTTTATGGAATTGGATATGCTTTGGGGTTGTTGGCTAATAGTGATGGTGCTGTTGATGGATATGGTGGTATTTATTTTAACATTGCGCTCTCTCCCCACTGGATCTTGACCCCGATGGGTGGCATCGGAGGTTATGATCAGAACAATAGCAAATTTTTGGGAAGTGTGTTTATGTTCAGGCTGGAAATGACCTTTTCTTACCAAATGGATAATGGCGACCGGATTGGTCTGAAATTCGGTCATTTGTCCAATAGTGACATTGCTCACTCCAATCCTGGAGAAAATGAAGTGTTACTCAATTATGCCGTGCCCCTGAAATTTCCTTAGACTGCTTGGGGATAGGGGATTTCCCCGAATGTTCCCAGAAAAGATCGATTTTTCAGGAATGCATACCGCTCACTAGAAATCTTTCATGCGTGCGACGATATTTTTAACGGATTTTCAGGGAGATATTCTTGATTCTTCTTTTTTTGAAGACATTACTGTTCAGGTGGTATGTTTTCTTTTTTCTGTTTCTGGGGTTTGGGTTCCTTCTCCGACAAGTAGGTACATTGGGGGCGAGTGCTCGCTTTGCCCTATCTTTTATTCTCAGTTATTTTTGTGAGTGGAGCTCATCGTTGCCAATGGGGTGGTTCCCTTTTGGCCATTACACTTACTTGCCGACAACGCATGATCGAGAAGTTTGGATTGGTCATCTTCCCTTTATGGACTTTCTTTCGTTTTCTTTTTTAATGGTCGCAAGCCTGGGTGTTGTTGTTCGTGTCTGGGGGCTTTCCATCAGAGAGGCTTTGAGTTGGCCCGTCAGGCTCGTCTGGCCTGTTTTATTTCTTGCGGATCTTCTGTTTTTTGGTATAGATATGGTGATCGATCCTGTTGCACTGAGAGGGAATCGATGGTTTCTAGGTCAAATTTATTACTACCCGGACGGTGGAAGTTACTTTGGCGTTCCCCTCGCCAATTTTTTAGGATGGGCTGTTTTGGGGGCTATGATCTTGTTTTCCTGGCGTATTGTGAGTTTTTTAATTCCTATCCACAAGCTCCCGATTCAAAAATCAGATCATTGGCTGGAAGTTGATCGGTGGGGACCCACTTTTCTCTGGTTTTCCGTTTTCCTGTTCAATCTGGGCATTGCTCTTTACTTGGGTGAATTGTTTTTGTTTTTATCCGATCTGATCGTGATTACTGTTTTGCTCAGTATCGTCTTTTTCACTAAAAATGTATTTTGGAGGCGATTCCCATTACGCTCTTCCGATAAGGTTGATCGATCCTGAGTGTCTGGATTGATTGACCTTCCTTCAAGCCAACCCTATAATCTTTTCATGAGCGAACATAACCCAAAAGAGAGTTGTCGACCAGGACCGAACCATTTGCTGAGCCCTGTTTCTGCAGATTTGTCGG
This sequence comes from Nitrospirota bacterium, assembly GCA_021829515.1. Next base: position 154,643 of record JAKBPM010000001.1, on the reverse strand, counting down.
GAAAGGGGTGGGGTGTCCTGATTGTTGCCCATGGAAGTCCTGAAGAGAAGGGCAATATTCATTTTCGCCAAACTTTTTCCATGCTCAAAAAAATGCTTCCCGGGGTCGATCTGAAGCAGGGGTTCATCGAGCATGCGGCCCCTTCTGTATTGGATTCCATCCGGGAATTTCCCTCGAACGTGGAGGGGATTGCGATGGTTCCATACCTCCTTTTTGACGCAGGTCATTCCAAAAGTGATGTCCCTTCCTATATTTCTGAAGCCAGAAATCTTTTTCCGGAGTTGCGGGTCATTCGTGAGTGGGCTTTGGGCATAGACCAGGTCCTTGTCGATATTCTTCTGGATATTCTTCCCCCTGCAGACAAAGACAAGAAAGAGGCTCTTGTTCTTATAGGGCGAGGAAGCCTGGATCCGAATGCAAATGCTTCCTTGTACTATCAAGCCCGTCGTTTATGGGAGCGCAGGAGGGGAGGAGATCCAAAAGTCACCTTCATCGGAGTGACAGAGCCCCGATTTGCTTCGGTCATGGCCGAATTGAAGCCGGATTTCGACCGATTGCTAATTGTTCCCGTATTTTTATTTGAGGGCGTTCTGATGGACAGGATTCGACATCAGGCCAGTCAGTTCCAGGAGAGAACCGGATATGATGGCGAGATCCTGATAACCCCGGCTTTTGGAGATCATCCGCTTCTTCTCGCCCACATGGCTAAAAAGATCACCCGTCTGCTTTATCTTGGACGGACTCCAATGCCAAGATGGCCTGTTGTGCGATTTGAGTCTCTGGAGGGTAGTGGTTCATAGAAGTTTTGCCAATAATGAATGGTATCCCAATCAGTATCAAGACCGAGAGGAAAAAAATGCGCCCTTCCGTTAAAAATGATCTCTTTTTAAAAGCATGTCGAGGGGAGGCCACTTCCCGTCCACCCATCTGGATCATGAGACAGGCCGGGCGTTATATGCCGGAATATCAGGCTCTTCGAAAAAATACAACTTTCCTTAATCTCTGCAAGACCCCTGATCTTGCCGCTTCGGCAACGCTTCTTCCCGTCGATATGCTTGGAATCGATGTGGCCATTATTTTCTCGGATATCCTGGTTCCGGTTGAGGCAATGGGACTTGAGTTGATCTTTTCCGAAAAGAAAGGACCTTCTTTTCCATCTCCCGTTCGAACCCGCAAAGATGTTGAAGCCCTTTGCACACCTGATCCACTTGAGAAAACGGGTTTTGTTGCACAGGCAATCAAGGAGTCCAATCGACGAATTGATGGGCGAATTCCATTGATCGGTTTTTCCGGATCACCTTTTACGCTGGCGACCTATATGGTTGAGGGGGAGATCTCAAAGGATTTCAGCCGGGTGAAGAAAATGATGTTCCAAGATCCTGATACCCTGCACCTTCTTCTTGAGCGCGCAACAAAAACCGTTATTGATTATCTGAAAATGCAGGTGGATGCCGGAATCCATGCTTATCAGCTTTTTGATACTTGGGCAGGATCGCTGAATCCTGTTCACTATCGCGAGTTTGCCCTTCCCTATACGAAAAAAATTGTGGAAGCCCTTTCTCGGGAAGGGGTTCCTTCACTTTTGTATGTCAATGGAAGCTGTGCACTTCTTCCGGACATGATTCAAGCGGGTACGGATGTGATATCGGTGGATTGGAGAGTCTCTTTGCCAATGGTGCGAAATATTATTCCGGAAGGGAAAGGCATTCAGGGGAATCTTGACCCTGTCAGTCTTCTGGGAACATCTGAAGCATTGAAGAAGGAGGTCCACAGAATCCTTGCCGAAATGAAAGGACGAAAAGGGTATATCTTTAACCTGGGCCATGGGATCCTTCCGGAAACATCTGTTTCTATGGCTCAGTATTTGGTAAAACTGGTTCAGGAATCCTAAAGAAAAAAAGATCCTGCCCTTCCTGTTTGATTGGGTAGCCTGATTTTGATGAGGACAAGAATGACTCCGAATATGATGGCCGGCACGCAGGTTAGCCGCGAACTTTTAAAAAAATATGATGTGGCTGGTCCACGCTATACCAGTTATCCCACAGCCCCTGTCTGGACAACGGATTTTACAGCTGAAAATTATAGGGATGCCATTAATAGGGGGCAGTCCAAAAAACCAGATAAACCTCTGTCACTCTATTTTCACCTTCCGTTTTGTGACAGCCTTTGCTATTTTTGTGGATGCAGTGTCATTATTTCGAGAGATCGAGGAAAGACGGCTGACTATATTGATCTTTTGGCAACAGAAATGGCTCTTGTCGGTCCTTTATATTCCAAAAAACGTAAAGTGGTTCAGCTACATTTTGGAGGTGGATCCCCTTCCAATCTGACCCCCCCTCAAAATCGGTTGCTTTTTTCTCACATCAATAAATGGTTCAATGTGGATTATTCTCAAGGGGAAATCTCTGTTGAGATTGATCCAAGACACGCATCTAATGATTATCTGGCTTCAATTCGCGACCTTGGTGTCAACCGGATCAGTATGGGTGTTCAGGATTTTGATCCCAAGGTTCAAGCAGCCGTCAACCGGATTCAGCCCGTAGCTTTGACAGAGGGTGTTTTTAATGAGTGCCGCAAGCTCAATTTTAATGGAATCAATATTGATCTGATCTATGGGTTGCCATTTCAGACGGTTGAAGGGTTTGCCCAGACGCTTGATCAAGTCATCCGCATGTCTCCGGACAGGATAGCTGTTTTCAATTATGCGCATGTTCCGTGGTTGAAGAAACACATGGTATTGATCAAGGAGAAAGACCTTCCTTCTCCAGAGGTCAAGTTTGCATTGATGTCGATGATTTTGGATCGCCTCACCGGTGCTGGCTACGTTGTTATCGGAATGGATCATTTTGCCAAGCCAGATGATGAATTGACCAAAGCCCAAAAAGAGCACTCTCTCTATCGAAACTTTCAGGGATATACGACCAAGGCAGAAGCGGATCTGGTCGGAATGGGAGTCACTGCAATCAGCATGGTGGGGGATGTTTACTCCCAGAACCTGAAAAGTCTTCCGGACTATCAGAAGGCTGTTATGGCCGGGGATCTTCCTGTTCATCGGGGATATAAGCTTTCTCTCGATGATGAGATGCGCCGTCTGGTCATTACTCGAATCATGTGTGACCTTGAGATCAACCGTCAGAATGTCCTAGATCCTTTTGGAAAGAACTTCGATCAAGTCTTCACAAAAGAAATTGAGGAGCTAGACAGGTTCCAGCAGGATGGTCTTTTAATCATTACTCCTGAAAAAATCACCCTGACAACAACAGGGAGAATTTTTATGCGAAATATTGCAATGACATTTGACCGTTATCTTAATGTTTCTGCAAAAGGGCCTCTTTTTTCGCGAACGCTTTAATTGCAATCTGAAGAGCTGTTTGATTGGGGTAGATCATGGAGGGGGACTCCCTCTCCCTTCTTGCTCTATTTTGCTTTCCCCGCAAGAACGTTTCCAAAAGTGAGGGGTTGCCATCCCGATTGATGCCGATAACCGCCAAAATTGGCTGCAAGACGGGTTATCTTCGTTAGAAGCAGCCCACCTCCTTGAAATTCATGGCCCGAATCTTACTGCCGATTTTTCCCAGCCACTCTTCTCCCGTATTTTTTCTAAACTCTGGTCACCCGTTCCCTGGATGCTTGAACTTGCGGTTATTCTGGAGTTTTTCCTGGAAAGGTATCTGGAAGGATTTATTATTCTTGTCCTTCTACTTTTCAATGCTATTCTTGGGTTCTTTGAGGAAACGCAAGCACAGAAAACACTCGCTGCACTCCAGTCAAAACTTGCGGTCAATGCATCGGTCTTTCGAGATCACAGCTGGAGCATAGTATCCGCATCCATCCTTGTTCCTGGAGATATTGTCCGGATCACGATGGGTTCAGTTGTTCCCGCAGATATTGTATTGCTTGAAGGGCAGCTCCTTCTCGATGTTTCTCTCTTAACTGGAGAATCTGTTCCCAAAGAGGTGGGAACAGGAGAGAGCGGTTACTCCGGATCTCTTGTTCGTCGTGGTGAAGCTCTTGCAAAAGTCATGAGTACAGGTGTTCATACCCGCTTTGGAAAAACGATTCAGCTCGTCAAGACAGCCTATGTGGAAAGTACTGAGCAAAAAGCGATATTGCAGGTTGTCAGAAATTTGACCTTTGTGAATGGAGCCATTTTTTTCTTTGTGATGGGGGCCGATCATTCGATTCCGGTAACCGAAGTGCTTCCACTTCTTTTGACAATCCTTCTCGCTTCCATTCCGGTCGCGTTGCCAGCAACTTTTACTTTGGCGGCGTCTTTTGGTGCGAGACTTCTCGCCGGAAAAGGAGTCCTTTTAACCAGACTCTCCTCTTTGGAGGAAGCTGCTACTATGGATATTCTGTGTGCTGATAAAACAGGGACGTTAACAAAAAATGAGCTGAAGCTCATTGCTGTTGTTCCATTTGGAAAAGCATCCGGGGACGATGTTCTCAAAATGGCAGCCATGGCCAGTAACGATGGAGGGCAGGATCCGGTCGATCTTGCTATTTGTAACGAAGCAGCGCGCCTCAATATCCATATGGATCGATCAAGGTTGACACAGTTTGTTCCGTTTGATCCTCAGACAAAGACCGCCAAGGCGATCTGGACTGACGAGTCCGGAGAGGTTATCTCCATCGAAAAAGGAGCTGTCCGGGCAATCTTGAACGAATGCGCTTTTTCTGAAGATGCTCTGATAAAGGCTGAGAAATGGCAGTCAGAAGGCTTCAGGGTTCTGGCGGTATCCATGGAGAAGTTAGGTTTGTCATCAGTTGAGGGACTGGTCGTATTGACCGACCCTGCGAGAGATGATTCTTCAAAATTGATTGAGGAGCTCTCTCTTTTAGGTATACGGACGGTCCTTGTAACGGGTGATGCTCCAAAAACCGCATTGCATCTTGCCAGGGAGGTTGGTATTTCCGGGGAACTTTACCCCCGTCAGACGATTTCTGAAAATGACTCACCTGGCTCCTACGGAGTTTTTGCGGGGGTCTTGCCGGAGGACAAGTTTAACCTTGTGAAAGTTTTTCAGAAATCCGGCCATGTTGTGGGAATGTGTGGAGATGGCGCCAATGACGCACCTGCTCTCAGCCAGTCCCAGATGGGCATATCTGTGTTGACCGCGACCGATGTTGCGAAGTCTGCTGCGGGAATCGTCTTGACCCGGCCCGGTCTTGAGGGAATTGTTGAAACGGTGTTGGAAGGGAGAAGGATTTTCCAGAGGATTCAGACGTATACGCTGAACTCTATTGTTAAAAAGGTTGTGACGGTGTTGTTTCTTGCAATAGGTCTGCTTGTGACCCATCACGCAGTCCTTACCCCGCTTCTGATGGTCATTATTTTACTGACAGGAGACTTCCTCACGATGTCCCTGAGTACGGATAATGTAGAAGGATCAAAACGACCCAATGTCTGGAATGTACAGGGTTTGACCATTACGGGGGGGATTCTGTCATTTATCTTTTTGACTTTTGCAACGACCATCCTTTTTCTCGGGGTGAAAGCTTTTCATTTGTCTCTTGGAAGCATTCGTTCGCTTGCATTTTTAACGCTTGTTATTGGGAATCAGGCCACTATCTATGCTATCAGGGAAAGGGGACCTTCCGGAAACTCTCTTCCTGGAAGATGGCTTATTCTTTCTTCTGTTGTTGATGTATTGATCGCGCTGGTTCTGGCCCATTTTGGCGTTTTGATGAAACCTCTTTCGAATCAGATTGTATTTGTAGTGTTTTTAGGGGCATTTCTATATATGATCATTTTGTACAGATTGAAAATCGTTATTTTTAATAGGTTTTTGATGCAGTGATCTTTTCCTGAAAGTTTTGGATTCTTTGGCTCTTGCCAAGAGCCATTTTTCAAGCTAGAATTGGCGGGTTGAAAGAGTGAAATCTCTCAAATCCTTATGGGGCTGTGGCGCAGTTGGGAGCGCGCAAGACTGGCAGTCTTGAGGTCAGGGGTTCGATCCCCCTCAGCTCCACCATGTTTTACTTCAGAATGTTTTTATCCTCCATCGATTTCCAATTGAATATTCTTCGTTACTCGGGATGGAATATTTGAAAAAAGTTTTTTTTAACTATCCCCCTCCCATGATTTTCTGCTAACTCAATTTTTATTTCTAATTTCAAGCACAGACCTTTTTCCAGTAGGTTTTTTAACCTTATCACATGGTTTGTTCGCTGGTATCTCCTCAAAAGCTGAAAATATCCGTATGTTTTCTGTTTTATTTTAATTATTTAAATGAAATATGACGCTAAGATTTATTTTGCTAAAGGATGCATGCCCTCCCCACACCACAGTGAAATTGCTTCTGCTTTATCGGCCATTCGTTACGATTCCATTCCGATCATTATTTTAATGAGCCCCTCCTGCCTAAAATCCGCCATAGGTCTTTGGGATTGTTAAAGTGATTCTCCCGCGTAGAATATATCGTTTAAGTATCAATATAATAATAAATAAACAGCATGGATGAGAATGAAGTTAGATGTTTGTTTTTGGCATTCTTCTCTTGGTATTGATCTGGAATACATTTTCGTCGCAAAGCATGAATGTGCGAATACTGTTCTGTTGGGAGTGTTTGTGTAATCTCTTTTTTTGTCTGGATTTTGTGCGATACCTAAGTGTCCGCTCTTTTGTAAAATACTTTGAAGACCTTTACTATTGCATTATTTTGCATAATGCGCTAAAAATACAATGCGTGCGAATTGGCAATGTTTTGGGTATGGCGGATCACGGGAGTAGGGTATTCAAAAGATGTGTTCTGGTGCTTTCTGAATATTTTCAAAGATGTTTGATCTGTTATTATGTGCGAAAAATTGAGTTTCTGGAAGGTTATCCCTGAAAAGAATCAATCCTAAAAATATGCTCTCCAGACTTGTTGACTGATTTCGCCAATGAGATATTCCGAAGATGTCTTCGCAATATGGTCGCATCCTGCTCCGCAAGCGGCAAACTTGAAGTTTTCGCCCCAATCTCCAGGAAGACCAGTCTGCTCTATCCCTTCCTATTTTTTGGTCGAATGGGATGGCCTGAAAGGGTTTAAATCCTTTTATAAAAAGGAGAGAGGCGCGATGCGTTTGCGATTCGTGCTGAGATTTAAATCGGTCAAATCAACATCCGACTCGTTTCTATTGTTTCGCAATAGGGCGAAACAATGAATGAATCGAGAATCGGGATGCATGATTGTTTTCCGGCATGGATAACAATCATCCCAACTTTACAAAGGAGTAAAGCGGTATGTCGTCCTATCAGAAGTTGATCCCCCCCAAAAATGGTCAAAAGATTGAAATGAAAGATGGAAAGCTGGTTGTTCCTGACAATCCGATCGTTCCCTTTATTGCAGGCGATGGAACTGGGCAGGATATCTGGAATGCTTCCGTTCGCGTTTTTGATGCCGCAGTGAAGAAAGCATTTGGCGGAAAGAAAAAAGTCGAGTGGTTTGAGGTGTACGCCGGTGAAAAAGCCAATGAAGTATACGGACCCAATACATGGCTTCCGGAAGATACCCTTGCAGCTAACCGTGAGTTTAAGATGTCCATCAAGGGGCCTTTGACAACACCTGTAGGCGGCGGTATTCGTTCGATCAATGTGGCACTTCGACAGGAACTTGATCTCTATGCATGTGTCCGACCTGTTTCCTGGTTCGGGTCACCCAGCCCGGTGAAACATCCTGAGCTCGTCGACATGGTTATTTTTCGTGAAAACACGGAAGATATCTATGCTGGCATAGAGTGGGCAACTGGAGATCCTGTCATTCAGGAGCTTTATAAAGTTTTTGAAAAAGCTGGTGTCATGAAGAAAATCCGTTTTCCAAAAACAGCCAGCATCGGGATTAAACCCGTTTCGGAAGAAGGAACAAAACGTCTTGTGCGTGCTGCTATCCGTTTTGCTCTTGCCAATAACCGCAAAAGTGTGACCCTTGTCCATAAGGGGAATATCATGAAGTTTACGGAAGGCTATTTCCGTAAATGGGGATATGAAGTTGCAAAGGATGAGTTCGGAGATAAAACAGTCAGTTGGGATGATTGTGGTGGAAATGCTCCGGCTGGAAAGCTCCTGATCAAGGATGAGATTGCTGATGCTTTTCTTCAGAAAATTCTTCTCCGCGCCAATGAGTATGATGTTATCGCAACACTGAATCTGAATGGAGATTATCTCTCTGATGCGCTTGCTGCCCAAGTGGGAGGTATCGGCATTGCTCCTGGTGCAAATATCAATTACGAAACCGGCGCAGCCGTATTTGAGGCAACCCATGGAACTGCCCCGAAGTATGCAAACCAGGACAAGGTTAATCCAGGTGCGGTGATTCTGTCTGGTGAGATGATGTTCCGTTACATGGGCTGGAATGAAGTGGCTGACCTGATTCTCAAGGGTCTCCGTGGGGCTGTTCACAACAAGCGGGTGACTTATGATTTTGCTCGCCAGCTTGAAGGCTCCACAGAGCTTAAATGCTCAGAGTTTGGAGATGAGATCATCCGGAATATGTGATCGATTTGACCTTTGTTTCCGCTGTTATGGAAAAGAGGAAGCGAAACGCTTCCTCTTTTCTTAAAGATATTGACATGGTGCTGGTATCGTTTTATGATCGAAAGTGCAAGGTGGACTGATTTGAGGTCTGTTGCAACCACCTAAAAAAAGTGCTAAAAGTCCAGGTATTTACGCTTGATTCCATGTAAACCCTGTGCTCGTGCACCGGGTTTTTTTTTGGCTTGATTCTGACAGGAGATCCAATGGCGCGTGCCCCTTACCTATTTACTTCCGAGTCTGTGACGGAAGGTCATCCAGACAAATTATGTGATCAGGTCTCCGATGGAATTTTAGATGCAATCCTTTCTCAGGATCCAATGGCAAGGGTCGCCTGTGAAACACTCACAACGACTGGTATTGTCATTGTAGCCGGAGAGATTACTGCGCGACACAATACCCAATATGAAGATATTGTCCGTGAAACGGTGAAAGAGATTGGTTATACGGATGCTTCTTTCGGCTTTGATTATAAAACTTGTTCTGTCCTGACAGCTGTTCACTCCCAAAGTCCGGATATTTCTATGGGCGTTGATACTGGAGGTGCGGGGGACCAAGGGTTGATGTTCGGAATGGCGGTCAATGAATCCGAAGAACTGATGCCGATGCCAATTCTGTTGGCACACAGGCTGACAAGGCAGCTTTCCAATGTGAGAAAGACGGGGCTTCTCCCCTATCTTCGTCCGGATGGAAAAGCTCAGGTTTCGCTTCGGTATGATGGATTTAAGCCAGTAGGCGTTGAGACAATCGTTGTTTCAACCCAACATGCTCCTGAAGTGACACAAGAGGAAATTCGTCGGGATATTATTGAAAAAGTGATTAGACCGGTGATTCCAAAAAATCTTTTGGATGAAAAGACCGTGACGTTTCATATCAACCCGACAGGGAGATTTGTGACCGGTGGTCCAATGGGTGACGCGGGGTTGACCGGCAGAAAGATTATCGTTGACACCTATGGTGGTTGGGGGAGACATGGAGGGGGAGCCTTTTCAGGAAAAGATCCGACAAAGGTCGACCGTTCTGCATGCTATATGGCCCGATATATAGCAAAAAATATTGTGGGGGCAGGATTGGCTTCGCGTTGTGAAGTTCAGTTGGCTTATGCGATCGGAGTTGCGGATCCGGTTTCAATTCATGTGGAAACACAGGGAACCTCGACCATTCCTGATGACCGGATCGCTGAAATTGTAGCGGAGATCTTTCCTCTGACACCAAAGGGAATCATTGATCACCTGAAGTTGCGCCGACCCATTTACAAAAAAACGGCTTCTTATGGCCATTTCGGTCGACTCGAAGAAGATTTTACATGGGAGAAGCTTGATCAGGTGGACAATCTTCGACGTGAGGCTGCAAGAAAAGGCTAGTCAGATAGTTTTTATGAAATGCTTTGTGAGTTTTTAAACTTGGCTTTTTACTTTTTTTTGAAAGGATTTTTTCTTATGGATTTTGATATCAAAGACAAGTCATTGGCTGAAGCTGGAGCTCATCGGATCAGCTGGGCAGCCAGGGATATGCCGGTTCTCCGTAAAATTGCCGAGGACTTTGCCCGGGAAAAACCCTTAAAAGGCATTCGCATGTCGGCATGTCTCCATGTCACCACAGAAACGGCTAACCTGATGAAGGCATTGAAAGCCGGTGGAGCCGATGTCTACCTTTGCGCTTCCAACCCACTCTCAACACAGGATGATGTTGCCGCCAGCCTTGTTGTGAATGATGGTATTCCGGTATTTGCAATCAAGGGGGAGGATAACGACACCTATTACCGACATATCAGGGCCGTTCTGGATATAAAACCCCATGTCACCATGGATGATGGTGCAGACCTTGTCTCCACACTACATTCGCATTATCCCGAATGGGTCAAGGAAATGATTGGCGGAACGGAAGAGACCACGACCGGAGTCATTCGATTAAAGAGCATGGCCCAGAAGGGTGTGTTGGGTTTCCCTGTTGTTGCTGTCAACGATTCACAGACCAAGCATCTTTTTGATAATCGTTACGGAACAGGACAGTCGACTCTTGACGGTATCATGAGAGCGACCAATCGTCTTTTTGCTGGATCGACCGTTGTTGTTGCCGGATATGGATGGTGTGGTCGGGGTATCGCAAGAAGAGCGCAGGGAATGGGTGCCAGGGTCATTGTTACCGAAATTGATCCGATTAAAGCCCTTGAGGCAGTCATGGATGGCTATTCCGTTGCACCAATGAAAGAAGCTGCCAAGCTTGGAGATTTTTTTATAACGGTGACGGGGAATATCAATGTCGTTGGAGCAGAGGCTTTTGATGCGATGAAAGATGGCGCCATTGTCTGCAACTCGGGACATTTCAACGTTGAACTGAACCTTCCTTATCTTGAGTCCATTTCTAAGGAGCGCTCCATCCTGAGAGATTTTGTGGAAGAGTTTGTGACCAGGGATGGTCGCCGAATCATGGTTCTCGGAGAGGGAAGACTCATCAATCTTGCTTCCGCTGAAGGTCACCCTGCTCAGGTTATGGATATGAGTTTTGCAAATCAGGCATTGGGTGCGAAATATTTGGTTCAGAACAGAAAAACACTTGAAAAGACTGTTGTTCGTCTCCCAGAAGCGGTGGATCAGGATATCGCTGCTCTGAAGCTTGCGGCACTGGGGGTAAAAATTGAAACGTTGACTGAGGAGCAGAAGGATTATCTTGCTTCCTGGGAGATGGGAACCTGAGGTTGCTATGAGAATGTTAGTAAATGGAAAACGCAAGGATGTTCCTGAAGGAACATCCTTGTCCTCCTATCTTGAGATCGAGGGTTTGGATCCTCAATTGGTTTCAATGGAGTTGAATGGCCGAATTGTAGAGCGTGAAGAATGGCCTTCTACACTTTTGAATGAAGATGATGAGCTTGAAATTCTCTTTTTTATGGGTGGTGGCTTGTGACCTCTCCGGAAGGGGACGTTATTCGAAATCCTTTGGCGTTGATCGGGAATACACCGCTTCTTCCCTTGTCAAAGGTGACGGCGGGTCTTGACCGGACTGTGTGGGTCAAGCTTGAGTCAAGAAATCTTGGCGGGAGTGTGAAGGATCGGCCGGCTCTTTTCATGATCGAGCAGGCTGAGCGGGATGGCCGACTTGGCAAGGATGGTCGCATTGTTGAAGCAACCAGCGGAAACACTGGTATTGCCCTTGCGCAAATTGCTGTCCTTAAAGGTTACGCCATTACCATCGTTATGCCTGAAGGTGTCTCCGGAGAGAGGGTTTCCCATCTCAAGGCTTTGGGGGCGGAAGTCCTTTTAACGCCATCAAGGGAAGGAATGGTGGGCGCTATCGGAAAAGCCACCGAGATGGAAAAGTCCGAAAAAGGTCTTTTTATGCCGAGACAGTTCGAGAATCCCTCAAACCCTGAATCCCATTACCGTACAACAGGTCCTGAAATCTTCCGCCAATTGGGTCGGGTTCCGGATGGATTCGTTGCTGGTGTCGGGACAGGTGGCACGATTAGTGGTGTCGGACGATATCTTCGGGAGAAAAAAAGGGATCTCAAGATATGGGCACTTGAACCAGCCGCTTCCCCAGTCCTTTCAGGGGGGTCTCCTGGTCCTCACCGGATACAGGGAATCGGTGCCGGTTTTGAGCCGAGGACATTTAATCGATCTGTTGTTGATCGGATTGAGAAGATCTCAGATCGTGAAGCAATTGATATGGCCAGACGTCTCTCTCAGGAAGAGGGGATAATGGCAGGGATCACTTCAGGTGCTAATGTTGTTGGGGCGCTTCGCTTGGCCGGAGAGTTGCCTCCAGGCTCACATGTTGTGACAATTGTTTGTGATAGTTTTGAACGATATTTTTCGATGGAAAAATATTTGAACCTCTAGTGTGTCGTTGGTTTTGATTCTGCCGCCGTTTGGCAAAATCAAGCTTATGAGGATGTTGCGATGGAAATGACAGAAGATCAGATACACCGGTATTCCCGGCATATATTGTTGTCCGAAGTGGGCGGGAGTGGTCAGCTAAAGCTCTTGAACTCCAGAGTCCTGATCATTGGGGCGGGCGGCCTTGGAAGCCCTGTGGCCCTCTATCTGGCAGCTGCAGGGGTCGGGCATATAGGAATAGTGGATATGGATGTGGTTGATCTTTCCAACCTGCAACGCCAGGTGATCCATCACTCCAAGGATGTTGGCAGGCCCAAGGTTCTTTCAGCTTCGGAAAAGATGATTGCGCTGAACCCTGATGTTGAGGTGAAAACCTATCAGGCACTCCTGAGTTCTGAAAATGCCCGGGAGATTGCTGAACCTTATGATGTCATTGTGGATGGTACCGATAATTTTTCGGCGAAATTTCTGATTAATGATTTGGCTGTTCTCACTGGAAAGCCCCTTGTTCATGGTGGCATCCTTCGATTTTCCGGTCAGGTGATGACGATTGTTCCTGGACAAAGTGCCTGTTATCGTTGCATTTTCAGGGAACCACCACCAGCTGGAGCTATCCCGACATGCTCCGAGGCCGGTGTTCTCGGTGTTATTGCCGGAGTGATTGGTTCAATTCAGGCCACAGAAGTTTTGAAGTTCCTTTTGGGAAAAGGCGACCTTCTGACGAACCATCTTTTAACTTACGATGCCTTGACTGTTCTTATTCGAAAAGTGGGTGTCCGGAAAAACCCCCGTTGTCCCGTTTGCGGTGACAATCCAACCATTACGGAGCTTCACGATTATGAGCAACCCGTCTGTGCCAATCCAGTCTGATCCTTCTGCCCATTCCGGCGTGAAAGCGCTAAAATGCCGTGAATGCGGCAGAAGATATGAGCTTTTAGCCATACATGTCTGTGAGTTTTGTTTTGGGCCCCTGGAAGTTGAGTATGATTATGAAGTCATTGGACGGAAGATCTCTCGAAAATCGATTGAGGCTGGTCCAGTTTCCCTCTGGAGATACAAAGATCTGTTGCCTGTCCTTGGAGAGCCTACGGCTGGACTTCATGCCGGTATGACGCCACTGGTACGTGCAGATCGCCTTGGTCGGGCTCTTGGCCTGAAAAACCTATACGTTAAAAATGACACAGTGAATCATCCGACCTTGTCTTTCAAGGATCGGGTTGTGGCGGTGGCGACTACAAGAGCCAGGGAATTAGGTTTTACAACAATTGCCTGTGCTTCGACCGGCAATCTTGCCAATTCGGTTTCAGCTCATGCTGCCAGTTGCGGTATGGAATGCTTTGTTTTTATTCCACATGATCTGGAAGCAGGAAAGGTTTTAGGTAACCTGATTTACAAGCCAACGGTCGTTTCAGTCAAGGGAACCTATGACGATGTGAACCGGTTGTGCAGCGAGATTGGCGCAGAATATCCATGGGCTTTTGTCAATATCAACATACGCCCATATTATGCTGAAGGCTCCAAGTCGTTGGCTTTTGAAACGGCTGAACAGCTGGGGTGGCGGGTTCCGGACCAAGTTGTTGTTCCGATTGCGTCGGGATCCCTTTTGACAAAAATCTGGAAAGGTTTTCACGAGTTTACCCGCCTCGGCCTTGTGGATGAAAATCCGCTTTTGAAGGTCAATGGAGCCCAGGCATCGGGATGTTCGCCTGTTTACCAGGCATATGTTTCCGGAAAAAATCACATTGTTCCTGTTCGTCCAAATACCATTGCCAAATCTTTGGCGATCGGAAATCCTGCCGACGGATTTTATGCTCTTGATGTTGTTGGAAAGTCAGGTGGGCAGGTTGAACAGGCCACGGATTCGGAAATCATCGACGGAATGAAACTTCTTGCTGAAACAGAAGGTATCTTTGCCGAGACTGCAGGAGGGGTGACTGTGGCCTGCCTGAAAAAGCTGGCAGAAAAGGGAGCCATACGACCGGATGAGCTAACCGTTGCTTATATAACCGGAAATGGACTTAAAACCATGGAAGCTCTTGCAGGTTCTTTGTCCCAGCCGGTCAGTATCGACCCCAACCTGTCTTCCTTTAGACAGATCGTCAACCCGAAATCCTAGGAGGATTCATGTCTGTACTGGTTCGCATACCGACTCCCTTAAGGCCTCTTGCCGGTGGGCAATCTGAGCTTTCGGAGGAAGGAACATCCGTAAAGGAGATCTTGGACAATTTGATCACGCGATTCCCGGCAATGAGGGAAAGAATGATGGATGAGTCCGGTGAACTTAGACGGTTCATCAATATTTATGTCAATGAAGAGGACATTCGATTCAGGGAGGGTGTGGCAACTCCGATCTCTCCCGGTGACGAGGTATCTATTATTCCGGCGATTGCCGGGGGGGCTTAGTTTAATGGCACAACTCCGAATTCATTTGACCTTCCCCGAGGATCGGGTTCGGGATCCAATCATCTACGAGATCTCCAAAAACTTTCAGGTCATTCCGAATATCCGCAGAGCGGATGTTTCGGATAAAACCGGATGGATGGAGCTTGAGTTGGTCGGAGACCTTTCTGAGATTGAATCGACAATCGATTGGCTCAGAAAAAAAGGTGTCCACGTGGATCCACTTGAGAAAAGTATCCTTGAGGGGTAACCGTACTTTATTGGAAGAGTGTTTCATTTTTTAATATCATCAATCAGGTAGGACCCCGCTTATTTCATTCAGGGAAGAGACTGGAAAAAATCTCCAGGGGAGAGATCAATGAGTCATGGGATTGCAAAGCCGGTCAATGAGATGACTGAAGAGCAGATCATTCGTTATGGCCGCCACATTATCTTAAAAGAGGTAGGGGGCATTGGTCAGCGGACCCTGTTGGGTTCGAGCGTCCTGATTATTGGAGCGGGCGGTTTGGGAAGTCCTGTGGCTCTTTACCTGGCCGCTGCAGGTGTTGGCAAGATTGGTCTGGTGGACCTTGACACTGTTGACATGTCAAATCTGCAAAGGCAAATCATCCATTCCACCGCGACATTGGGTGTTCCTAAAGTTTTATCGGCACAAAAGACGATGAATGAGCTCAACCCGGATGTGCAGGTTATTTGCCATCAGGAACGATTGACATCCGAAAATGCCATGGAGCTTTTCTCCGGGTATGATGTCATTGTTGACGGGTCGGATAATTTCGGAACGCGTTATGTTGTAAATGATGCGGCCTATTTTTTGAAGAAACCACTGGTTTCCGGATCGATTCTGAGGTTTGAGGGGCAGGTCATTGCAATCAGGGGATACATGGATACACCTTGCTATCGCTGTCTCTACCCTGAGGCTCCACCTCCAGGACTGGTTCCTTCTTGCTCGGAAGCGGGAGTTCTAGGGGTTCTTGCAGGAACAATTGGAACATTGCAGGCAGCTGAGGTCGTCAAGCTATTGCTGGGAATCGGTGAGCCCTTGTCGGATCGCCTCCTGCTTTATGATGCCCTTTCAATGGATTTTCGGAGAGTTCGGGTCCCAAAGGATCCTGAATGCAAGCTTTGTGGTCCCAAAGCGACGATCCACTCGGTAACTGGTTCCACCGACGTGATCTGTGCCATTTAGTTCAAGGTTGTCTCTTGGCGAATGAATCTCCCCAGCCTATTTTTTTTTCGATGGCACTATACCAGTCCATTGTTGCCCATGCCCGTTCGGTGCACCCAGAGGAATGTTGTGGTCTTATTGCCTCAGACCAAAAAGGTACCCCGGTCCGTGTCATTCCCATGACAAACACCCTTCACTCTCCTGTCAGATATCAGATGGATCCCAAAGAGCAGTTTTCAGTCGGGAAATCCCTTAGGCTCGATGGATTGTCGCTTTGGGGAATCTACCATTCTCATTCTATCTCCGAGGCTTACCCCTCTGTGGTGGATGTGAACCTGGCCTATTATCCGGATCTTTTTTACCTTATCACTTCTCCCGTAACGACACCTCCCAGTTTAAGAATGTTTCAGATCAAGGACGGTAAAATAACGGAAGTTCCTCTCATTGTGAAGGAGGATGATTGATGAGTCGACGGATTCTACTGATAGAGGATGAAGCGGATATTCGGACATTGGCCCGACATTACCTTGTCCAGGAACATTATGAGGTTCTTGAGGCATCAAATGGAACAGATGGTCTTGCGCTTGCAAAGTCCCAGTTGCCGGATCTGATTGTTCTTGATCTGATGCTCCCGGGAATCGATGGGCTTTCCTTGAACAGAATGCTGAAAAAAGACACCAAGACAAACCAGATCCCTGTTATCATTCTGACGGCAAAATCTGATGAAACAGATCGGATTATTGGCCTCGAACTTGGAGCGGACGACTATTTGGTAAAGCCCTTTAACCCCAAGGAGCTGCTTGCCAGAATACGGGCGATCCTGAGGAGGGTTCATCTGGAACCTCAGGTCAAGGCGGATGATATCATTCGGATCGGAAGTATCTCCGTGAATGAGTCCCGGCATGAAGCCATTGCCCAAGGTGTCACAATGCCATTGACAGCCAAGGAGTTCTCCCTTTTGCAGACATTGATGAAAAATGCTGGTCGGGTTCTTGACCGGGCCACTCTCCTGGATCTTGTCTGGGGCGATGACTATGAGGGGACCGATAGGACAGTGGATGTCCACATCAGGAGGCTGAGAAAGAAGATGGGGCCCTTTCAGGACAAGATCCAGACTGTAAAGCAAATCGGGTATAAATTTTCGGATGATCCAGACGGGAGTGATTGAAAGTGACCTTCCGGGGTGTTGTCATAAGCCTGTTTCTGATCTCTTTTTCAGAAGGCTGGTTCTTTTCGAGACTTCATGAGACGTTCGAACGCTCCATATTAATTCTCTCCTCATTGCTATTTTTATTCCTATTGTTGAGCCTGATTTCCCGCAGAATTCGCTTCCAAATTAAGACAGCGTTTCAAAAGCCACAAAAAATGCAGGAAAATACCTGGTTTGATGATCTTCTTGATGAGATTTATATCCAAGTCAGTCGATCCCATGCCGAAAAGCTTCTAAAAGAGTCTGAAGTCAAAGAGCTTGCTGCCCGATCAGAGGCTGTTCTTGATCATATGGTTGAAGGAGTTGCAGTCACTGACACAAAAGGTCATGTTCTCCTTCATAACAAGTCATTCTGTCGTTTTTTTCCTGATGAAACGAAAATTGTTGGCGAATCTCTTGGATTGCTGGCGAAAAAAGCTGGAATTGACGATCTGATTGAAGAGGTTCTCTCGGGGAATCATCCTGTTCATACGGAAGTAACTTATTCGGGCGGTTTGTCGAAGACGTGGAGTCTTCTTGGGATTAGGACACCGGGAGATGGAGCTCCAAGGTCAGGGTATGGAATTTTTTTGTTTTATGATCTGACAGAGATGCGGAGGCTTGAAAGGGTCCGGAAGGATTTTGTGGCGAACGTCTCACATGAAATCCGAACACCGTTGACCTCTATCTCTGGTTTTGCTGAAGCATTGATGGATGGTGCGATTGATGATCCCAAAACAGCAAGAAGCTTCCTTGAAATCATTGTGAATCAGTCTCACCGTCTGAACTCGATCGTGACCGATCTGCTCCATTTGGCCACGCTTGAATCCGGTAAAGCCAGTTTGATAATGAAGCCAGTGGAACTGGCTACCCAAGTAGATCGTATTCTGGAAGCAGTTCGCTCGGTGGCGAAAGAAAAAAATATCTTTCTTGAAGTGGAGATTGACCCTCCCTCACTCATGTATGAAACAGATGAAGGCAAGATGAATCTTGTCCTCTCCAATTTGCTTGATAATGCCTTGAAGTATACTCCTGCGGGGGGAACGGTCCGTATCTCCGGACAGCTTCTTTCGGGACGGATCGAAATTGCCGTAAGCGATTCCGGGATAGGGATTCCCAAGGAAGATTTGAGTCGGATTTTCGAAAGGTTCTACCGGGTGGATCGGGCGAGGTCGCGGGAATTGGGAGGGACTGGATTGGGACTTTCCATTGTCAAACATGTCCTTGAGCTTTTGCGCGGGGAGATCCGTGTGAAAAGTCATCCCGGAGAAGGATCGATGTTTATTGTCTCACTTCCTTCCAAATAGCGTTTCTTGTGCTGAAAATCAGATCAGGTTGCCATGATTTTTCCCGGGAAACGATCTGTCGGTTTTGAAATCTTCTTTTCAAGAATTCCTGCAGTGATTCAAACGATTGTGCCAATAGGGAGTCTCTCGGATATTTCCCTGATGTGTTAATCTTTTTTCCGATCCATGGAGTGATCTTATCCCCCTCTTTTTCCCGGTGTCCAAAGCAGCCTACCGATTTCTGGTGTCATTTGAGTGGCCATCAACTCCCATTCGTCTGTTTGAAGCCTGAGCGAGGGGATTGAACGGTCATCCGGATTTCTTTCTTCGGAGCATGGGAAGTTGTGGGGCAAGTATCTTCTCCTAGCCCTTATTTCCTCGGGCAGATGATGTCTGTCAGTCATCCTGCAATCTCGACAAGCCCCAAGGTCTGTGATAGCCTCATGTCATGATAAAGTGGCCATCCCAGAAGGACTTCAAATGAAGCTTTTTGAGATAGTCGATGAGAGGTGGAGAGTTCTTTTCGATGAGAAATCGGTCGGTTCAGGTATCTGTTGTATTCTTGTTGTTGTCTGCCTTTTCACTCTTGTTTTTTCAGCCACTCGTTGCAACTGCCAGTCCGATGCAGGATGGTCCAATCGGTTTCTACTTGATGAATCAGGAGAATCTGGGCTTAACAGCTGATCAGGTTTCAAAATTGCAGGCGATCAGTATGAAGTTCCAAAAACTGAAAGAAGTGGAGAAAAACCGGATTCACCTCATCCATATGGAAGGCATGCAGCTTCTCATGCAAAAAGATGTCAATGTCAGTGTACTGAAAAAGGATATTGACAGGGTTTTGCAACATAAGAAAAACATTATGACAGCCCGGATTGAAATGTTGTCAGATGCCCACAAGGTTTTGACCGACCAGCAGTTTGCGAAAGTTAAAAAACTATTGCAACAGATGATGATGGGGGGGAATGATCATCCCATTTCACCGCCTCCTGTGAAGCACTAGAATTTTGTGAGCTATCTGAGCGTTCTTTTTTTGAAATCATGAGAGGGAGGGGGGGCTCCCTCCCTTTTTTTGGCTTGGGCACTTTCCCAAGTCTTGCTCTCAGGAATGTGTCCTATCGATAGGTTTTAATCATGAGGTGATCTCCATGGTAATGGCGGGCGTTCATGTTTCCATTGCCGGTGGAATATCGGAATCTGTTTCCAGGGCTTCCCGTATCGACTGTTCCTCTTTCCAGATTTTTACTCACTCTTCGAGAACATGGGATTTCCCTGAATTCACAGATCAAGAGGTTGAAGAATTTCGCAGCAGATGTCTTTCGGAGCTCTCTGGCGCTCCTTTCCTGATTCATGCCAGCTATTTGATCAACGTGGCTACCCCTCGCCCGGACCTTATCCTAAAATCATCAATCACGCTGAATCTCGAATGGGAGCTTGCCAACAGGCTAGGTGCATTGGGCTTGGTCCTTCATCCGGGATCTAGTGGGGGTGCGCCAATAGGAGAAGCACTTGAACGCGCTTCAGAGATGATCTCATCCGTTGTTGAGAAGAAGTCATCCGGAAAGACAAAACTGCTTATAGAAAATACGGCAGGAGCTGGTCATACCCTTGGTAGATCTCCTGAAGAGATTGCTCGTATTATGGAGCTGGTGGGGCAACCAGAGAAAATGGGAGTCTGCCTTGACTCATGTCATCTTCTTGCAAGTGGGTACGAGATCAGAAACGAATCAGGATATTTGGAAACGATCTCCCGATTCCTTGATGCTGCCCCCAAGAGGAAGGTGGATGCTTTTCATTTGAATGATGCTTATGCTGCTCTGGGTTCCGCAAAAGATCGGCATACACATATTGGTATCGGTCATATCGGTCCGTGGTTTTTTTGGCGACTCCTTCATGATCAGCGGTTTTTTGATACTCCAATGGTTCTTGAAACTCCCAAAAAAGAGGGGACTCCGGAGGATATATTAAATCTTGCGGTGATCAGGAGACTTGCTGAAATGGAAAATCCGCCCGAAAAAAATGATCCTGTTTTGGGCAACCTTATTGATCAGTTGAGGGAGTTCGCTCCAAAATGACAGATATGCTCCGGAATCACTGAAATGCTTGTCGACCTTATTGAATCCGTCCAGTCCTTTAGCCTGATGGTCTATCATGCGGCGAGATATTCCCTGATAAACTTCAGAAGCAGGGAAGTTCTGATCCAGATGGATCGTATCGGGGTCGGATCGGTGCCAATTGTTTTTTTGGCAAGTCTTTTTGCAGGACTCGACATGGCATTGCAGTTTGAGGTTGTTATGGCTCCCTATGGTGCCAAAGCACTTTTAGGTAAAGTGGTGACAACGTCGATCGTCCGGGATATGGGGCCGGTGATGGCATCTCTTGTGATGTCCGCCAGAGTGACAAGCGGCATTGCTTCCGAAGTCGGGATGATGCAGGCCACAAGCCAGATAGAGGCTTTGTCCGTAATGGGTGTTGATCCGATTGATCAAATCGTGGCTCCCAGGATCCTTTCAGGGATTGTGATGATGCCAATCCTGTCTGTCATAGGGGATTTTCTGGGGATTTTTGGCGGTCTTGTGATCGCTTTTTTGGCTGCACATATTCCCGCTCCGCTTTATTGGTCTGGGGTAAGGGAAGCATTGACACTTCCAAACTTGGTGAATGGAGCGGTTAAACCGATTTTTTTTGGATTTATCCTCACATCTGTCGGGTGCTTCTATGGAATGAAAGCCGGAGGAGGTGCCGCGATGGTTGGTCGGACAACCACCCGAGCTGTCGTTGCAGCTGCGGTCTGGATACTGGTTGCGAATTTTCTGATCAGCAAGCTTCTTCTCAATCTTTGGGGAAACGAAGGGTGATCCAGTTCGAAAACGTTTCCCTTGGGTATGGTGAAAAGGTCATTGTCAGGGATATCAATATCGAAATCCCCGATGGGAAAACGCTCGTGATATTGGGAGGAAGCGGTTCGGGAAAGTCCACTCTTCTAAAGGGAGTTTTAGGGCTTCTTCACTGCATGACTGGAAGGATTGTGGTGAATGGTGCGGTCGTTGACAGCCTCAGCCAAAATGAACTCCTGTCTTACCGCCAGCGAATTGGGATGGTTTTTCAGGAAGGGGCACTTTTTGATTCGTTGACGGTTGGAGAGAATGTCGGTTTCTGGCTATGGGAGCACACCGACATGACCGATGCTGAAATAGAGGAGCGAGTTCGACTTCTTCTCAGCTTTGTTGGGCTTATCGAAACGATCAACTTATATCCTGGGGAGCTATCCGGGGGGATGAAGCGGCGAGTTGCGATTGCAAGGGCAATGGCTCCCCAAGATCCGATGGTCATGTTATATGATGAACCCACCACCGGGCTGGATCCTTTTACCTCAAAGTCCATTTGTGACCTGATCAGGCAAGTCCAAAAGGAGTTTGCCGCATCGAGCCTCGTTGTGACACATGATTTGCAGGATGCCTTTCGCGTGGGGGACTTCTTTACATTTGTAAAGGACGGATCACTTGTGGTCACAGGTGACCGGAATGTCATTTCAGAAAGTTCTGACCCATTTGTCAGGACATTTCTGGCGGTATGAAGCATCGGTTTGTTTGCTCTGATGGCAGAGTTTCGGGGGGATGGGTCGATTTATGGCCATGAAAAGAAGCGTCAATGTGAAATTTTCGGAAATGCGTGTGGGAATCATCGTCGGGGTGAGCTTTCTTTTGGGCATCCTCGCCATTGTGACCTATGGAAAGGTCCATGAGATATTTTCAAAACAGGTCCACCTGACCGTACTTTTCAAGGATGTAAGGGGGTTGACGGTCGGTGCACCTGTTCGTCTTGCCGGTATCACTAGTGGATTTGTGAAGGAGATCCATCTTGTCCAGATCAAGGGAGAGCGATTTGTGCAGGTCGGACTCCGTCTGGACGCAACACGTCTTCCTGACCTTTCGGAAGAGGCCACTGCAAGAATCGAGACACAGGGACTAATGGGAATCAAGTTTGTGGAGCTTATTCCCGGAGATCTGAGCAAAGGCCCTTTAAATCCTGCGATTCCTATCATGGGTTCCGGAACCCAGACCCTTGAGTCCGTTCTCGGAAAAGGGAATCATCTGGTGAAAAGCCTGAATGCGCTTTCTTTTGAGTTGAACAGACTCATCGGTGGCTTGAACTCTGGAGAAGGGACGATCGGCTCTCTTGTCACAAGCAAGTCCCTGTATCAGGATCTTGATGCGTCTGCAAAAAATCTCAATGCCATTACCCAGACGATGAGAACTGGAAGCGGTACGATTCCCCAGTTGATGAATTCTCCCGAAATGGCCCGAAGACTTTCAAGAAGCATTGATCATCTTGACCAATTGTTACAGGCGGCGAACGATCCGAAGGGAACTTTCGGAGAGTTGTCGCATGACCCGGATATGGCGAAATCACTCGCTCAAAGTTTAGCTTCCCTGAATACTCTGCTGAGAAATCTGGCAAATGGAAAAGGGGTGGCGGGAGAGCTTTTAAATAATGAGCAAATGACGGCAAAATTTAATGCGACGCTCGATCGGGTCAATGATTTGCTGAAGGACATGAAAGATCATCCACACCGCTATTTTACAGTAGAAGTCCATGTTTTTTGATGGAGAGACTCTCATTTTTCCGCATGATGATGAACAAGCTGGTTCGCGATGAGATTTAGGTTTTTCTTTTTCATCTTGATGTTTCTCTATGTTTTTTGCCAGTGGGTAGTCGGTCGGTTCTTTTTGTCTCTTGGTTTCAATCCGCTTGTTGTTTATTTTTATTGGTTAACCTCTGCAGCTATGGTTTTCTGGCTGAATCTTTCTTTCCGTCTGGGGCTGAAAAGACCATTTCGCCTGTTTCCCGTTTTTTTTGGGCAGTTCTTTTTTTCCGTTGTTATTTCTGGCCAAATCGCGTTGGGATTTTTGCTTCAGCTGATGTTTTCGAATCCCGTAGGATGTCTATCCTGTCTTAATCTCAAGCAGACATGGCCAGTCGTTTTTTCAGGTCTCATGGTCGTTTTTCTGGTGTCGTTTTTTTACCGTCTGAAGGGTCCCTTTGTCAGAAACATAACAATTGAGATTCCTCATATGTCTGATGGCTTGAATGGGCTTAGAGTTGTTCAACTGTCTGATGTCCATGTGGGTGGGTTTCTGTTTGAACGGGACCTCTTAAGACTTCGGGAGACAGTTCTGTCCCTGGCACCAGACCTTTTGGTATTTACTGGGGACATGATCGATCACTCCATTGAAGAAGTCCCACGATTTTCAAGAATATTTGGAGATGTCCAGGGGCGCTACGGGCGATTCCTTGTTATGGGAAATCATGAACAATGGATCGGTGGCAAGGACGTTTATTCAGCTTTTTTGGATGGGGGGTTTGATCTTCTTGAAAATGATAGCAGGGCTGTATCTATAAAGGGTGCAGATCTTTGGGTTGTAGGGTTGTCCGACCCAGCCGGAAAAGAAGTCTCTCCAGAAGGGGGGCCCAATCCGGCGCTCGCTTTTTCCAGAATACCAGAAAGCAATGAAAGCCTTGTCATTGTGATGGCACATCAACCGGATGTCTGGAAGACTCTTTCCCCTTACCATGCTGACCTGACACTGTCCGGTCATACCCATGGTGGCCAGATCGGAATGTTTCGCAGCGGGTGGAATTTGGCAAGACTGTTTCATCGTCTGGATATAGGACTTTTCAAGCGTACCTCGAATGGGCGACTGCAACAGCTTTTCATCCATGGCGGCGTCGGGTATTTTGGTGTTCCTGTTCGACTTGGGATCAGACCTGAAGTTGTTGTCCTGACACTCGTCAATAAGCTTATTCAGAATGAAGAAAAAGTTCATGCAAAACTTCCGGCCACATAGCCTGAAGACCATGCCCACTGAAAGTTATATCCTCCTAGCCATCCTGTAACGTCGACAACTTCTCCGATAAAGAAAAGACCTGGAACTCTCTTCGACTCCATACTTTTTGATGAAAGCTCATGGGTCGAAACGCCGCCAACAGTGACTTCTGCTTTTCTGAATCCTTCGGTCCCGGTGGGGATTATGGAAAATCTGTGGAGGTTCTTCTCGATCATTTTGAGTTGGTTAAGTGAATAGTGACCAATGGGTTTGTCTTCCAGCCAATTGCGGCAATAGTATTGTGCAAATTTTTTTGGAAGATATTGGGCAAGTGCTGTCGAAATCAATTTTTTTCCTGGGTAATCGGCCAATAATACATCCTCAAGACCCGGTAAAAGATCCAGTTCAATCGGGTCACCAGAATTCCAATAAGATGAAATCTGGAGAATGGCAGGGCCGCTGAGTCCCTTATGAGTGAAAAGGAGATCTTCTCTGAAGCTCATCTTGTTGCAGGTGGCAATGGTGTGTATGGATATCCCCGCAAGGTCCGGAAATCCTGATTGTGTTGTTATTGGGACCAGGCCGGGTTTAAGTTCCGTGACTTGTAATCCAAATTGTTTTGCAAGCTTGTAGCCGAAAGGGCTTGATCCCGTTTCAGGAACGGACAACCCTCCGGTTGCAATCACGAGAGATGGCGCGGAGATCGCTTGGTTTTCGATCAGGACCGTAAATTCTCGATCTTTTTTGCCTGCTTCATGATGGACCTCGACAACTTCTTTGCCGGTCAGAAACTCAGCACCCGTTTCAAGACATTCCTGCCTCAGCATATCGATGATATCTCTGGATGTATTTTTTAAGAAGAGCTGGCCAAGTTTTTTTTCTTGCCAGTCAATATTATGTTTTCGGAGGTATCCGATAATATCTTGTGGTGTAAACCTTGACAGTGCAGAGCGGCAAAAATGCGGATTTGCCGAAATATAGTTTTCCGCTCCAACATTTTGATTGGTAAAATTGCACCTTCCACCTCCGGAAATGCGTATCTTTCCAGCCAGTGTTCTGGAATGGTCCACTAGGAGCACCCGGCGTCCTCTTTCTCCTGCGGAAATCGCGCACATCATTCCTGCTGCCCCTGCTCCGATAATAATAACGTCCTTATTCATCGGATAAGGCCAAATGTTCAAAAAATGACGAAGGGTGAAAGCGAATGGCGTTATCGGAAATCAAGCTATCTTTTTGATGCATGTGTTCCAGTCTTCCTGGTAATAGAATGAAAGAGTTTTCCTATGGTGAGAGCGCTCCGATAATTCCTGCCCATTCCCCTTTGTCAGGGAATCCAGGAAAGAGGTAATTGATTCCTTTTTTCCGATAAATCAGAGTGGGGGTTTCAAGACCACCATTCCCCAGAAGCTTCAGGATGCGGTTGTTCTTTTGAACCATGGAGCGAAATTTTGGAGAGGAAATGATGGGTGCTCCGCCCTCTTCGTTTTCTGTATCAAAGTTGATTTCGTCTTTGCTCAGTTCAGCAAATCCGTTTTTCAGGATGGCTGAAGCCTTTCCGATCGATCCTGACTTGAGAAATCCGACAGGAATCCACCGTATTTCGATTGTTTCTGGAATGGGGTGCTGATGGATCATGAGAAAAAGGCGATGACACCAGATACAGTTTGGATCGAAGAAAATCCAAAGAACTTTGGATCCCTGTCCCTGCGAAAGAAATGAGGTCTCTTTTTCTAACAGATCCATTTTGAAAGGGGAGACCTTGATCTGATCTGCTTCATCTTCCTGAAATTGTGTTTTTTTGGGAGCAGAATTGGTTTCTTCTTTCAGAAAGGCATCCGCAGACTGTTTGGTGAGGTTGATTCCATTTTTGTCAAAGAGGGTTCCAGCAATGAGTGTTTTCGCATCTGCTGTGGCGTAGACAATCGCGAGATGGGTTGAATTCTCCTTGATCAAAATTCCAGTCAATCCGGAAGGACCATTGAAGGTTTTGACAACAGTCACCTTGCCCTTGGTGATCCCCGAGAGGAGGATCTGGGCCTTCGGGATTGAAAGAAGCGTTGAGTTTCGGGGCTGGAGTGACTGGCATGTCGTCAAAAGAAGAAAAAAGAATATCGGGAAAAGAGAGAGGGGACGAAATCCGGTAAGCTTGTCCAAGTTGGGTCCTTCCAACCGAAAAGTTTGCATGATGGTCTTTTGAGAATTGAAGAGATCATAAACATATTAGCAGATCACTAAAAAAGGCGCCGTATTGACCCGGCGCCTTTTTTGTATGTTGAACCATGGATCGATCAGATCTAGAAGCTGAATCCGGCGGTGATCGGGATGTAGAATGACCCATTTTGTCCCTGAGTAAATTGGGGAATAAACTGGGGAAGGTAGGCGACCTTGGCTTCTACAAAAAAATAGGCGAAATTGATACCGATTCCGGCATCACCATAGCTGGACCAACCGTGAGAAAGCTCAGTGCCCCCAAAGGCGGATGCTCCGGTTACGAGCTCCTGATAGGCTCCTCCTGCATCGACAACAGCGTAGAAAAAGTGTTCGGGATCTCCCAAAAGGTTAAACTCAAGACCAGCTGTAATGGGGGCGGACTTGATGGAGTTGGCGGAATAAAAACCACTCTGGTTTCCCTGGAACATGTTTCCTTGGGCCATCATCCTGAATGCGATGTTGTCGGTCATCCAGTAGGCAAATCCAATTCCTGCTCCGTACCCGTTTTCAAAGCTCTTTGCAAAGGTTTGATTAGGACCTGTTGGATTGATCGGAAGATTGGATGAGTCGAGTGCCGTAAAGTCATAGTTCCCGAAAACCATCAGGTTCAGCTGCCCATTGGCGGCAACTCCAGCAAAGGCTTTAGTGGGTACGGTTGAAGCCAAAAGGAGAGCTCCGACAAGAAAAAAGGCAGAAACGGTTTTGATGAATCGTGACATTTTGGGTGTCCTCATGGTGGATTCCTTTTCCTTCAGGGTTTTGTCATTCCTGAAAAAGAAAACTGTTTTTTGACTGTGTCAAGCGTTGCTTATGGCCAAGTACGCTTTGGATACATGTGTCCTATCGGAAGAATGCTCCCAAATCTTGAGAGGGATCCTCCGGCCTTCATTGTGTCGTTCATTTTTTTGTATTTTTCTCAACCCTGAGAACAAGTTCATGAGCTAGCTTGACCGCTTCTGTCATTGATCCCGGATTGGCAATGCCTTTTCCAACGATATCGTATGCTGTGCCATGGTCCACTGAGGTCCTGATGATGGGAATCCCGACTGTGACATTAATGCCTTGGCCGAATGAGAGCATCTTCAGAGGAATGAGGCCTTGATCATGGTACTGGGAGACGACGATCGAGTATCTTCCTTGGGCTGCCTTAGCGTAAAGCGTATCTGCAGGAATGGGGCCATCGACTTCAATTCCTTCTGATCTGGCTTCAAGAATGGCGGGGAAAATGCTCGTTGCCTCCTCGTTCCCGAACAGTGAAGCCTCTCCCGCATGCGGGTTCAGTGCGGCAACCGCGATCTTCGGGTTTTCAAGACCGAGATACTCGGTGGCTTGTTTGGCAAGGCGAATGGTTTCCAGAACCCTCTCCTTTGTGATTTTTGAAGCGATGTCTTTAAACGGGATGTGTGTGGTAACGAGGATGACCCTGAGTGGACCTCCGACAAGCATCATCCCGTAATGTTCTGTATTCGTGAGTGCTGCGATCAGTTCTGTGTGGCCGGGATATTGATAGCCTGCAGCATGAAGCATCTTTTTGTTCAGGGGGGCCGTTACAATACCAGCAACCTTTCGGACCATGGACAGCTCCACTCCCTGTCTGACACAGGCATAGGACCACCTGCCGGCCATGAGCCTGTTTGACTCCGTGATGATTGATTCGAGTGGTTTGTCCAGACTGGGAATCATGACATCCATGACTCCCGGGTCTTTTGAAAACTCTTCGGCATCTGTGATTGTCCTGACGACGAGGGAGGGTTCGTAACGTCGGGCGACATCCTTCATGATTTCCGGGTCACCAATCACAATCCGGTCGACTTTTTGAATCTCGGGATTCAACCAGGACTTGACGATCACCTCCGGCCCGATTCCCCCCGGATCTCCCATGGTGATTGCAAGTGGTTTTTCAGAGTTAGTGAGAATATGGGGTGACATGGTGTTCCTCCTCCGTTTGATTGGGTTCTATGTGAATGATCACTTCGACGACAGCTGGGTGTTTCTCCCGGATTCGACTTTCCACCAGATGGGCAATCCCATGTGCCTGGGAGACGGTAAGGGATCCATCGACTCCAACGGTCATATCCATGGTGATATGGGACGATGAGCCGCGGGATCTGGTCTGGTAACAGCTTTTGACTCCCGGAGTGGATAAGGCTATTTCAATGATTTCCTGTGGATCGAGCGGAGAATGATCGGAGAGGATCTTTGTTCCCTCCCGCATAAGCTCCCAACCTGCGTGTCCGATCAGGATCGCTATGGCAAGGCCCGCAATTTCATCGATGACAGGGTACCCCAGTCCGGATGCCACTAATCCCGCAAGCACCGTAAACGAAGACAGGATATCCGATTGGAAATGGAGCGCATCGGAGTGGACAAGAGCATTTCCGGTTTTTTTGTAGACAACCTTCTCAAGACTCATCGTGATCGTCTGCACAGCCATGGCCAAAAGCATGATGACATAGGAACCCGATGTGACATTCGGTGTGATCTGGTTATGGAACTGATCATATGTTCTTGAAAGAACTTCATATCCGGTAAAAAGAAGCAGGGCGCTCACTCCCAGCTGCGCAAGGGCTTCAAAGCGGATATGTCCGTAAGGGTGATCTTTGTCAGGGGGCTTTTGGGCAACAAGAAGTGCCGCCAGGCACAGAATCCCGGAAACGGAGTCCAGAAGGGCATGGTAGCCGTCCGCTAGCATGGATACAGAGTGAATCCTGTGGCTCCACGTAATCTTTGCCAGTGCCAGAAAAATATTGGTTGAAAGGGAAAAGGTCATGATGCCTGTTGGAGTCATGAGTCTTTTTGTGATCCCCTGTAAAATCACAGGACCCTTTTCCGTAAGGCCTCTCCTGTATAGGAGTTCCTGCTTTTCATCACTTCCTCCGGCGAGCCTGTCGTGACAATCTGTCCTCCCCTGTCCCCGCCTTCCGGCCCGAGATCAATCAAATGGTCTGCTCCCCGGATGACATCAATGTTATGTTCGATAATGATGACTGTATTTCCCTGTTCGACAAGTGTATGCAGTGTATCCAAAAGCTTTTGGATGTCCGCGAAGTGAAGGCCGGTAGTCGGCTCGTCGAGAATGTAAAGGGTTTTGCCGGTCGATCTTCTTGAAAGTTCCTTGGACAGTTTGATTCTCTGCGCTTCTCCTCCGGAAAGAGTCGTGGCGGCTTGTCCAAGATGGATGTAGTCAAGCCCAACATCCCGAAGGGTTAAAAGCTTTGATCGGACAATCGGAACGGGTGCAAAAAAATCCAGTGCTTCCTCCACGGTCATGGAAAGGATTTCCGAGATGTTTTTTCCGTGATAGAGAATCTCCAAGGTCTCCCTGTTATATCGGAGTCCATTGCACTGATCGCATGTGACGTAGACATCCGGCAGAAAGTGCATTTCGATTTTGAGGACTCCATCGCCCTGGCAGGCTTCGCAACGTCCGCCTTTCACATTGAAGCTGAATCGTCCTTGTTCATATCCTCTTGCCCTGGATTCCGGAACCTGAGCGAAAAGGTCCCTGATCGGGGTGAAAACACCGGTATAGGTGGCTGGATTGGAGCGGGGAGTCCGTCCGATCGGACTTTGGTCAATGTTGACAACTTTGTCAATCCTGTCCACACCACGAAGTTCCCGGCACTTTCCGGGCTTTTCGCGTCCCTGGGAGAAGACCTTTGCCAAGCGCTTGTATAGGATATCGATGACAAGTGTGCTTTTTCCCGATCCCGAAACTCCGGTAACGACTGTCATCATCCCTAGGGGGAAATGGGCATCAATATTCCTGAGGTTGTGTTCCGACGCACCGATGATGGAAAGCCATTCCGATGGTTTTTGAAGATTTTTTTTCCGTTCGATCTTCTTTCTTCCCGAAAGGTAGTCACCGGTCAGGGATTTTGGATCGTTACGGATCTCAATGGGGGTTCCATGGGACAGGATTTCTCCTCCCATCCTGCCGGCACCGGGCCCCATGTCCACAACATCATCCGCGAGCAAAATGGTTTCTTCATCATGTTCAACAACAATCACTGTATTTCCGATATCCCGCAGATGAAGAAGAGTTTTGAGAAGTTTCTGGTTATCCCGGGGGTGAAGTCCGATGGAGGGTTCGTCGAGGATATACAGAACTCCAGTTAATCCGGACCCGATCTGTGTCGCAAGACGGATCCTTTGGGATTCACCACCGGAAAGAGTACCGGCGCTTCTTGAGAGTGTCAGGTACTCAAGTCCGACCTCCCGAAGAAAATTCAGCCTCGAACGGATTTCCTTCAGGATCCTTTCGGAGATGGTTTTTTCTTTTTCGGAAAGAGTCATCTGATCAATAAAACAAGATGCCTGATGAATCGTCATGTTCGAAAAGTCCCTGATCGAAAGATCAGAGACACGAACGGCGAGCGCCTCGGGGTTCAGCCGGGCTCCACCACAGGCATCACAATCCTTTTCGGACATGACGCTTTCAAGCTCCGACTTTGCCCAGATGGAAAGATTCCCCTTATGGTAAAGATCCTGCAAAAAACCAAGGAGGCCTGCAAATCGGATGTTCTGTGGGGAACCCTTCTCTGGAGAGGTTCCATGAAAGATCATCTCCCTTTCCGATTCCGGAAGTTTCCCAAATGGAGTGAACCTGGAAATTCCGGAGATTTCCAAAAACTTGATGAAACGGTTTCGAATGTCGGAAAAGGCTCGGTGTTCCAGAATCTTGATCGCCGTTTCCGCAATGGAGAGATCCGGGTAGGGTACGAGAAGTGTCGGGTCAACCTCAAGGAGGACTCCGAGCCCGGAGCATTTTGAACAGGCTCCATATGGAGAATTGAAGGAGAATAGTCGGGGTGTGATTTCCGGAAGGCTGATATTGCAGGTCGTGCAGGCCTGACGCTCTGAAAGAATCAAGTCTGTTTTCAGGTCAGGGCGGTGGATGATGACCATCCCGCCGCCATGAGTCAGTCCTGTCTCGATGCTTTCGGCTAGTCTCTGCCGGATTCCCTCTCTAAGAGAAATACGGTCAATAACGATTTCAATCCTGTGGGATTTTTTTCGGTCAATCTCCGTGATTTCCTCAATGGGCATGACAACTCCGTCAAGCCGGATGCGGGTAAATCCTTCTTTCAATATCCGTGCGATCTCTTTTCGATATTCTCCCTTTCGGTCAGAAACCGTCGGGGCGAGTATGATGAGCTTTTCCCCCTCGGGACCGCCCATGAGCTGATTGACCATCTGTGTCACTGTCTGTGGGCTGACGGACTGTCCGCATGACGGGCAATGGGGATGGCCGATACGGGCAAAAAGAAGCCTCAGGTAATCATGGATTTCTGTCACCGTTCCCACCGTTGATCTGGGATTTTTGGAGGTGACCTTCTGGTCGATTGCAATGGCGGGAGAGAGGCCGTCAATACTGTCGACATCTGGTTTGTCCATCATCTCCAGAAACTGGCGGGCATAGGCAGAAAGGGATTCTACATAACGTCTCTGTCCCTCAGCGTAAAGTGTATCGAAAGCCAGAGAGCTTTTCCCCGACCCTGAAAGACCGGTAATCACCACCAGCTTGTTCCGGGGTAGGGAGATATCCAGATTCTTCAAATTGTGTTGTCTTGCTCCCTTGATCACAATGAAGTCCATCGGAGAAGTGGCTCCATTGGATTGTGAAATGGGCTTGGCAGCTTTCCTTGATGGCATCAGTTTGATCCTTCAGGGCTTTGGGCAATGGTTGTTCCCGGAGGGATGTCCATTGTGAACGATTGGTTGGGGAGTGTCGAAAGTGTCCGGATATCGGTAAGGGTGATCGAAAGTATGACGCCGTTGACCTCCATGAACACAATTTTTTGGGGAAGCCATGTTTTGGGGTCGATGGTAATTCTGGCGAGGGCCAGATGTCTGTCTGCTTCTTTGGGTACCAAAGAAATCGTTTCCCCCGAAACACTTTTCCCGGGAGACTCGGGACGTATGTAGAAATATTGGTCAAGCTCTGCGATTTTTTCCAGCAAAAGTGCAGGGGTCTCCGGAATGGTCCGGCTTTTGAGTGTTTTGTTGATCAACTGAGTGTTTTGAGGAATATAAAATGACATTTTGTTTCCTAACAGCAGAAGGACCTGTCCCTTGGGTTTTTGGTAATGGAGGATCATTTTTCCTCCCTGCCCAAAAATCAGGTCTCCCTCCGACCGGATCGCTCCACTATTCGGCGGGGAGAGTGTCTGGCGGAATCTTGCAGTAAAGCCAGGGTGTTTTTTGACGGAGGCTGACATTTTTTTCAACATCCCCTGGGGGGAGAGCTCTTCCGCATGAACAGGGATGGCTGAGATGGAAAACAGAAAAGCAGGTAGTGCGAGCCAGGCAATGGCCGCCACTCTGGATAGCGTGGTCGGGATTACCACTTTTGTATCAATCTTCCTGTTCATGATTTCTATGTCCTTTTAAAAGCGGTCTCGGTTTACTGCCATCCTGTTTTCCGATCAGCCCTTCCTCTTCCATTCGTTCAATGATGCGAGCCGCCCGGTTGTAGCCGATCCGGAGGTGTCTCTGTATGAGGGATGTGGAAGCTTTGCCCTGCCGTCGGACAATGGCGACTGCTTCTTCATAGAGGCCATCATTGGAATCCGAGGAGTCATCATCGTCCATGGAGCCGTATCGGGTTTGCTGATCTCCGGGAATTTCCGAAAGGGTCAACCTTTCCATGATATCGCCAAGGCTGTTGTCTGTTCCAGTGGAGACTCGGGGAGATTCTTTCCAGAAGGTAACAAGCCTTGAAAGTTCTGATTCGGAAATAAAGGCTCCATGAAGTCTCCTGAGCGCATCCGTTCCCGGAGGCCTCATCAGCATATCGCCAGCCCCCAGAAGACTTTCTGCACCTCCTTGGTCGAGTATGACCCTGGAGTCGATCTGGCTTGTTACCTGAAATGCGATCTTTGTCGGAATATTTGCTTTGATCAGCCCGGTCAGGACAGCAACAGACGGTCTTTGTGTTGCCAGTATCAAATGGATGCCGGCCGCTCTCGCCATCTGGGCCAGCCGAATAATGGGCGGTTCCACATCTTTTTTCAGACTCAGCATGAGATCGGCAAGTTCGTCGATCAAGACCACTATGAAGGGGAACCAGTCTTTCTCCGGCACCGCCTTTCTGTATTCGCTGATGTTTCTGACACCGGTGTCTTTCATCAAATCATATCGCCTGATCATCTCATCTGCGAGAATCCGCAGTTTGGATGCGGCAATCTTGGGGTCGGTTATGACCGGTCCCAGAAGATGTGGTATGCCTTCATAGGGCGCAAACTCGAGTCTTTTGGGGTCGATCATGATAAATCTGACATCTTCCGGTCTTGCGCTCATGAGAATGCTTGCAATGAGGACATTCATGCAGACGGATTTTCCCGTTCCCGTTGCACCGGCAATTAAGAGATGCGGCATTCTGGCAAGATCCACTGCGTAGGGATCACCGTTGATCGTTTTCCCGATGGCCAGGGAGAGGGGGGAGTTGATAGAGCGAAAGCTGGGACTGGAAAGGATTTCCCTGAAAGTCACAAGTTGTCTGACAGGGTTTGGAACTTCGAGGCCAATCGTGGATTTTCCGGGAATGGGAACATGGAGATTGACTTGAGGGGCTTTTAACGCCATGGAAATTTCGCTGGTCAGACTTGTCACCCGGCTGACCTTTGTTCCAGGAGCAGGCAGAAATTCAAAGAGGGTCACGACGGGACCGGGTTGGGATCCAACCATCTTTCCCGGGACGCCATAAGTCCTGAAAAGGTCGGCAAGTGTTTTCTCTGTTTCCCTTATTTGAGATTGGGGCATGACCTCCTTTGCTGTTCCCGATGGATCGAGAAGGTCACTGGTCGGGAGGGGTGGTCTGGAAAAATCGGATGGGCCAGAAGGTCCGGGGAGATTCTTTTTGGAATTTGGGTTCGGTTTTGGTTTTTGCTCGACGGCTTCTTCTTTTGCTGGCAGGGGTTCAACCATCTGGCTCGGATTCAATGGTGAGGTCTCTTCTTCTTTTACAACGATGTATTGGGGATCGGTGTCCTTGACCAATAGAGATCTGATCGAGTCCCTTTTTTGTCTCAGCCAGTCTATGATGGATATTCCTTTTTGACTTCCAATAAAGGCCACAATTGGAGCAAGAAGAAATAAAAGCGATGTGAGCAGCATTCCTCCCAGAATGAGCATGGAGCCAGGCTTGTTCAGCTTTGAAAGGGAAAAGGCAAGAATTTTTGCACCAATGGTGCCACCAGGCTGGTATGGGGCGATGAGAGTTTTGGAAAATATCATGCAAAGAAGTGGTGGGAGGGAGAGTGTTAAGAGAATCCATCCCAGGATAGACCATGGGGGTGGATTTTTTGACTGTCGGTGAAAAAGTGAAAGACTCGCCAGAAGGATAGGGGCAAGAATGGCGGATAGCCCAAGCGATTCATAAAGGACGGCTGCCACACTCGCACCCCAGAAACCCATGGTGTTTCGGGGTATGGAAAGGCTTGAGACGGTCAGGATGGACGGGTCGCTGCTGTTTGATGTCAAGAGGGACATCAAGAGAAACAAAGTGAGCGTCCAGAGAAAAACTTGCTGCACTCTTCGAAGGAGCGTGTTCATATGATGAGACTCCCTGGAGGAGTCCTTTTCCGTCAGTTTGTCCACACTCAAGATTTTCCTGCTGATATGATTTTATGGGACATTTTTACATCTCGAGTATGATGGGAATGATGACAGGGTCCCGCTCAAAGTTCTTCTTGAAATACTTTCTAAGGCTATTGTGGATCATTGTTTTGAGAGCGGATGACTCTTTCCTGACCTCAGGCTCGGAGGAGTTGATGGCAATTTCCACATGAGTTTTGATCAGCGCTGTCAGTTCGAGAGAAAGATCTGAGAGGACAACACCCCTGGTTGTGACTTCAGGACCCATGACCATATCACCAGTTTGCTGGGAAAGTGCAACGATCACGGTCACAATGCCATCCGAGCCAAGCCTTTGTCGATCGCGGATCACAACTTCTTCGACATCTCCAACACCTTTTCCATCCACAAAGGTTCTTCCGCTGGGTATCTTCTGAAGTACTTCAGCCTGATCCGGCCCAAGTTCAAGGACATCACCGTTTTCAATGACAAAAACATTATGTTCCGGGACCCCTGTAGCCATGGCTGTCTTTGCATGTCTTGAAAGCATTCTGTACTCACCATGCATGGGTACAAAGAACTTTGGTTTGAGCATCCGGATCATCATCTTTTGATCTTCCTGACTTGCATGGCCAGAAACATGTATTTCAGAGACTCTCTGATAATGGACAACAGCGCCTTTTCTGGAGAGGAGGTTGATGATTTTGCCGATGGCCCTTTCGTTTCCGGGAATTACCCGTGCGGATAACAAAATCGTGTCATTTGGTCCGATGGCAATATGTTTGTGATCACCAAGAGCCATACGGAAAAGGGCACTCATTGGCTCCCCCTGGCTTCCGGTTGTGATGATTGTCACCTCCCCGGGGGGAAGTAGGGTTGCCTGGTCAAGTTTTATAACCTTGTCCGCAGGGATGTGCAGATAACCCAGTTCAGTAGCGATCTTGTAGTTTGTTTCCATCGAGCGGCCAGTAAATGCAATCTTTCTTCCCAGCCGGATAGAAACATCCGCCACCTGTTGCAATCTGTGGATATTGGATGAGAATGTTGCCACGATGACCCTTCCTGGTGCCATTGAGATCAACTGATGAAGAGGTTCAGCCACGAGGGCTTCCGACAGGGAAAGCCCGGATTTTTCTGAATTGGTGCTGTCACTCATGAGACAGAGGATGCCCTGGTCTCCGAGTGCGCAAAATCGGTGCATGTCGAAATGCTCTCCGTCGATGGGGGTCAGGTCAACCTTAAAGTCACCGGTATGGAGGATTGTGCCGGCCTCCGTTGTGATCGCAAAGGAAACCCCGTCTGCGATGGAATGGGTAATCCGGATGGGTTCGACCGAAAAGGGCCCCATTGTGCAGGCTTCTCTCGGCTTCAGTGTCACAAGCTTCGTTTCTGTAATGTTTTTATGTTGCTTGAGCTTGCCTTCAAGAAGTCCAAGTGTCAGTGCTGTTCCAAAAATCGGAACATTGAACTCCCGAAGAAAGTAGGGGACGGCTCCAATATGGTCTTCATGACCATGGGTCAGGAAAAGTGCAAGAACTTTTTTGCGATTTTCCTTGAGATAGGAAAAGTCTGGGATGATCAGGTCAATGCCGAGAAGATCGTCCTCCGGGAAAAGGACGCCGCAATCCACAACAATAATTCCCTCGGATGTTTCATATGCGGTCATGTTCATTCCAATTTCACCGATTCCACCTAATGGAATGATTCTTACTTTTCCGGGTAAGATCGGTTCAGGTGGGGCAATGGGCTGGATATCTGCATTCACTGGATAATATTCTCCTTGTTCTGTTTGTTCGGATTCCGGTTCGCAAAGATTTCTCCGGTGTATTCGTGTTTTTGTTTCAGGTTTCTTGCATTGTCATGGATATGAGATGAAATTCCTCCGGAAGCAACCGTTCGACTCTTTTTGCCGGAGAAAGTCCTGATAGATTGATGATCTCCTCAAAATCACTCTTAGGTGTTTCTGGAAAAGCCAGTTGTAGAGCGTTTTGAAGGGTTCTTCTCCTGTAAGAAAAAAGTTTTCTGGATAAAGTTAATGCATTGCGTATTTGTTCCCTCTCTCCATCGCTCTCAAAGATCCTTGGCTGGATCAGAACAACAGAGGAGTGAACCTTTGGTGCCGGATAGAAAGATCCGGGCTTCAGATCGAGAACCTTTCTTGCCGAAGCCGAAAGCGCCATCGCTACCGACAGATGTCCGTAATCATCGGATCCTGTGGAAGCAACGATCCTTCTGGCCACTTCACGCTGGAACATCAGGACCATTTCCAAGGGCGGTTTTGGAGTCGACAAAAATCGAAACAACAATGGTACGGATATATTGTATGGGAGGTTTGACACGATCCGGTAGTCCCCTCCGGAGAATGGGGGAGACTGGTAGGCATCTCCTTCCCCAAAAGGATAATCAAGCGCATCGGCCCGGATGATCCTGACTCCGGGAATGGTTCCGAAACGCTCCGTTAGGTCTGGAATCAGAGTGTTATCCTTTTCCAGAAGGATAAGGTTTGATGTTTTATTCAGGAGAGCCCTTGTGAGAATCCCTTTCCCCGGTCCGATCTCTATCAATGGTGTTTCCTTCGGAATGGCGGGATCAAGGAAATCCACAATTTTTTGAGCTATGGACGGATCAGTCAGAAAATTTTGCCCCAGACTTTTTCTGGCTCTGTGGGGCGGGATCGTCATCATCTTTTCCATGGGGGGAGCAGGAGCTTCTCCGATCTTGAGATTTTGTTTTGATTAGTTGTTCGAATAGAATATCACAAGGGAAACCATAGATGGTTCAATTTGGACTCAAGAAGAGAGAAAAATCAACCGTGGGCGAGTTGCGCCTTTCGAGGAGCGGGTATCATCGAATTCGATGCATTTGAAAAGCCTCCTTACCGGCAGGCGCTGATTCTTGTTAACCATGGTGAAGACGATATACGGTGGGCCTTTCGCTGGTTTGTCCTTGTCTCCATCCTGCTTCACGGCTCCTTGTTGCTTTTGATGATCAAGGATCCTGCGCTTTTGAATCGTCTTGAGGATCTGATCGCTCCACAAAAACCACCGATGACCGAGGCGATGAGAAAAAAGCTGGCAGAAGAAAGAAAGCCTGTATTTGTTGACATCCTTGATCCATCAAAGGTTCCTCAATCGACCCGGACGGTTGCTCCGCCGCTTCCGAAAGGGCATTCCCTTTCAGGCAAGCCTAACCATCATGACTCGAAAACAGTTTTAAGGCCATCGACCGCACCCCCTCCGCCAAGAGTGGTAACGCCCCGTCCAAAGGTTGCACCATCGGAGCCGGAAAGGGAAGCTCCCCTTGCCAAGATGGAACCCGGGCTTTCACAGGTCAAAAAATCCGAAAGGCATGATCACCCTAATCATAACAAAGCCAAGGAGACTGAAAAACATTCTGAACGAATGGCTAAAACGGCTCCAGTCTCTCCAAGTGAAAAACCGGAAAAACCAACGAAAATTGTCCGGAAAATCTCACCAAAGGATCTCAATCGGATCTTGTCCCAGGAATCTCTGGGGGATCCTTTTTCCAAGAACCTGAATCTTTCCAAGGATCTATCTCCGGCATATTCGGACAAGCCCGATCCAACAGACCGGATTATGGCCAATCTGGAAGATGAAACCTATTCAAGCTATATAAAGCGAATACAGGAACGTTTTGAGACAATAGGAGAATATCCTGAAGAGGCTGCCTCTCGGGGAATAACGGGCCGGGCTCTTGTGACCTTCCGAATCCTTGCGGACGGAACACTGGACGGGGTGACACTTTCAAGAAGTTCCGGGTCGGCCATTCTTGACGAAGAAGCATTGAGAATTGTCCGTGTGGCATCTCCCTATATTCCACTCCCGACCGCCTTTCATAAAAAAGAGCTAACATTGACCTGGGCCTTTATTTTTTATAACGGAGGGTTCCATGTCATTCAATAGGTTCTCCGGGATTGTCTTGTCTGTTTCCATAACGATTCTTTTCCCATTTTTTTCTGCTTATGCGGATACTTCCCTCCAGGGTCGATCTTCTGGAAATCCACTTGTCAGGGTTGTCAGAGATCTGTCTTTTGGGGATGAAAAAAAGGCGAAAGCAGACATCCGAAAGATTACAGTCCCGGAAGTCAATGGATTTTCCCGGCAGCGACGCAATCAATATTACCTCCTTGAAGGATACCTCAATCCTCCAGCTTCCCTGTCGGATTCCAAAATCAGGAAAGTCCTGAGACATGTGGGCAGGAATGCGGACCTTGTTTTCTGGAGAGCCTACCAGGGACAGATGGGAAAGAAATATTCAGGGGACTCTCTTTTTCGCCGATTGTCAGCAATGTTCCCAGACTCGAATTATTTTCATCCGGAAGGAGGATCTGGTTCCCATTCCGCTCAGGCGTTGTGGCAACGATCCCTGTTGGAATATCACCGGGGCCATTTCCAACGGGCTTTGGCACTTTGGAAGAGCATTTACCAGTATCATCCTCTTGCTCCGGAAGCGGGGCTTGCCCTCCAGCGTTTACCAAATAACGTATCCATGGGGGCATTCCTGATCCCACGTTGGAGAACACTTTATTCCATGGGACAAAAGAAAATTGTTTTGAATGAAGCATTGGCCTATCTCAAAACTCGTCCTGCTTTTCCCTATCGCGACCGGGCAATCCTTTTTGCGGCTTCTGGCCTTCTTTCCGAGTCCAGAAAAGATGAGGCACTGTCCCTGATTGAAAAAGGCAAGTCGGCAAAAGGGGCAAAGCTTTTGTCATCTTTGTGGCTTGAAGGGTGCTCGGCAGAAGGTTCCAACACGGTGAAGCAAGATTGCCTTCACCATTTTCTCTCCCGTTATCCTTTGTCTATAGCAGGAAGAGTCCTTTCCAATGCTTCTCTCCGGGCCTCGATTGCGTCGGGAAAAACCACTTTTGATCCTCTCTGGTTACCTCCGCCTCCGCTGAAGTCCCTCTCATCCGGCGAGACTTCCTTGTGGCTTTCAGGGCTCTGGTTCTTTTCCCATGGAGAAACAGAACAAGCCCGTACCCTATGGAAGGAGCTTTCCTCAATCCTGATAGATGAAGGGGATGATGAGCTTCTTCCCCGTGTCACTTATTTTTTGGGAAGACTCGATGCACGGGAACATCGACTTGAACAAGCCCAAAGACGCTACCGCAAGGTCATGAAGTTATGGCCCGCGTCTGTTTATTCGCTTTGGGCGAGTTTGTCCTGCGGAGACGATTGCGGGAGTTTGCCTGTTGCCTTCCATCATCCGTCTCCACAGATGTCTCATTTGACGTTGTCCCATCGGCAGAGGCTTCTGAAGTTGATTCAATTGGGGTTGTGGGGGGCCGCCTGGACCGATTATGTTGCGTATCGGGATCATTTGATGACGAAGGAGAGATTTCTCAGGTATGGAGCTTTGGATCTTCATCTTGATCCCGTCCGAAAACTTCTCCTGATCGATGCCGTTCTTGGAAGAACTCGACCATCGATTGTTTTATCCAAGACCGAGTCTCTTTCTCCATCAGTGATTTCCGCTTTTCAGCGGTCGGGGGTTCCGGTTACATGGGCTGTGTCCATTGCCCGGCAGGAAAGCCGGTTTGATCCAACGGTCCTGTCTATCGATGGAGCCATGGGAGTGATGCAGCTCATGCCGATGACGGCACTCTCCACGATCAGTCATGAGAGCCCTTCGCTTTTGGAGGATGCCCGCTTGAATCTCGGGTCACTTCGGGGTGATTATGTCAATGCCCTGATTGGTGGTCTATATCTGAAGAGACTATTTGATCATTTTCCGGGAAACCCGGAGCGTGCGGTTGCCTCCTATAATGCGGGAATGCACTCGATTGTCAGGTGGTCAGGCATTGCATCGATGGATTGGGACTTTTTTATCGAAGGGATTCCCTATACTGAGACCAGGCGTTATGCGAGGGAGGTTCTCTGGAACCACGCTGTTCTCCAGAAGTCCCCTCCGACTCTTTTTATCTCAGGGAGATGAAGTAGATGCTTTTCGGAGATCCGGTCGAATGGGAGCATGCCCGGACGCTTCAGGACGCAGTCCATTCCCTGAAGGCACTTCTCGATCTTCAGACAAAGGAAATCCTCTCCCTTCGGCAGGAGCTTCGCTCCGTTGAGGGGGAAAAGGCAAGGCTTATTCATCGCCTCAATCTATCCCATCGGGAAAGGGTGTTTTTGAGAGAAACACTGAAAAGGATTGAATTGACTCTGGAAAAGGCGCTCGACTCTTCCAATGACAAGAGTCGTCCGGAAGGTCA
The DNA here is from genome assembly GCA_021829515.1 of Nitrospirota bacterium. Next base: position 113,398 of record JAKBPM010000001.1, on the reverse strand, counting down.
TAAAACCACATGAAGACCTCTCAAAAAAATACGGTCTGTTATGTTCGTATCGGTGAGCAGACACTCACCATCAAAGGTGTCTTCGAGCCCGAACAGATGGCAGAGTCCGGGCGGATGATTGCGGCTCATGTTGCCAAGATCATGGCATCTGATAATCTGAAAATGGAGGTCATAGGGCTTATTGTTGCCATCGAAAAGAACTATGAGGTTCTGAGTAAAGACCGAGAAATATCACAGCTCAAAAAGGAAAATGATCGCTGGAAAAGTTTGTTTGATACGACTGTAAAGAATCTTCTTGATATCCAGGCATCTTCCAAGAAAGTACTTGTTGATCCAGGAAGACAGGAATAGAATGATTGAAGCCCTGCTCTGTACGAGGCGCGGTTTAATTTGTTACCTGTAAATCTTGAGAAATGGTGTGTCAGTGTTCATGGTGAGCATGCCCGGAAACCTCCGGGAAGCCTAAAATGGCCTACAGCACCAATCCTTATCCCCTAAGGTATCTCAAAAAAAACCGTAACGGCAGTAGCGGGGCATTATTTGATCATGTGACGGTCTTTTCCCGACATTGCCCATTCCCCGATTTTCCCTATAGCAGGATGCCAATTCCATGAAATCCATTTTTGGTGATGGTCCACCAAGCCTTCCTTTTGCGACTCTTGCCGCTCGTCTTTGGCCTGAATCACTTGATGGTCCATTGGGATTTATCGGACAGGATGTTTCAAAGGAGGGAGGGGTCCTGCGTCATGTTCTGGAAACGGGTTTTTTGCGGTCACTGGTTCTTTATGGTCCTCCAGGATGTGGAAAATCGGCTTTTATCCATCTTTTTTTCAAGCTGCATAAAGTTTGCCAAACAACACTGAGGGGCTCGGAAACATCCGCTTCAGAAATAAGACAATCGATTGATCGGGCAAAGGGAGACCGCAAAGCAGGTTCGAGACATGTTCTTGTCGTGGAAGAAATAGACAGGCTTGGAAAAACTCACCAGGATCTCCTGATCGCGCCGGTGGATGAAGGGGATATTATTCTGATTGGACTTTCGAATGAAAACCCCTTGAGAACCTTTCTCCCGGCTCTTGCTTCAAGAGTCCTTTCGATCAAGTTTCGCCCTCTTGTTCCTGAGGAGATTGGCCAGATTCTGGATCGGGCCATTTTGTTTCTTTCGGGACAGTCCGGTCGGCCAGTTGTCATTTCTGGGAGCGGGCGAAAACTTCTTCTTGAGAGGTCCGGTGGAGATGCAAGGAGAATGCTTGGCGCGCTCGAATGGGCTTTTGAAATGGATCGCTCTCACTCCGATCAAAAGGAGGTTGTGATCGCTGAAGCCTCCCTCCTGAACGGAATGGGGCAAACAGGCGGGCTTTATCTTGATCGGGAAAATCATTTTGATTTGATTTCATCATTTATCAAGTCGGTCAGGAACCACGATCCAAATGGAGCTCTCCATTGGCTTTCCCGGATGATCGAGTCAGGGGAGGACCCTCTGTATATCGCCAGAAGATTGATTATTCTGGCCTCCGAAGATATTGGGCTTGCGGAACCTTTTGCCCTGACGATGGCGACGTCTTGTCTTGCCGCAGTTTCTGCTATCGGATTGCCCGAAGCGCGTATTATTTTGTCAGAAACGACCATTTACCTTGCCCTGTCTCCAAAAAGCAATGCCGCCTACAAAGCGATTGATCGCTCCATTCAAGCTGTCAGGGATGGGTTTCTTCCGCCCGTTCCTATTTATTTTAAGCGAGAAGGGAAGTCCAGTTATCTTTATCCACCTGATCAGCCAAAGGGAATTTCTCCCCAGAGGTCGATTCCGCCTGAACACAACTACTATCAGCCCGGTCAGTCGGGTTGGGAGAAGGGCTTACACTCCAGAAATGGAGAGGAGGCTGATTAGGGGAAATGGATGGAGAAATCCGGAGTAGTCCTTCGCCACTTCGGTCGGATAGTTCTTATTGTTAATTAGTTTATATTTAAAAAAGAGTTATGTGTTTAAAGGTTTCATTTTGACCTGTATTGTGTTATGATAATTCTTTGGAATATTGTGATGATTTTATTATCTATTTATGAAATATGAAAAAATGGTTTTCAAAATGGATTTAAAGAAGAATGCTGAGGTGGTCTCATGCTCACAGGCATAATAATATTTTTGGGCGTTGGCCTCGCCTTGGGGGTAGGTATTGTTTTGGGCCGCTCCCTTGCCGAAAAGAAGGTTGACGGGATTGTTGCTGAGAGAAAACGGATTGCTTCTGAAATTGAGGAAGAGGCTATTCGACGGAAGGAATCGATTGTCAGAAACGCCGAGCTTGAAGCCAGAGAGATCGCATTCAAGGCGAAAGTCCAGTTTGAGGAAGAGGCTAACCAGAGAAGGCAGGTCGATCTGGCCAGAGACCAGGCGCTCAAGCTTCGGGAATCTTCCATGGAGGATTTGCAGAAAAGCCTTGAGGCACTGAAGCTGAAACTCGAAAAGGATCTTGAGGGACTGAAGCTCCGGGACAGGCTTCTCGTTGCGAAGGAATCGGCTCTTGAAGAAATGATTTCTCTGGAGCATCGAAAACTGGAAGAGATATCCGGTCTGTCCCTGGAAGAATCCAGGGAACGGCTATTGCGTGAAGCGGAAGACCTTATTCGGATGGATGTTTCCCGTTCTGCACAGAAGTTCGAGCGGGAGGCAAAGGAAAACGCCCAGCGTAAAAGCAGGGAGATCATGACCCACGCTATCCAGCGATATGCGAATGACCATGTGGCAGAGGTCAGCGTTTCAGTTGTTCCAATCGCCTCAGAAGATGTGAAAGGACGGATTATTGGTCGTGAAGGCCGTAATATAAGGGCATTCCAGTTAGCGACCGGGGTCGATCTGATTATTGATGACACTCCTGATGCCATTATTATCTCCGGCTTTGATCCATTGCGCCGAGAGGTTGCAAAGATTGCTCTTGAAAGACTGCTTCTTGATGGTCGAGTTCATCCCTCCAGAATTGAGGAGGTTGTGGAGAAGGTTCGAAAGGAGCTTGACCAGACGTTGAAAGAAGAAGCTGAGCGAGTCGCTTTTTCGCTTGGAATTTCGGATATTCATCCTGAAATTCTGAAGCTTGTGGGGAAGCTCAAGTTCCGGACAAGCTATGGCCAGAACAATCTTTTGCATGCACAGGAAGTGGCCAACCTGGCCGCCATGATGGCGGCAGAGATCGGAATTGATGCCAAGCTGGCAAAACGTGCTGCATTTTTGCACGATATCGGAAAGTCTCTGACTCATGAAAATGAGGGGACTCATCCTCAGCTTGGAGCCGAAGCGGCCAGAAAGTATGGTGAGCCTGAGGGGGTTATCAATGCGATTGCCTCCCATCATGGAGATGTTGAGCCATCTTGTCTGGAGTCTGTTCTGGTTGCGGCAGCCGATGCGATCTCGGCAGCCCGGCCCGGTGCAAGGCGTGAAAGTATGGACGCTTATTTGAAACGACTAGAAAAACTCGAAGATATTGCCAACTCCTTCAAGGGCGTTGAAAAGGCTTACGCAATTCAAGCAGGTCGGGAGATTCGCATCATTGTCAAGCAGGATGAAATCAATGACGAGGATCTTTCGACCATCTCAAGGGAGATCGCGAAGAAGATCGAGTCTGAGTTGACATACCCCGGTCAGATCAGGGTGACAGTCATCAGGGAGAGTCGGATCGTCGAATATGCCCGCTGATGAGTTGAATCATTCGCTATCTTGGATCGTGGTTGTTGGGGATGTTTTTGGTCGACCTGGCCGGAAGGCCTTGTCATTGGGGCTTGAAAAGATCTCTTCGCAAAGAAGAGTTGTTTTTACAGTCATCAATGGCGAGAACCTGGCCGGTGGGAAAGGGGTGAACACAAAGACCGCCCAAGAATGTTTTGATATGGGCGTATCGGTGATTACGACGGGAAACCACCTGTTTGACCAGAAGGGTGTGATCGATCTGCTCCAAAAGGATGGAAAGGTTCTCCGTCCGCTGAATTATTCGAGTCTTTGTCCCGGGGTTGGTTCAGGAATCTATGTTCTTGATAATGGTTTGAGAGTCGGAGTCCTGAATTTGATCGGAAGGGTGTTCATGGCTCCATCCGACTGTCCTTTTCACGCGGCAGACCAAGTTTTGTCCGGATGGAGTGATCAGGGGATATCGCCTGATTTGGTCCTTGTGGATTTCCATGGAGAGGCCAGCGGAGAAAAGCGGGCGATGGGGTTCCATCTTGATGGGAGGGTGGCTGCCATGTACGGAACCCATACCCATGTCCAGACGAATGACTTGGAACAGCTACCTGGAGGTTCCTGGTATCTCACCGATGTCGGTCTTTCCGGCCCGCATTGGTCGGTTATTGGGGTTGCTCCGGAAATGGCCCTTTCAAAATACCGGACACATGTCCCGGCCCCTTTTACTGTGGGAGAAGGGGAGTTGTTGTTTTGTGCCCTTTTGCTGGGGATTTCCTCAACATCAAATGGGGTTCGTATCGAAAAGGCTGAGCTTTTCCGGGAGGTCTTTCCTTAAGATGGCGATCGATTCGGGTCGTTTGAAAAATACTGGAATTCAGGATGTTTTCACCGTTTCGGAATTGACGCTTGCTGTCAAGGGGACGATTGAGTCCGCTTTTCCCGGAACGATCTTTCTGGAGGGGGAATTGTCGAATGTCAAGGTGGCAAAACCATCCGGCCATGCCTATCTGACCTTGAAGGATGACTTTTCCCAGATAAAAGCCGTCTTTTTTCGTGGCGCAATGGAGATGTCACGAATTGTCCCCAAGGATGGGTTAAAAGTTTTAGTGCGAGCAAGACTCACTGTTTATGAAGCCCGTGGAGAGTATCAATTGGTGATTCTCTCGATGGAGGCTTCCGGCTTGGGACGTTTCCATCTGGAGTTCCGACGGGTGAAAGAGTTGCTTGATTCGGAGGGGCTTCTTGCTCCAGGACGAAAAAGACGAATCCCTTCCTTTCCGAGAAAGGTTGCCTTGTTGACGAGCCGGACAGGCTCTGTACTCTGGGACTTTCTCCGGATCTCCGGACAAAGGAATCCAGCGGTCCCTATTGTTGTTGTTCCCGTTCGGGTTCAGGGTGCGGGCGTGCCAGAAGAGATTTTCTCCGCTCTTCTGGCAGCGCAGGCCATTCCTGAAGTGGATGTTATTGTCATCGCAAGGGGCGGTGGTTCAGTGGAAGACCTGTGGCCATTTAATAGTGAACGACTGGCAAGGGGAATTCTCTCTTCATCTGTGCCCGTTGTATCGGCTGTGGGACATGAGACAGATATCACGATTGCGGACCTTGCAAGTGACCTTCGCGTTGCAACTCCATCAGAAGCAGCTGAAAAAGTGATTTCTGACAATCGACCGATCTTATCCAGCTTGGGTATTCTCGACATGCGAAGTCGAAGGGAAATGCTCCGTCTCCTTGCAGATGTTCAAAGCAAAAGGAAGTCCCTTGATGAGCAACTTCATCGTTTCCCCCACAGGCTTTCTTCCAGAGTTCATTCTCTGGATTGGTTTTCCAGAAGAATGGGCGCCTCCATGGGCGCGCGCCTTTATATCGCCAGAAAACAACTTGACCGACAGTCAGAAGTCATGAGAAGTCTTGTTACCGCTCAGAAAAATCTATCCTCAGAAAAACTTTCGAAGTGGGTGTCTCGCCTGAGAAGTCCTTCAGAAGCCACAATGGTGACACATCGTCTCCTGTCTGCTTTCTTTTCTCGTCTTTCCCAATCATTGAATGTTACGATCGGCGAACAGGCTGCCCGTCTCTCTTTTTATGAAGACAGGCTTGTCCGATCGATGTCGCTTTCAGCTTCTCGTCTTCGGGAACGACTTGGTCATCTTGAGGGAAGTATTGCCCAACTTGGGCCAATGGGTGTTCTCCAGAAGGGATACGCTCTTTTGTTTCATCTTGAGTCTGGCCAGCTTGTCACACAATCTTCGCCTCCTCAAAAAGGGGAAAGACTTTCTGCAATGATGGAGGGCTATTCCTTGATCCTCAGTGTTGAGAATGTGGCTGCGGCCCATCTTGATGCCCCATCTTTTCCTGTCTCTATTTCACCACATGGGGCAATAGGAGAGGAGAATAGTGGTGGCTAGTCGTAAATCCTCTCAAGGAGCCGATTCTTTTGAGAAAAAAATGGCCAGGCTAGAGGAGATTGTTTCCCTCATGGAGGGTGGTGGTCTTCCGCTGGAAAAAGCCATAGCCCTTTTTGAGGAAGGGGTTGTTCTGTCGAAAGAATGCCGGGGGGTTCTCGAGAATACGGAGCGTCGCATAACTCTTCTGATGAAGGGGGATATGGAAGTTCCCTTTGAGGATCAGGTTCCGGCCAATAAAAACGAGGAGAGAGAGAACGGTGGTTGAGTTGGTCAAAAATAATTCCGGGAAAGAGATAGAAGCTTTTCTGGACTATGGTAAAGCTTTGGTGGATTCCGCATTGTCTTCCCTATTTCTGGAGCCATGGGCGGGTCGGTTCGGTCGTTTGTCCGAATCTATGCGGTATAGCCTGCTCGCTGGTGGAAAGCGGATTCGTCCAATCCTGTCGATGGCGGCGCTTTCTTCTGTCGGTCATGATCCCGAACCTTATATCCCACTTCTTCTTCCTCTTGAACTCATTCATACCTATTCATTGATTCATGATGATCTGCCTGCAATGGATAATGATGATCTCCGTCGTGGAAAGCCAACCAATCATGTTGTTTTTGGGGATGCAACAGCAATCCTTGCAGGGGATGCCCTTTTGACTTATGCCTTTACGATTTTGTCCGATCCCCGTTATGATGAGCTGTCTTCTGAAAAAGTGAGACTGGCTGTTGTGCGGGAGCTTTCTCACGGATCGGGTCTGGCTGGAATGGTTGGTGGTCAGATGCTTGATATGGAAAGTGAAGGTCGACGGATTTCTCTTGAAGACCTGGAGTTTCTGCACAGGCACAAAACGGGAGCACTGATCCTTTCATCTGTCAGGATTGGTGCATTGTTAGGAGAGGCAGGTGCTTCCGAATTTAACTCACTGGATCAATATGGTGAATCAGTCGGCGTCGCGTTCCAGATCGCCGATGATCTCCTTGATGTTGAGGGTGATGCCGCAACTCTTGGAAAGGCAGCACAAAAAGATAACAATCATTTAAAAAATACATATCCTGCCCTCCTAGGTATTGATGGGGCCAAAAAAATGGCAAAAGAGAAGCTTGAAGCTGCTCTTGATGCTGTTTCCGGGTTAGGTGAAAAAGCTGATCATCTGAGGGGAATTGCACGATATATTATAGAGAGAAGGAATTAATGACTGACATCCTTAAAAGAATTGGTGGGCCAAGAGATATCAAAAAGCTCACAATGGACGAAATGGGGAATCTCGCACAGGAAATTCGATTGGAAATGATCCAAGTCCTTTCCAAAGTTGGTGGTCACTTTGGAGGAGGACTTGGTGTTGTGGAGCTGACGATCGCACTGCATCGCATTTTTGATACTGAGCGTGACAGAATTGTCTGGGATGTTGGGCATCAGGCTTATCCCCACAAGATGCTGACGGGACGTCTGGACCGCTTGTCCACAATTCGTCAGTGGCAGGGGCTTGCAGGTTTTCCGAAACGGGAAGAGAGCCCTCATGATGCCTTTTCCGCCGGCCATGCCGGGACGGCCATCTCCGTTGCCTTGGGAATGGCAGAGGCCAGGGATCTCTCGGGGGGCGTTTATCGGGTAGCCTGTGTTGTTGGGGATGGATCTCTTACGGCAGGTATGGCCATGGAAGGATTAAACCAGGCCGGGCATAGGAATAAAGATCTTCTCATCATCCTTAATGACAACGAGATGTCAATCTCTGAGAATGTGGGTGCCTTGTCCACAATGCTTGCTCGAATTACATCCGATCCCAGATGGTCAGGGCTTCGTGAAAAAACCGAAGATGCAATGAAGGGAATCCCCGTCATCGGAAATCAGGTCGCCAAGTTTGCTCGTGCAGCCCACGATTCCATGGTCGGAATGATCTCCCAGCCAGGGATATGGTTTGAGGAGATGGGACTCCATTATGTAGGTCCTATTGATGGACATGATCTTCCATTGCTTTTGGAGACATTATCCAGGCTTCGGAATCATCCTGGTGCGGTGTTGCTTCATGTGATCACGGTCAAGGGAAAGGGATATGCACCTGCTGAAAATAACCCGGTCAAGTTTCATGGGGTAACACCCTTTGACATTAAAACCGGTGAGTTTATCAAAAAGCCCTCATCGAGGCCGACTTACACTAAGGTCTTTTCCCAGACAATGCTTGACCTTGCTGAGATTTTCCCCAAGCTTTTTGCCATTACGGCAGCCATGCCCGAAGGAACCGGTTTGTCCGATTTCTCCAAAATCCATCCGGATCGTTTCTGTGATGTGGGAATTGCCGAACAGCATGCCGTTGCTCTTGCTGGCGGAATGGCTGCCCAGGGAGCCAAACCTGTTGTAGCGATCTATTCGACTTTCCTTCAGCGAGCATATGACCAGCTTGTTCATGATATATGTTTGCAGAATCTTTCTGTGTTTTTTGCTCTGGACAGGGGAGGACTCGTCGGGGAGGATGGGCCTACGCACCATGGTGTGTTTGATATCGCCTACCTGAGACATATCCCGAATATGGTCCTGATGTCTCCAAAAGATGAAAATGAGTTGAGACATATGATGTATACAGCTCTCAGGCATGAAGGACCAATTGCTGTCCGATACCCAAGAGGTGAGGGTGAGGGAGTCGGGCTTGAACAAGATTTCAGGGAAATCCCGATTGGAAAGGCAGAGGTTCTTTCCGAAGGTTCCGATGTAACCCTTTTGGCCTATGGGCAGATGGTTCCTCTTGCTGTTGAAGTAGCCAAACAGCTCGCTCTTGAGGGACGGTCTGTAGGGGTTGTCAATCTTCGTTTTGCCAAACCGCTTGATGGAGAACTCCTTGAAAAGCTGATTTCCGGGAAGAAAAAGCTGGTTTCCATTGAGGAAGGTTCTTTGATAGGAGGTGTTGGTGCAGCCATTTTGGAGTGGTCTTCGGATCATGGACTTCTATCTTCGACGAACCTGATGCGTCTTGGTATTGGAGATGAGTACGTCGAGCATGGAGGAATCAAGTTTTTGAGGGATCATGTCGGTCTGACATCCGAAAAGGTTTTGGAAAAAGTCAGGACATGGATTTCCGGAGGAAATTGATTTCCCAAAAGGTAGAGGTATCATTGGGAGACATTAAACGGCTGGACTCCCTTGTTCTCAAGAAGGGATGGGCAGATTCCAGGGAGAGCGCTTTGATCCTGATTGAAAGTGGCAGGGTCAGCGTTAAAGGGGTTGTTAAAAAAAAACCATCCGATCAAGCCAGATTTGATGATCTTTCTTTATTGCCTGAAAAATCACTTCCTGCTCCTTTTGTTGGGAGGGGCGGGGAGAAACTTCAGGGTGCCCTGAATTTTTTTGGGATTTCTCCTGAAGGGTGTTCGTATGTTGACCTTGGGGCATCAACTGGTGGCTTTACGGATTGTTTGATCAGAAAAGGTGCGAGTCGAGTTCTGGCAGTAGATGTTGGCCGTGGACAACTGGCATCGTCACTCCTTTCAGATAACAGAGTTTCCAGTATTGATGGTGTGAATGTGCGCCATCTTGGCTCTTGGGTTCCTTCATGGCCAGTGGATGGAGTTGTTGCTGATCTTTCATTCATTTCTCTTCGGAAAATTCTTCCGACCGTAGAATACCTGTTGCGAAGCGGAGGCATTTTTCTCCCGCTTTTCAAACCTCAGTTTGAAGCAGCTTCCCGGTTGGTCGGTCCCGGAGGGGTGGTTCGGGACCCGATTTTGCAACGGAGTTTGATTGCCAGCTTCTTTCTTTTTGCCGAGGAATCAGGATGGCAGGTCAAGGGGTGTTTCCCGTCCCTTATCCAGGGGAGAAAAGGTAATCAGGAATATCTCCTCTTCCTTTCGAGAAAGCCTCCCCAATAAGGGAACGGTCTATTCCATTTCAAATGAAAGGCGTTTTTAGACTTGAAACTAATCGTCGGAGGTGGTGCGGGGTTTATTGGTGGGGCACTGTCAAGAGAATTGGCGTCCTTGGGAATGGAGGTTCTTGCGATCGATGACCTCAAAAGTGGTGTTTCTCCTCTGCTGGCACAGAAACGATTGGCCTTTGAAAAGGCAGACCTCTCACAACCCAAGCTTCTCAAGCGCTATGTCGATCCAAAATTACCTTTCGTATATATTCATGTTGCAGGTCAGTCTGATCCGGATGTGTCTGCGGAACAGCCTGAAAAAGATTTGGAAAGAACGATTCTCCCTATTCTTCGTCTGACAGAGTCTTTGAGTGATCTTCCGATTGAAGCTGTTGTCTTTGTCAGCACAGGAGAGGTCCTCTCCGGAGGTAGTCAGGAGCCGAAAGATGAGTCGACCCCGGCCAATCCTGAAAATCCTTACGGTTCAGCACATCTTTTGGCTGAACGATATCTTCAGTATCGTCTGGGTGCGCAAGGAGTTCCTTTTTCGATTGTGAGACTTCCCCCGGTTTATGGTCCAGGAATGCGCCAATCTGCGGAGGGAGGATTTATTGCCAGGGCTTCCAGGTTCATTTTGGACGGATATCCGTACTGGTCAATGCGACTCAAGAACAATGGCTTGAAATATAGAGATTACCTTTACATTGATGATGCGGTGAGAGCCATCACATCCATTCTGACCGAAAAGGTTAGAGGAGTTGTCCATATTTCCGGATATGAGGCTGGAACTGAGAGAGAGGTTTTTACACAACTGAGACTTCTCTCCGGTAGAGATGTTCCCTTAGAGTATGAAGGCGGAACGGCTCCGGTCGGTCGTGCAAGAGTGCTTTCCACAAACAGGCCGGATTCGGAATGGGACTGGATGGCTGAGGTGAGTCTCTTGGAAGGACTAAAGAAGACTCTGGAGTACTTTATGAGTCATTCAAAATGAGTTTCATGTCTGTATGGATCTCTCACCCGGACAGGAATGAAGCCTGCAACCTTGTCGAATCCCTTGTTGAGAAAGGGCTTGTCGCCTGTGGTCATGTCTTTGAGCCAGGTCTTTCTATCTATCGATGGGAAGGGGATGTTGTCAGGGGGATAGAAGTGATGATCCTTTTAAAGACAACATCCGATTGTTCAGATCTGCTGATTGAGCAGGTCAAGAAAAGTCATCCGTATGAGGTTCCTGAAATCATTTTCCAGGCGATTGATGGAGGATCTTCTTCCTACCTCTCCTGGATTTTGGAATCTATTTCCCCACTTCATCCAAAAGATACTCCACCAGGTGAAACCTAATGGCAAAAATGCCAAGAACCGTTACTATCACAATCCTTCCGGGGGCAACGGAAAAGTCCATCCAATGGACTCTTCCTCGTTGGATGTTTCATCTTGTGATTGTCGGTTTTGTCCTGTTTTTGTTCGGAATCGGCACAATGATTTTCTTTTATGTCGTAGAAGCCAAAAAATTTGTTTTTTATCATAACTTGATTCTTGAGACCCAAACACAAAAAATGCATCTTGAGGATTATCGGAAGAAGCTGGAACAACTTGAGGCTGAACTATCACAGGTCAATCTTCTTGATGGCCAAATATCAAAAATGACGGAAGGCTCGAACACTGGAAATCCTTCTTTGAATTCACAGGGGGAAGCTTCTGGGAAAGTGGATCAAAATGTTTCACCGAACTTTAGGGATTCATCCAATGGGGGGACTCCCTCCAATCTGAAAAGGTCTGGAGGTGTTCCGGTCGTTTTAGGAAAGAAAATCAGATGGAGCCATTTTGAAATTCAGGGGCAATGGCAAATGCCTCTCAAGGGTTGGATCACTTCTCCTTTTGGAAAAAGAAAAAGCCAGATGGGAACAGGAGAAGAGTTTCATCCGGGAATCGATATTGCGCAGAAAGTCGGGACTGTGGTTATGGCCCCCTCTGATGGTTTTGTTCTCCAGACCGGATTTGCGTCAGACTATGGCCGATATGTCATGTTATTTCATGGGATGGGGCTGACATCGATTTATGCTCACCTTGGAAAAGTGGACGTTCGTGAAGGTGAGATGGTCCACCGCGGGAATATCATCGGTACTGTTGGTCTTTCGGGGATGACAAATGGTCCTCATCTCCACTTTGAGCTCAGAAAATTTGGGAAACCTATCGACCCTATAGCATTTTTGGCAAGTGAAGTTCTGACTGAATGATTGGGAAGACCATCTATCTTAGGAGTGATGATGTTTAAAGATTTGCTGTCGTCTATTTTTCCGACTCGAAACCAAAGAGAATTGAAGCGAATATACCGTATTGTTGATTCCATCAATGCTCTTGAACCCCAAATCTCGCGAATGTCAGATGATGAACTTAGGGGCCAAAGTGAGTTATTCAAAAAGCGGATTGCAGCGGGTGAAACAACGGATGATTTACTTCCAGAGGCTTTTGCCGTTGTTCGGGAGTCCGGAAAAAGAGTGTTTGGGATGCGACACTTTGATTCCCAACTGATCGGCGGCATTGTCCTTCACGAAGGTAAAATCGCAGAGATGAAAACGGGGGAAGGTAAAACGCTGGTTGCGACCCTGCCGGTCTATCTCAATGCATTGGAGGGGAAGGGCGTTCACGTTATTACGGTTAATGATTATTTAGCAAGAAGAGATTCGGAATGGATGGGGCATCTTTATCATTTTCTGGGTCTTACGACGGGAATTGTCCAGCATGATATTGAAGATGTTGATCGCAAAGCCGCTTATGCTGCAGATGTCACTTACGGAACCAACAATGAGTTTGGATTCGATTACCTGCGTGACAATATGAAGTATGACCTTTCTGAGTTTGTTCAACGGGGGCTCCATTTCGCTATCGTGGATGAAGTGGACAGTATTTTGATTGATGAGGCTCGCACACCTCTTATTATTTCTGGACAGGCTGAAGAGTCAACCGATATGTATGTGAAGGTTGACCGGATCATGAAGCACTTGAAAAAAGACCTCCATTTCAAGGTGGATGAGAAACTGAAATCTGCAACTCTGACAGATGAAGGGAATAATGCCGTTGAGGAGTTGCTCGGTATCCATAACCTTTACGATGTCAATAATATATCCTGGTTCCATCACGTCCTTCAGGCTCTGAAAGCCCACCATGTCTATCGTCGGGATGTCGAGTACGTGGTGAAAAATGGAGAAGTGATCATCGTTGATGAGTTCACCGGCCGGCTTATGCCGGGACGCCGTTGGGGTGAGGGCCTCCATCAGGCTGTGGAAGCAAAAGAAAAAGTGGCTATCCAGATGGAGAATCAGACGTTGGCAACGGTCACCTTCCAGAATTTTTTCCGTATGTACGGAAAACTTTCCGGTATGACAGGGACTGCGGATACCGAAGCAACTGAGTTTCATAAGATCTATGGACTTGATGTCGTTGTTGTTCCAACCAACAGAAAGATGATCCGACACGATCTTCCCGACCAGATTTATCGCACTAACCGTGAAAAAAATAATGCGATTGTTGAAGATATCTTAGCCAGACATAAAACAGGACAACCTATTCTTGTAGGAACGGTATCCATTGAGAAATCCGAGCATCTCGCTTCACTTCTAAGGGAAGCCAATATTCCCCATAATGTTCTGAATGCTAAATTTCACGAGCTGGAAGCTGAGATTGTTGCTCAGGCAGGCCGTCTTGGGATGGTAACGATTGCAACCAACATGGCGGGTCGAGGGACTGATATTTTATTGGGAGGAAATTCAGAGTTTTTGCTCAAAGCCCGTGTTTCAGATCTTGAAAAAGCTGGTAAGTCATTGTCGGAAGACGAGATGAATGCACTTCATGAAGCGCTTGATAAAGATCTTCACTCTGAAAAAGAAGCTGTGATGGCTGCTGGTGGGCTTCATATTATTGGGACTGAGCGCCACGAGAGTCGACGTATTGACAATCAGTTGAGAGGACGGTCCGGGAGGCAAGGAGATCCAGGCTCTTCTCGATTCTATTTGTCTCTTGAGGATGACCTTCTCAGAATTTTTGGAGCAGAGCGCATCAAAGGCCTTATGGAGCGGATGGGCGTCGAAGATGGTGTTCCTATTGAGCATGGTTTTGTGAGCAAAGCCATTGAGAATGCACAGAAAAAGGTAGAGAACTACCATTTCGATATACGCAAACAGCTTATTGAATATGATGATGTTATGAATCAGCAAAGACTGATTTTTTATGAGATGCGCAAAAAAACCTTGAAAGGAGAAGATCTTTCAGAGAGGTTATACGAGTGGGCTGAAACCATTATCGATAAACTGCTTATGATCTTTGCCCCGGAGGACCAATACCCGGAAACATGGGATTTGCCAGGGTTATGTGAAGGGGTTCAGGAAAAAACAGGGATGACTATCAATCCGGAATCTATTAGGGATTTGGGGATTGATGCTCTCAGGAATGAACTTCTGGAGAAGCACCAAGACTTTTTAAAAGAAAAGGAATCCCTGTTTGGAAGTGAAGCCTTTTGGTCGATTGTTCGCTACTTTGTCCTCCAAAACCTCGACTCGCTTTGGAAAGAGCATCTTTTGAACATGGATCATCTCAAAGAAGGTATCGGATTGAGAGGATATGGGCAGAAAGACCCTCTTGTGGAATATAGGCGGGAAGGTTTTGATCTCTTTGAGAGCTTTATCGCAAATGTGGAAGAGTCGGTGATTCTACTTGTTGGTAGTGCCAGCCGGATGGAAGAGGATGCAAGTCTTCCGGAATATCCTGAACTTGATAACTTGCAATACATCCACCCATTGGATGAGTCTCAAGCAGGTTACCCAGTTGCATCATCTTCCGATACCGTTTCATTCGGTATGCCTCCGCAAATGGAGGAGGGATTTCTCCCTTGGGGAGCTCCAATGGCTTCTCCGTCAGATGCAGAATTAAGAGATCCCAAAATAGGACGAAACGATTTATGTCCGTGTGGGAGTGGAAAAAAGTACAAGAAATGCCATGGACAGTGATCGGAGATCTTTTTTCGATCAGGTATGAATAATGAATAAACGAAAAAATTTGTTCTGCAAAAGTTGGGATGGGGTATCTCTCGGATCCAATGTGTGGTACAAATCAACCTATACCTGATTTGTACCACCCCATCGTTCAATCGTAATGTTCGCCGAATCGGTCCGTCTAATATTGACAAGACTCGGTCTTGGTCAATACAATGAAGAACCTTTTCCCTAAAACCGGTGCCTTGTTCGTGGCACTACTCACTCCTTAAAGAAGCTATTGGAGAATTCGGATGTTTTCTGTTTCAAATCCGGAGCACTATATCCCTATCTTGCTCTTCCTACTAGTTGCTATCGGTTTTGGAGCTGTCTCCATCACTGTAGGGCGATTAATCAGACCCAAAAATCCTTATAAGGAAAAAGATTCTCCTTATGAGTGTGGTGTCCCCCCAATCAATGATGCTCGGGAGCGAATTTCCGTAAGGTATTATGTGATTGCTATGCTGTTTCTAGTCTTTGATGTGGAAGTCGTTTTCCTATATCCGTGGGCAGTAGACTTTAATCGACTCGGATTGTTCGGGTTGGTCGAAATGATGATCTTTATTTTTGTATTGTTGGTCGGATATGTCTATGCATGGCGCAAAGGAGCTTTGGAATGGGAATGAATCATGAGAAGGATGGAGAGCTATCAGTCGTTACGATGCGTTTGCAGGATGCAGTCAATGAGGTCATTAACTGGTCAAGAAAGTCAGCAATTTGGCCAATGACCTTTGGCTTGGCATGCTGCGCTATCGAGATGATCGGCGTTGTGGCTTCCCGATTTGATATAGACCGTTTTGGTGCAGGGGTTTTCAGAGCCTCCCCGAGACAATCGGATCTGATGATCGTAGCAGGTACATTAACCAGAAAAATGGCGCCTGTTGTCCGAAGAATCTATGATCAGATGCCGGAGCCCAGGTATGTGATCGCCATGGGGTCTTGCGCTACTTCCGGAAATATCTATGACAGCTATAGTGTTGTACAGGGCGTTGATAGGTTAATTCCTGTTGATGTGTATGTTCCGGGTTGTCCGCCCAGGCCTGAAGCGCTCCTTGATGGACTTTTCAAACTTCAGGAAAAGATCATGAAAGATCGTCCTGTATTTCCTGGAAACTTTCCTGTTGGTGCCACCAGGTCGGAAAGGGTTTAAGAGATGCATCTAGTCGCTGAAAGCATTTCTAGGGAGTGGCCTGATGTTTTTCTGGGCTCCCGTGAGGCCTTGGGAGATCTGACTGTATATCTGAAACCGGATGGTGCGCTTTCGGTATTTCAATCTCTCCATGATGATCCCCGATACGATTATGACTATATAGTGGATGTGGTTTCTGTCGACTACCCCAAGGAATCGGAGAGATTCGAGGTTGTTGTCATTCTGTATTCTATGTCGAGAAAACATCGGATCATGGTAAAACAAAGGGTATCTGAAACTTCTCCCGTTGTTGACTCGATTGTGGGAATATGGAAAGGTGCCGAATTTATGGAGCGGGAAGTCTACGACATGATGGGCATTCAGTTCCGAGGTCATCCCGATCTTAGGCGGATCTTGATGCCGGATGACTATGATGAAGGATATCCGCTCAGGAAAGATTTTCCCTTGATCGGCAAAGGTTGGCGAGAAGATATGTCTTTTGTTCCTAAAATGCAGCGTATCACAGTGGATCATAAAAAAATTACCGCTAAGGAATAAGTTGAATTGATGATATGGATCGGATCCAGGGGGTTTTCTGGAGATTTCCGTGTCTGGTTTTAACAAATATGGATAGGGGAGTATCGGCCCTTGGAGCAGGAAAAGGTAGTAGATAAGGTAGCTGATCGTATCGAAGAAACCAGGCGGAGAGAAGTGGTTTTGTCGTCTCTGCGCCAGACGGTTTTGAATGATCTGGACTCATCCATTCAGACAGATCAATTTCTTTTGAATATGGGTCCCCAGCATCCAAGTACGCACGGTGTTCTTCGTGTTCTCCTGGATCTTGACGGAGAAAGAATCAAACGTTCCATTCCCGATCTAGGATATTTGCACCGGGGAACCGAGAAGATCGCAGAGTATCGCACTTATAACCAAATCATTCCGATGACTGATCGCCTCGACTATGTTTCTGCTATGGCGAATAATTATGCGTTTGTCCGAGCAGTGGAGAAATTGCTCGAAATCAAGGTCCCGGAAAGAGCTGAATATATCCGGACTATAGTGGCAGAAGTCCAGAGAATTGTGAACCATCTCTTTTGGCTTGGTACTCAGGCATTGGATATTGGTGCGATGAGCGTTTTCTTTTATACGTTCAGGGAGAGAGAAGAGCTTCTTGACTTGTTTGAAATGATTTGTGGCGCAAGGCTTACATCCAACTACTATAGGGTCGGAGGAGTCGATGCAGATCTTCCCAAAGAATTTATTACACGACTTTATAAGTTTTTGGATGCTTTTGAGGGGAATATTAAAGAATATAATATTCTTCTTGAAACGAACAGGATTTGGCTTGCCCGCACTAAAAACATTGCTGTTATTACAGGTGAGGATGCAATCAATTTTGGTGTATCCGGTCCGAGCCTCCGTGGCTCTGGGGTGGATTATGACTTGAGAAAATACGAGCCCTATGGGGTGTATGATCAAGTGGAGTGGAATGTCCCTGTTGGAACAAATGGGGATGTTTACGATCGTTACTGGATCAGAATTGAAGAAATGCGGGAAAGTTCGAAAATCATCCGGCAATGTCTGGATAAGTTACCACCCGGCAGGATTCTGACAGATGATCATAAAATCACTTTCCCGGACAAAGGGAAGGTGATGCATAACATGGAAACCTTGATCCATCATTTTCTCTTGGTTGTACAAGGTTTCAAGGTTCCTCCGGGGGATACCTATTGCGGTACTGAAACACCTAAAGGCGAATTAGGATTTTATATTGTCAGTGATGGTTCTGGTAAGCCCTATCGGATGAAAATCCGAGCGCCTTCATTTATCCATATTGGCGCACTGGATCATATGGCCAAGGGGTATATGGTGGCGGATATTGTTACGATATTTGGTACTCTTGATATTGTGATGGGTGAATGTGACCGTTAGATTTTGCCGAAATCGGATCGTCAGGGTCCGAGGTTATCAGGTTCTCTGATAATAATGTTGTTATATTCCTGACAAGCCCGGAAAGGTTTTGTTCCGGAAAATGAATTCGGGAGAGAGCATTCCCATAGTTGAGGGTTCGAACATGAGCCAGACAAAACATATAGAAGTTGATCAGGATTTTATTGAGAATTTGTGCGACGAATTCGGAAACAGGGAAGGGACCGTCGTTCAAATCTTACAAAGAATCCAGGAAAAATATGGATATGTTCCAGCTGATGCGCTGGATATGATAGGTGAGTATCTTGAGATTCCCAAAAGCAAGATGTATGGCGTATTGACTTTTTACTCCCAGTTTTATCGGGAGCCAAGAGGCAAATACGTTCTCAAGATATGTGTAGGGACGGCCTGTCATGTAAGAGGTGCAGGGCTTCTGGTTGATAAAGTCAAGGAAGAGTTAAAGATTGAGCCAGGAGAGAACACCGAAGATATGCTTTTTACCTTGGAACCAGTTTCCTGTTTGGGGTCTTGTGCTTTGGCGCCTATGGCCATGGTAACGGATACCGCGTATGGAAAACTTTCTCCAGATAAAATGCTTGGCTTGATTAAGGATCTTGAGTCAGAGCATTTGTCTGCGTCAGAATCGGCTTAACAAGGAGATTCTTTTTTTCCTTGAGTCGATAATATGGAATTTGCGCTCAAAGAGAGAATGTCAACCGAAGATTCAAAAAATATATTTTAAATCTGGACCCTGAATGTTTCAGGGAGAGAGGGTAGGATGTCATGTTAACCGAGGTGCTTGAAGATTCTTCTCTACATTTAGAAGAGCAGTCTTCCCTGCCAGTCATTCATATAGGAATGGCTACATGTGGCTTGGCATCAGGGGCGAAGGCTTTACATGAATTAATTCTCAAAGAGGTAGCTTCCAGAAATTTGGCAGTGAAGGTTGTGCCCACCGGGTGTATTGGTATGTGCCACAATGAGCCCCTGGTTGACATTACAATGCCAGGTAAAAACAGGGTCTCTTATCGTAATGTCAAGCCAAATACCCTGACTCAAATTCTTGATGCACATTTCAACAAAAATGAGTTTGCAAAAAAATATGCTGTTTGCCAGATTTCCATACCTGGGGCAGAGGCTTTTGCTGGTCTTCCCATGATGCAGGAAATTCCTTTTTTCAAGGGGCAGGTTAAGATCGTTTCGAAACGATGCGGAATGATCGATCCGTTGAGCATTGACGATTATATCGCAATGGATGGGTACAAGGCCTTGAAGAAAGTCCTTTCATCAATGACCCCGGAACAGGTTATTGATGAGGTTACGAAGTCAGGATTGCGTGGGCGGGGCGGCGGCGGTTTCCCTACAGGAATGAAGTGGAACCTGACGCGTAAATCACCCGGTCCAGAAAAATACGTAGTTTGTAATGCTGATGAAGGTGATCCTGGTGCTTTTATGGATCGCTCCGTTCTGGAGGGTGACCCTCATTCCGTGATAGAAGGTATGATCCTTGCTTCCTTTGCCGTTGGACATGCCAAAAAAGGATATATATATTGTCGCGCTGAATATCCGCTTGCGATCAAGCGTTTGCAGAAAGCGATCAATGATGCCAGAGAAAGAAACTTTCTTGGGGAAAATATTCTGGGATCAGATTTGTCTTTTGACCTCGAAATCAAGGAGGGAGCGGGCGCTTATGTTTGTGGTGAGGAAACGGCTCTCTTAGCCTCTTTAATGGGAGAGCGTGGAATGCCTTGGCCAAAACCTCCATTTCCAGCCCAAAAAGGAGTTTGGGGGAAGCCTTCCGTTATCAATAATGTTGAGACATTGGCAAATATTGGCCATATTATTCTTGGCGGTGGCGATTGGTATGCCTCATACGGTAGTGAGAAGACCAAGGGGACGAAGACTTTTGCTCTGACCGGTTCAATTAAAAACACCGGTTTGATCGAAGTTCCTGCAGGAACCCCGCTGAGAGAAATTGTTTTCTCCATTGGTGGCGGAATGGTTGAAAAGAAAATTCCGTTCAAGGCGGCCCAGTTAGGAGGGCCTTCAGGTGGTTGTATTCCCACAAGTGGCCTTGACACTCCTGTTGATTTTGAAAATGTTGTTTCTGCTGGTGCCATTATGGGATCGGGCGGAATTGTGATTATGGACGAAGCGGCCTGTATCGTGGATACAGCCAAATTCTTCCTAAAGTTCACTCAGGATGAATCATGTGGTGAATGTACTCCCTGCAGGGTTGGTTCAAAGATCATGCTCGACATCCTGACCAGAATTACTGAGGGAAAAGGCCAGGAGGGGGATCTTGATGAACTTGTTCGCCTTTCCATGTATATCAAGTCGAATTCCCTATGTGGACTTGGAGGAGCTGCGCCTAATCCGGTTCTTTCGACCATCAGATATTTCCGTGACGAGTACGAGGCGCATATTCGAGATAAGCGTTGCCCCGGAACAGTATGCAATGATCTCATCAAATATGTGGTCATTGAAGAAGATTGTACGACCTGTGGACTTTGTGAACCAGTGTGTCCATCCGGATCGGTGACATGGGAAAAAGGTGAGGTTGCTCATATCGATCTCACTACATGCATTCGCTGCAAGGCTTGTGTCGATGCCTGCAAATTCAGGGCTATTATTTAGGGCGAAAAGCCTTCCGGGGGAGTTCTCAGTGATGGTTAAAGTATTTGTAAATGGGGTTGAGGTTGAGGTTGATGCAACCTCAACAATATTGAAGGCTGCGGAAAAAGCGGGTATTTCCATTCCCACTTTTTGTTACCATCCGAGGATGGATCCTGCCGGTTCGTGCCGAATTTGCGCAGTGGAACTAGAGGATTCCAAGCGGGTTGTCATGTCCTGTGTGACGCCCGTTTCTGATGGGATGCGCATTCTGACCGAGTCAGCGAAGGTTGCTGATGCCAGAAAAACAAATCTTGAGCTACTGTTGCTCCATCATCCGCTGGATTGCCCTGTTTGTGACTGCGGAGGAGAATGCCCGCTTCAAAATATGTCATTTTCTTACGGAGCGAGTGATTCTCGTTTCGAATCGCATCGAAATGATGAAGTGGAAGATATTAAAAGTGATGTGCTTGTTTTTAACTCGAATCGCTGTATCCTCTGTGGAAAATGCGTAAGGATTTGTGATGAGGTTCAGGATGTACATGCCATTGGATTCATCAATCGTGGATTTGACACAGTTATAGGTCCTCCTCTCGGCAAAAAGCTGGATTGCGAATTTTGCGGGGATTGCTTGGAAGTGTGTCCAACAGGAGCCATTACCGATAAGTTTGTCCGGTATCAATATCGTCCATGGCAGCTTGAGAAAACAAAGACAACCTGTACTTATTGCGCATCAGGTTGCCAGATGAATGTAGAAACCGAGAAAGAAGCCATCATCAGAGTCACTTCTTCCGAAGGAGAGGGGCCGAATGAGGGCTCTCTCTGTGCAATTGGACGATTCGGTTTTTCTCATGTGCAGTCTACCGAACGACTAGACAAACCTTATGCAAGGTCTTTCTCTCGTTTGGTACCCACTGAATGGGATTCAGTCATTCCAGAACTGGCTGAAAAACTAAGCTCTATTGTTAGGGTAGGACCAGATCGAATCGCCACCCTGGTTTCCCCAAGAATCCCCATGGAAGATGCCTACTTGATCCAAGGGTTCTCCCGCCGAGTTTTGCGATCCAATTATATTGATTCGGGTGCTCGCTATGGATTCATGAATGCTGCTTATCCCATCGGAAAAGCAACTGGTACATTGAGGCCAATGGTTGATCATCAGGATCTATTGAAAGCAAAAGTCATTCTCGTGATCGGAGCTGACCCGACTTCAGAGTCAAATATTACTGGACTGTTTCTAAAGAGAGCTGTTAGGAAAGAAAAATCTCGAATGTATTATGTGGGCTCCGAGTCTGTTTCGATAACATCTAGAGCCAAAGACCACATTCGAGTGTTGCCTGGTGGCGAAGGCTTATTTGCTTGGATTTTGTCTGAGGAGATTTCTTCTCAAGAGGCACATAGGCATCCTGATTTTCTTTCCAGAAAAGAAGAGCTCTTCAAGTCATTTAATGTTGATCCTCAGGCTTATACCCGCTTAGTTCAGGATCTGAGAGAAGCTCAGACAGGAATCATTATCACTGGGAGAGTATTCCATCGAATTCAGTCTGCCTATGCAGCGATGGAGAATTTGCTCCGGATGGTTCAATCTTTGGGTTGGGTCGAGAAAGAAGGTTGTGGAATTCTTCCTCTGCCAGAAGTTGGGAACGATCTAGGTGTTCTTATGATGGGAGCGACATATGAATGGCTTCCAGGCTTGTTGGATTCACAAGACTCCGAATGTAAGAAGAAATGGGAATCAACCTGGGGCGATCACCTGTCTTATGGGAAAGGTGGCGGCTTAAAGGAGATTCTCGAGGGAATCAATGCAGGAAATATCAAGGGACTCATTTCTTTCGGGGAAAATCCCTTAACCCATTTTTCACCTCATTCTGGTGTTCATGAAATTCTGGCGAAACTGGAGTTAATTGTTTCAATAGATTTATTTCAGACAAGTCTCTCTGATCAAGCTCATTATCTTTTGCCGGCTGCTTCTTCATACGAACGAGCTGGACATGTTGTTAGTGTTGAAGGGTTCGTCCAATCTCTTAGCCCTGCCATGACTTATTGGGGCGAATCTCTGTCTGATGGTGAAATCGTTTCTCGACTTTCCGAGAGTATGGGCCATCCATTATCGAATGGATCAACCAGCGAAATTTCAAAAGAAATTTTCACATTGATGCCTGATCTTTCTCCTTCGACACGCAATGGGGAACATTTTATGGGCCCAACGGGAAATCTGATCCTACCCACACAGATCCCTCAGCCTCCTCATAAGGCAGACAGAAATACTGTTTCCCAAAAAATGCATTCCAATCACAAAGAAGCTCCGTCAGCCCATTCACCAATTCTTCCTGAGAATATTTCAGGAGAGGGAGAATTTGTATTGGCACTTAACAAGTCTCTTTTTCATTCCGGAAAGATGACTCTTCTTGATCCAAGCCTCATGAAAATGAAGTCTGCAGCTTCTCTCCGAATCAATCGTCAGACTGCCAAAAAACTGAAGATCAAAAAGAATGAGTTAGTGCTTATTGAAAACAAATATGGCACTTGTACCATTCCGGTCGAACTGACTTCAGGTGTGACTGAAAATGAGTTGCAGGTACCATACCATTTTGTTTCTCCTGATTTGTTATCACTGTTCCCTGGTGAAATGAACTACTCAGGCCCTTGTCATACGGTAACAATGTTGCGGACCAGGGTAACCTTGAAAAAAATTGAGTAATCTGGCCTCTTCTTAATGTAGTTGAAATGTTTTTTCATACTCTCCGTTTCGTTTTTCTTGGAAAGGAAGTCCTTTGCTGAATGATATTTTAGCTGCTGTTGTCGTTATTGCCGGGTTATTGTTTGTGGTTTTGACGATGGTTGCATATTTGACCTATCTGGAAAGAAAGGTTTTAAGTTTTATGCAGGACAGGCTTGGACCGATGGAAGTGGGTCCATGGGGCTTACTCCAGCCTTTGGCTGATGGAATCAAATTGGTTTCGAAAGAAGACATTATTCCTCAGGAAGCCAATAAGGCCATTTTTAAAATTGCACCAATTATATCCCTTGTCCCGGCTATTTTATCATTCGCAGTGATTCCTTTTGGTAGAGACTCATTTCACTTTGGCGGAATTACAACTCATCCTTACCTTACGGATATCAATATCGGAATGATTTATATCCTTGCTCTTTCATCTATTGGTGCTTACGGGATCCTTCTTGGTGGTTGGGCTTCCAATAGCAAGTATTCCATCATGGGAGCACTGAGGTCAGCGGCGCAGGTCATCAGTTATGAGTTGAATGCGGGAATGAGCATTATTGGTGTATTGATCTTGGGAGGATCCCTTTCACTTGTTCAGATTGAAAAAGCACAACAAGGAGGTTTTTGGCATTGGTACATTTTTCCTCAGATTATAGCCTTTGTCATTTACCTGATCTCAGGTATTGCAGAAACAAACCGAACTCCTTTTGATCTGCCTGAAGCAGAATCAGAACTTGTTGCCGGCTTTTTTACGGAATATTCTGGAATGCGTTTTTCCTTATATTATTTAGCTGAATATGCCAATATGATTGTGGTGTCGTGTGTTGCCACAGTTTTATTCCTGGGCGGATGGGGATCTCCATTACCAATGCTTGATTTTGTCCCACCTGTTATCTGGTTCATGTTAAAAGTCTACTTTTTTCTCTTCTTCTTCTTTTGGATCCGGGCAACATTGCCTCGATTGCGATATGATCAGCTTATGAAGTTTGGGTGGAAAATCATGCTTCCGCTCTCGTTTGCGAATGTTATCGTCACTGCTTTTGTCGTTTACGCGATCCGTCATTGATATCTGGTCGAGAGACCGTAGGAGTTCATATGGGAATTAAAAATTTTCTGAATACGATCATGTTTGGGGAAATTATGTCTGGCCTCAAACTGACATTTCGGCATATGTTCAAAAAAGCGGTTACATTACAATATCCGCATGAAAAATTAACTCTCCCCGATGGGTATAGGGGATTCATTGTCCAGCGACGCTATGAAAATGAACAAGAAAGATGCGTGGGATGTGATTTATGTGAAGCTATCTGTCCAGCCAAAGCGATCTCAGTAGTCGGTGATATTCACCCAGAATTTCCAGACAGACGTTACGCAAAAGAATATACGTTGGACTTTACGCGATGTATATTTTGTGGTTTTTGTGTGGTTGCCTGTCCAGTGAACGCATTGGCAATGACTAAGGAGTATGCTCATTCTTCTTTCACAAGGGAAGGATTAATCTACTCCAAAGAACAGTTATTGACCCTTGGTGATAAATGCGAGCAAGATTCTGTTGAATATTTAAAGTTTAAAAACATGTGGGAAGCCGAAAATTCCGGAAAAGAAGAGGGAAGATATCACTTCCCACCGATTCCATCAGTCAAATCAGGAGGTTGATTCAAAGCATGGAAATATTGTCTTTTGTTTATTTTGGAGGAGCCATCCTGCTTTCAGCCCTGATGGTAGTTATTTTTAAAAACCCTTTGTACTCTGCAATGTCTTTGTTATCCATGTTTGCCCACGTAGCAGGGCTTTATATCATCCTTGAGGCTGAGTTTCTTGCCGGGGTACAGTTGTTGGTCTACGCAGGCGCCATTCTGGTTCTCTACATTTTTGTTGTCATGTTATTAAACGTCCAGACTCAGGGACGTGTTTTGCAAAAGCAGTCGCCTATTGTTTTTGGCGCTGCTGTTGTTGCCGCAATAGAAGTCGCTTTCCTCATTTCCCGGACCCATTTCTATCCCGAACTTCCTCCTGTTCCACAGCCAGGTGTTCAGCCTCTTGGTAATACGGAGATGATTGGTATGGTTCTATACACTAAATACCTGTTTCCGTTTGAGATTGCCTCCCTTGTCCTTCTTATTGCCCTTGTGGGAGCAATCGTCATGGCTAAGGGGAAGCTGAAGTTCCGGTGATATTCATGTATAGTAGCTGCCTAAAGAATCCTTAATGAATCAAGGGTAGTGCTTTATTCCTGTAATAGGGGGAGTTTGTCAAATGGTTCCTTTGTCATGGTATGTAGGATTGAGTTCTGCTCTTTTTCTAATAGGTCTTATTGGTGTACTTGTCAGACGGAATACTTTGGTCGTACTCCTTTGTATTGAAATCATGCTCAATGCTGTCAACGTGAACTTTGTAGCATTTAGTAAATATCAACATGTTATTGATGCCCAAATCCTTGTCTTTTTTGTGATCACAGTCGCGGCTGCAGAAGTGGCTATTGGATTAGGAATTATTATCTCCTTATTCCGTCTTAAAGGCAGCGTTAACATCGATGACTTCAATATATTGAAGTTGTAGTCCGAAGGGAGAGTTGATGAGTTTTTATGTTTTGATCCCCCTGCTTCCTTTGGTCGGTTTCTTGATCACAGGAATCTTTTGGCCTTACTTCAAAGGCAAGGGGCATATTGTCACAGTTCCCCTCATGGTTGTCTCCTGGGTTCTATCACTGAAGGCTTTTTCAGAAACCATGTCTGCTCCGCCAGTACATATTAAGTTATTTGACTGGATTGACTCCGGCAGCCTGCATGTCGCCATATCTTTGATGGTTGACCATCTCACAGCCATTATGCTTGTTATGGTGACCACCGTTTCCACATTGGTTCATATATACACAGTGGGATACATGAAGGATGATTCAGGCTATGACCGTTTTTTTGCATATATCTCTTTATTCACCTTTTCTATGATCATGTTGCTGATGTCAGACAATCTTCTCGAACTGTTCGTATTCTGGGAAGCTGTCGGATTCTGTTCATATATTCTTATTGTTCATTGGTATGAAAGAAAGCCATCTTGGGTTGCAGCCAACAAAGCTTTCATAATGAATCGAATTGGTGACTTTGGATTCATGCTTGGAATTTTATTGGTATATGTCATTTTTGGTACGTTGAATTACTCCGAAATTTTTCAAAAACTTCCTGCTCATTTACATGACACAATCAATCTTTGGAGTGCTTTTAACGGGACAACTCAATATTCAGTGATTACCGTCATTGCTTTGTTGTTATTCGTTGGAGCTGTCGGTAAGTCAGCCCAGTTACCTCTTCACCCCTGGTTACCGGACGCGATGGAAGGTCCAACACCGATTTCTGCTTTAATCCACGCTGCAACAATGGTTACAGCCGGTATTTTTATGATTGTGCGTCTTAATCCCATTTACAATGCTTCTCCTGTTGCCATGTCCGTTGTCGCATGGACTGGAGCTTTAACTGCGATTGTGGCTGCCACAATCGCTTTAACTCAGCGCGACATCAAAAAAATTGTCGCTTATTCAACTATGAGTCAACTCGGATACATGGTTATGGCATGTGGCATCGGGGCATATGGTGCTGGAATCTTTCATTTGTTAACCCACGGCTTTTTCAAAGCATTGCTCTTTTTAGGAGCCGGCTCCGTTATCCATTCAATGTCCGGAGAACAGGACATCTTCCGGATGGGGGGCTTATCCCGAGCAATGAAAATTACATTTGCGACTATGCTCATTGGTTCTCTTGCATTATCCGGATTGCCCCCGTTTGCTGGGTTCTACTCCAAAGACCTCATATTGTCGGATGCATTTCAGTCGGGACCGTCCGGTCATGTGTTTTGGATGATAGGCGTATTTACGGCCATGCTAACAGCATTTTATACTTTCCGATTGGTTTTTGTGGTGTTTTTGGGCAAGGAGAAGTTTTCGGAAGGAGAACATCATCATGGGCATGAAGGACATGCGCCCCATGAAAGTCCCTTTGTCATGACCTTCCCTCTGCTTTTTCTTGCTGTAATGGCTCTTGTCGCAGGATGGGGAGGTACTCATTACGATATTATCGGATTCCTCTCCCAATCGATGCCGATCCCTCATCCCTTTGGGCGACCGGAATTGTCGGATGATACGTTGAAATCAATCTCGGTTATTGTTGCGCTCTTGGGTATTTTATTGGCTTATCTCCTGTATGGAAAACCTTCGACCATACCACAAAAAATAGCACAACAATTCAAGTGGTTATATTCTATATCACTCAATAAATGGTTTTTTGATGAGTTCTATGACCTCGTCTTTGTGAAGCCAACAATATTTCTGTCATTCCTTTTGTGGAAAGAAGTCGACAAGGGAGTTATTGACGGAATTGTTAATGGTGTCGCGGAGTTCTGCCAAACTAGTGCTGCAACGATTCGCAGGGTCCAGACAGGTCAGTTGCAGAACTATGCTTTGGTAATGGCTATTGGTCTTTTTGGCATGGTGAGTTTGTTTCTTTTTGTCCGATAATTGATTGGCTTAACCCTGAACCGAGGAACATGATGACTTTTCTCTCGATCCCGATTCTAACCTTCTTGATTTTTTTCCCTATTATTGGCGGAATTTTTCTTCTTCCTTTCATGAAAATGAAAGATTCCGATACGACAGTAAAATGGGTAGCGGTTGGCATCACTGTAGTTGAGTTTATTGCTTCATTGTCTCTTTTGATTGGTGGCAATCCCGGAACCTTTCAAATGCAATTTGGCGAGGACCACCTTTGGATTCCATTTGCCAATATTCATTATACCCTCGGTATCGATGGAATTAGTCTGGTCCTGATCATCATGACAACTCTTCTCATGCCAATGTGCATCTTTACCAGTTGGGTTGGAATCAAAAAACGCGTCACTGAGTTCATGATTGCAATCTTGATTCTTGAAGGCGCTATGATAGGTGTTTTTGCTGCACTAGATTTCATTCTTTTTTATGTTTTCTGGGAAGCAATGCTGATTCCGATGTTCCTGATCATTGGTGTATGGGGAGGACCAAATCGAATCTATGCCACTATAAAATTCTTTTTGTATACCCTTGCAGGATCTCTCTTTTTGCTCCTGGCGATCATTTCTCTCTATTTTGAGGGTGGGCATACTTTTAATATTGTGGCTTTGATGGGCCAACATTACTCTCCCATCTTCCAAGACTTTGCCTTTGTCGCCCTGTTTCTTGCATTTGCGGTTAAGGTCCCAATGTTTCCATTTCATACTTGGTTACCTGATGCACATGTGGAAGCACCTACAGCAGGATCCGTTATCCTTGCTTCTGTCATGTTGAAAATGGGGGCATATGGTTTTATACGCTTCTCTCTTCCCATGTTTCCTAAAGCATCCATGTTTTTTACAGGGTTGATTTTTGCACTGTCTCTCATTGGAATTATTTGGGGAGCCCTGATGGCTCTTGCCCAAGAAGACATGAAAAAATTGATCGCATACTCTTCCGTAAGCCATATGGGTTTTGTCACCTTGGGAATATTCGTTTTCAATGTACAGGGTGTGGAGGGAGCAATCCTTCAAATGATTAACCATGGCGTAACAACTGGTGCTCTCTTCCTTTGTGTTGGTGTCCTCTACGATAGAACCCATTCCAGGCTTCTTTCGGATTACGGAGGCATTGCAAAGGTAATGCCTGTGTTTTCAACCATGCTTGTTATTTTTTCCCTTTCTTCGCTTGGGCTTCCAGGATTGAACTCTTTTGTTGGAGAGTTCCTTGTTCTTCTTGGAACCTTCAGAGCCAATGCTGCAGTCGGCGTCATCGCAGCAATCGGTATTATTCTGGCTGCATTGTATATGCTTTATCTGCTTTCCAAAGTTGTTTGGGGGAAATATGAACCCCGATCCTGGTCATTGCCTGACATGAATCGTTATGAGTGGGCTTCCTTGCTTCCACTATTGGTGATTGTCGTATGGCTCGGAGTACAGCCAAATGCTCTGTTATCAATGTTACATGTTAGCGTTAATCATCTCATTGGACAGGTCAACACGACTTCCCCGCTTGCAAGTCTAAAGAGCGGATTCTAGACACGTTGATTGCTATTATTCTGGGGTTGATGCAAAGAAATTGATTGAGGGGGTCTAATGTCTTTTTCTCTGGTAAATATACTTGGGACGATGCCAGAAATTTATCTGACGTTTTTTGGGTGCGTGATCTTAATTCTTGATACAATGATCCCCAACGAAAAACGCTCATGGCTCGCCTACTTTACAATCGCATCCCTTATATTTGCCATGATTGCCTCTTATGGTCTTAATGGCAAAGGCCTTCCTCTGTACCAAGGCCTTTATATAATCGACCCTTTTTCTAATTTTTTTAAAATGATTATTTATGTTGCAGCAATTATCACCATCCTTTTTTCATTGCCCTATCTTGACCGTGAAGACATTCACATAGGGGAATACTACGCATTTATTCTGTTTTCGACTGTTGGAATGATGGTGATGGTCTCCGCTGGCGATCTGATCACACTATTCCTCGGGATCGAACTCATGAGCCTCTGTTTTTATGTCATGGTAGGACTTAAAAGGGGATCGCACCGGTCCGTTGAGGCATCGTTCAAATATTTCCTTCTTGGTGCCTTTTCTGCGGCAATTTTCCTTTTCGGTATTTCTTTTCTTTACGGAGCCACCGGCACTGAAACAATCTCAGGTATCGCAGCCTTTGTCGCGAATCCTGGATCCTTAAAACCTATGGTTCTTCTAGGAGTCGTTTTGACTCTTGTAGGATTTGCATTCAAGATTTCTGCAGCTCCTTTTCATATGTGGACACCAGATGTTTATGAAGGTGCACCAACAGTTGTGACTGGATTTATGGCTACAGCATCCAAAATAGCAGCTTTTGGCGTTTTTCTGAGAGTATTTTGGGTATCATTTTCCGCAGATAAAATGGACTGGAATTTATTAATTATCATCCTTTCCATTTTGTCCATGCTTGTTGGAAATTTGGTTGCTCTACGGCAAACCAATATCAAGCGCATGTTGGCATATTCTTCTATCGGACATGCTGGATATGCTTCCATGGCACTTCTACAACCCAATAGAGAGTCTTTATTCGCATTAATGTTTTATGTGTTTGTCTACATGTTCATGACTCTCGGCGCTTTCGGAATTGTTTTGATGCTCAGAAAGTCCGGGGAAGAAGGGGAAGAGATATCCGATTTTGTCGGTCTCTATAAAAGACATCCAATCGCAGCGTTTACAATGCTGGTATTTATGTTCTCTTTGGCAGGGATTCCCCCTTTTGGAGGATTCTTGGCAAAGTTCTATATATTCTTTGCTGTCATTCATGCAGGGTATGCTTGGTTAGCTGTTGTTGGTATTATTTTTGCCGCGATAGGAGCTTTTTACTATCTCAGATTAGTGATGTTAATGTATATGAAAGATCCAGAGGCTTCAGTTGAATTCACGTCATCTTCAATGGGAAGAATCGGGCTTTTATTGACTGCTGGAATGACAGTATTCCTCGGAGTATATCCAACTCCATTTGTTGAATATATAAAGTCTTCTCTTGCTATCTTTATCCCCTAAGGGGAAACAATGTCATTGGATGGCGGTACCACCAGAAAAGTGAAACCTTTAACCGAACGCCAAGAAGAAGTGCTTCGTTTTATCCTTTCTTGGATGCAGGCAAATTCATCACCTCCCACAATTACAGAAATTGCGAATCATCTGGGCATCCCGTACCCTAAAAGTGCGGGAACCCATCTTGAAGCCCTCGAAAAAAAAGGTTATATCCAAAGAATTCCCGGAAAAGCGAGAGGGATCCGTCTAACTGCAAAATCTTCTAGTTTCCAGGATGAAACCATTTCTTCCGAATGGCTTACCGTTCCTCGAGTTGGCAGAGTCAGAGCTGGCGTTGCGACAGGTTCTGATCATCTATCCGATGGTCAAATTACCATTCCATCGTCTTTTCTTTCCGAAAGACCTGATTTTGTATTAACTGTTATAGGCGATAGCATGATTGGTGCAGGAATTTACGACGGAGACCTTGCATTTATTAAAAAAGGTGGCAACGTTTCTAATGGAGATATCATTGTTGCCCAAATTCAAGGCGAGATGACTTTAAAAACCTATCTTCACCATAATGGAAGACTACTTTTACGGGCGGCCAACCCCTCTTATCCTGATAGGATTATATTACCGGACGATGAGGCTGATCTTGTCCAAGGACGCTTGATTGGAATTTTTCGATCATTGAGTCGAAACGGAGGACGAAATTGATGGAACCAGATAAAAATCACCCATCCGATCCAGAGAATTCGGAAATACCAACTTCTTTGGATGATTTGGGTCCCGACTCGAAACGTTACTGTCCCGGCATTAGGAATCTGAATGCAAAAGGCCGAGCGCTGCGAGGTTTTGTGGCGTTCTTTGGGTTTGTTGCTGTGATTGTCTATAATGAGCGTTGGCCTTCTGTTCTTGACCACCCGCTTTTGTTCACCATAGGGCTGATGATTTTATCTTTTATCACGGCAATTACTTTTCTTCAGAGTTTTCTTTCCTTTTGTGTTGTCGATGCTTTTTTAGGAAGGACCAATATTTCGGGGCGCTTTGAAAAAGTTTCTCAACATGCGCACGAGCTTGATAAAAAAAGAGCTTTTCTGATCATAGGAGGGGCATTGGTTCTAGGGATCCTTTTTTCGGCACTCCTTCTAATAAAAGAAATCGGCAGTACCGTTTAGACTTGCCCCTCTTAAGATATCCGCTGTAGCCACCATTGAGTATCAATATCCCTTATTTTATTGCTGCGTTTTCTAACAGAAAATCAAAATGAACTCTATTTTTCTTGGGTGGCAATGAAGTCGACTTGGCCTAAAACGCTTGCTGAATTGCGGAACCAAGTGGGAGCACTTCTTTTTTCAAGTGCGGTCTCATTTCAAAAAACGGCAATTCTCGATGAGGTAAAAACTTCAAGTTACCCTTTATCTGTCAAGTTCTTATACCATACACAAGACGACTCTCCTGTTTTGGTACACCTTGGTGATAAAAACTCCTACCAGGAAATATCCTGTTCCGTCTGTTCTCCAGAATACTATTCCGGTTTTTCTGGTGCCTGTTCCCATGTCATATCGGCGATTGCATATTGTTTGGAGAATGATCAATGTCCGTTTCCACCAGGAAAAACCCCGATAACGGACAGTATCAAACAAACTGAAACAGCGTTTCGGAAAAAAAAGGATTTTCCATCAAGTCCTTCAGTCGTAGAACCTGCGAGTCCAAAGCCTGACAGACTGTTATGGCATGAGCAGCAAGGTGAGAAGGGGTTTATTGTTGCTGATCGCTACCGAGTTCCAATTGATTCGGAAACGATAAAGGGAGTTCGTCTTCGAAGTCATTTGCCAGGATATTCCCATCGTCCGGAAAACCGATTTTTTTTGGAGCTGGAGTCTTATTTTCAAATTTCAAAGCTTATCAGTCTTGGAGGTCGGCAGGTTAACCTTTTTATACCAAAGTCCATCAACGTCTTAAAAAGGCTGATCAATGAAAGTCCTTTCATTATAGAGAAGTGTGTTGATGGCAATTGGTTCACACTACCGTTCGCTATTGCCTCTTTTCATTGGATAGGAATTTGGGTTCCGAACATTCAAAACCGAACCATTCACCTTGATTCTTCATGGGTGATTATGGGGAAAAAACATCCATCATCGTTTGTTCAGTTTTTCTGCTTGGGTGAAGTTACTTGTATTTTATTGTCTGAAAAAAGTTTATTTTTTATTGACGGGAAACTTTCTGAGAGGGTGATTTCTTTTCTTCAAGCGACTTTTTTTCTTCAACCTGCAGATCTATTGTATCAATCCAGTTTTTTAACATCAGAAGATTCCCTGAGTTTTCATTTGAAAGATTTCCCGTACCCTCCAAAACTTTTACAAGGAGAAAAATGGAATCCCGTTGTCGATATTCGAGATTTCCATCGAAAAGGGGTCAGTCTTTTTATCTACCTATTCTCAGTGGGAATAAAGTTTCCTTTGTTCGGACCTCAAAGACTCAATATCGGGGACGTATTATGGTGTGACGATCGACGCTATCCAGATCATCTATGCTTGATTCATCGGGATCGGCAGAAAGAACTTTTTTACAGAAATATCGTTGAAAAAAATCTTGGACGCGGTTCAACGGATCAATGGATCTCCTTTTCCAATGAAAATCGAAGTGTTGTCTACCAAAAAGTTTTGCCCTCTCTTGAAAAAGCTGGCTTTGCGAGAGGGGAGCTTGAGTCTTCAGAAAATCTATTATATTCAGGGGAGGTAGACCTTTTCGTCAAGCTTTCATCCAAATCCTTGTCTTCTGAAAGGAATGATTTATTCAATCACAAGATTTTGAGTCATTGTATTTTAAAGTGGAAAGACCATGTTTGGAGTATGCCTGTCTCAAGAGAGGATGCGGGTGATCCTGTCTTGCACCTGTCCGAAGGTTTTGCTGTTTTGATGGATCAGGAGTTTCAGCAAAAAATGCATGATCTGGTTCTTTTGCTCGAGCCTGATAAGGATGGACGATCCATCATCAGTCAGTATTACGCTTCTATTCTCCTCCGAAGTCGACCCGATCTGCCGTTTTTACCGGATGAAGAACTTGTTGACCGCTTATTTCCATTTAAAGTGTCCTCCTTGTCCGCAAAGCAATCTTCCTTCCTTGAAGGAGCTGTTAGGATTCCCCTAAGGGAGTACCAGATCGATGGTGTTGCCTGGATACACTCTCTCAGGTTATCAGGCTTGGGAGGTATTCTTGCGGATGAAATGGGACTTGGAAAAACCTTGACAGTCCTTTCAGAACTTGTACTTGAAGCGGAGCGTGCAAAAACTCATTCCGAAACTCTCCCTCCAACCTTGATCGTTCTTCCAGCAACATTGCTGTTTAATTGGGAAAAAGAAATTTCAAAATATGCGCCAACCCTTACGGTAGCGATTCACCATGGAGCTGGAAGATGGGAGCGATGGAACCAGGCACTTCTTCAAAACGTTATCCTTTCAACCTATGGTACAGTCCGAAATGATCTTGAGGAGATGGTAAAGGTCCGATTCCATGGCATTATTCTGGACGAGGCCCAAGTCATAAAAAATCCTGCTTCGGGAATTGCCTCTGCCCTCTTTTCCCTGAAGTCTTCGTTCAAACTCGCCTTGTCCGGAACGCCTATCGAGAACCATCTTATGGATCTTTGGTCGATATTTGCATTTGTCATGCCTGGTCTTTTGGGAAGCAGACGTCGATTTGAGAGGATATTCGTCGAAGAGGGAGGATTTGGAAAATGGGATTCCGATCGGATCGCCCTTCTTCGATCTTTGATCGCTCCTTTGATTCTCAGAAGAACAAAGGAGAATGTCTTAAAAGACCTTCCTCCAAAGATTATGATCGACTATTGGATAGATCCGACCCCTGAAGAGAGACAAGAGTACAAGAAGCTTAAGGAGAATGGACGCAATAGTCTGAAAGGGATCAGCGGAGGAGCTTATCGTCTGGGTGTTTTTTCTCTTTTGATGACTCTCCGGAGGTTCTGTTGCCATCCTGATCTGGTGAAGCGTGATCCACCTCTTGATTTTGAAAATCCCGCTAAGTTTCAAATAGTTAAAGAAAAAATCTCAGAAGCACTGGAGGATGGCCATGGAGTGATTCTTTTTTCTCAGTTTGTTGGAGTTCTTGATCGTTTTGAGGAGTACTTCAGGGCAGAACGGATTCCCGTTTTGCGTCTTGACGGGGGGACATCACTTGTTGATCGTCAAAGGATGGTGGAGATTTTCCAAAATAATGACGAACTGTCTCCAAGGTTGTTTTTGTCAAGTCTGAAGGCTGGTGGTGTTGGTTTAACATTGACGAATGCCGATTATGTTTTTCATTATGATCCATGGTGGAATCCTCAAGTTGAAAATCAGGCAACAGACCGTGCTCATCGTATGGGGCAGGATAAAACAGTCTTCGTTTACCGTTTTCTGACAAGAGGAACTGTTGAGGAGCATGTTGCGAGGTTAAAAGAAAAAAAGGTGGCCCTGT
The DNA here is from genome assembly GCA_021829515.1 of Nitrospirota bacterium. Next base: position 78,070 of record JAKBPM010000001.1, on the reverse strand, counting down.
TTGCCAAAGTGATGGCAGATGAGACATTTGAGCTGTCGGAGGGACTTGATCTGACAGAAATCGAATCACTTCTTTCAAGTGATGGTGAATTCCTTTAGTATCGTAATAGTCTGAAATCAATAGGGTGATTCAATATGGAGAAAAAATATGTCCGACAGTTTGTTTTCGAAAAATATAGAAATGCTTTACTTGGCAGGGGAGACAAGACAAGAGGCACTTGACCGAGCAAAACTTTTGAACAAAGAAGGAATTGGTACAATCCTTTGGCCAATCCTTTCGGAAGAGAACGCTTCTGATGGGGAACTTTTTCTGAAGGAGATTCGGGAGCTTTCCCATCAAATGGGTTTGACGATGATTCGGGGAGGAATTTCTTTTTCCTTGTCACAGTCGGGATACCCTTCGTCCAATGGCTCGATGGATCACCTTCGTTCTGCTATAGCAGCTGCGGAAGACTATTCGATCGGATGCTGGATCGATATGGAAGAAGGTGAGAGAGTTTCTGAGACCATGGAAACTTTTCTGGAACTGAGAAAAAAGTTTGCTCACCTGTCGATCACTCTTCAAGCCAGACTTGATCGAACAGAGAAGGATCTTGAGACCATCCTCAACAAAAGAGCGAGAGTCCGACTCGTCAAGGGACAATATCCCGTATCTCTTGAGTCAGGATCAAATGATCCGGATCAGATTCGAAGGAAATATTTAAGCTATATGGAGTGGCTATTTTCCGAAGGGGCGATGTTTGCTGTCGCAACTCATGATGAGGAGATTCTTCAAGGGGCATCGAGACTCCAGAATGCCCATCCCAGAATGATGGAGTTCCAGATGTGGCTGGGAATGAGGGAGGATAGAATCCGGTCCCTTCTTTTTGAAGGAGGCTTTCCTGTTACACTTGTCCTCCCATATGGGCCAGGAGCCAGGAAGCATCTAAAAGCCTTGCAGGAGATAGGAAAAATCTGAAATCAAAAAGCCGGTTTTCTGAACCGGCTTTTTGTTATGCGTTCTTCAGGATCTTTTTGAAATCATTCCGGTTTTTTGAGTCCCAGGAAGTCCCTTGTAATATTGACGAGCATGGTTCTGTGCTCTGGTGTCCCCAGATTCAGTCGATACTCGTTGATCACTTTTACGCGCATATCTTCCCATGCAGTCCAGCACGTTTTACAGACTGAATCCTGTACCTCTTTTCCAAAGCCTGAAGGGAAAGGAGGTTGTTCGAGACCCTCAGCATCAGCCCCACACCTTGTACAATGAACGATTGCCATTCTAACTCCTCATCATATTCTTAAACATTGACTTACTTAATTTTAATGACCATCTCCCATCGCGTAAGCTTACCACAAGCGAAGAATTTTTCTTCCCAAAGCGCATTGCTGTTTCCGAAGGGGGATTACGGTTTTCCGAGCGGACGTTCCCGTTTCTAAGGCACATACGAGAAAAAGATTGTTTTTCCCATCTTATCTGCCTATTCCCGGGCATTTTCCCTAGGCCACTACGGTCCCTGAGTCCTCCATCGGAGATTTTGGCGTCGCAGACGCCACAGAGACCACGTTGTATTCTCTGTCATAGTATGGAAACGATAACAGAAAAATCGGTCGTTAGCTAACCCCATCATGCCCTGCCGGGCCAAGAAGGGATTAGGTGGTCACTTATTGTTCAAATGGCTCCCCATGGGATCCTAATGACGATCCTGTGATGTTTCGGAGGCTAAAACCCAAATTCGGAAAGTAGTTTATCAACATCTGTCTGATTGACATCGGTCGGATGACCCGTTCCCTTGAGATCAAGAGCTTCTATCGGAGCAGAGGATCCTTTATCTTCAGGTGCTTCATGTTTGGATTGTGGAGAAAGTTCGACAAGGATCGTAAGGAGTTTGTTTTGGAGGTCATTTAATGTCCCGGTCATTTTCCGGATATTTTGTCCAACCAGATCCTGAAAGACCATCGCTTCAAATCCATGAAGGATTCGTTCTTCCTCTTCGGAAAGGAGTGTTTCAACGGATTGCAGCTCTGCCTGAAGTGTCTTGGGGCTTTCTTTCATTCTTTGTACAGCTTCTCGAAGCTCCCTGTTGGTCTCCAGTGATTTTTCGAACCCCTCAAGGAGCTTGTGTGCTGCCTCTTCCGTCATTTTGGATACGGCCTCAAGCCCTGTGGATGTTTGGGGAAGATGAGTCTCCATCATTTTCATCGTATCCATCATCGAGTCTGACATGGAGAGGATCTTCTGGATTTCTCTTGCAGTCTTTCCAACCTGATTCAATAAATCGGCACTGGCATCATCTTGTTTGGGCAGACCCCGAGATTCATCGTTTGTCATTTGAGTTTTTTCTTTCTCTGATTGTACGAATGAGGATAACACTGGAAGTCCCATATGCTGTTCAAAGGAACGGACATCAAAAACGTAAACAGGTATGGAGTCAATGGTGTCAGAATAGCTTAAGAATGGGAGACCCAATTTTTCCAGTGTTTTTCGTTCGTTGGGAGTCTTTTCCCTGATCACTTTTCCGATTTTGGTCGTGGCGATGCCAAAGCGAGCGCCATTTGAAAAAGCTATGACTAAGAGTCTGGCGGGAAGCGATTGGCTGTCCTCTTTTTCGAAAGCTCGTTTGAAATCAAAAACTGGAGTCTGGTGTCCATTTTCATGAATGGTTCCGGTTTGAAGACCTCCCGGTGATTCAAAAGTCAGCTGTTCCCCTTTGAGAATTTTAAGGATATCGTCAAGTCTGACACCAACAAGAATGTCCTTTGTTAATGGAAAGGTAAATAGCTGCAAGATAGCCTCTTTCTTCGGAAGGGTCGCCCCGGCGTATGGCTTCCGGGTGTTTAGGACTTCACAACAGCTTGGTACATTGGTGAATCTTTTTATCGATTGTAATCGATCTATAAGGTCGGGCGATCGGATTCTATCAAAACAGAATGATTAGACCTAGTCCCCTTGATTCCCGGATATCTTTAATCGGTTCATCAAAACGTCAGAGTATGTTGAATTTTGTCACGCCAGCTCATCCCCATTAATCAATGCCTGGTCATCCAGAGCTCTTCTTCCTTCCCGACGGGATGTCTGGATTGCAATGTCTTGGACGTCGACAGGGAATATTCCCTCTGAAGCGAGTTTGCCAATCCATTCCTGGAACTTCAGGACCTTGACCACCAGAAAATCAAAGGGAAATATTTCCGAAAGAAGATCCTGATGAAAGTATTCGACAAAAGATTGTTGGGGGTCTTTTAGAAAAAAGCGTATGACGTTCATTGTGTCAGGAAAGATGGCTTCGATTTCTCCACCAAAAGACCATATTTCATAAGGGTAGATGGAATCTCTGTAAATATTGGGGAAGCCTTGAATGAATTGGGAGGTGTTTGATGTTTGCCTGGAAAGATATGCGGACAAATCTTGATACTCCAATTCCAGGGCATCAGGATCCAAAGAGTAAAGGTTCAAAGGCGTAATGGCTTGGCGTTCCCTGTTTGAAAGTGACAGGGATTCAAGCGGAATGGCTGAATCTTGTATCAGTCGATAAAATTTCTGGAATTCCGGGAGAATGGTTGCAATCTCTTTATTGTCGACTTCAATCGCCAGCCCCTTGAGATTCTTCATTGGGCAATAACGGCAGACAGCCTCGAGGGATTCCCATAATAGTTGGGGAATGGGAGCAGTGTGGTCATCCTGGTGAAGCGTTATTTCCGAATTTTTAAATAAGGAGAGCCCTCCCATATGGATTTCCATGACATGTTCGATGGGGAGGTAATGATTGATCCATGAGGTGATGGCCTCGGGTTGGGGTTTGATTCCGAGAGCTTCGAGCATTGTGATCAAGTGACCTATATCGAGTCCCAGTCCAATAGATGTTTCCTTGAGGATCGAATGGAAAAATTCTCCAGGATGCATGGATCCCGCCAGAAAAAACGGAAAGGGTGGAATTTCGACAATCAACTGTCGTCCTTCCATTTGCTCCATGAGCCACAAGGTGTTTTCCCTGATCTGGTGGGCCGACTCTCTTGAGAAAAGTGGCGGGAGGTATGTTCCAAAGGTTCTTCCCCCAAACGATTTATGTGCACACTCGTGAATCATCCATTCGGATTCGAGTGCGTCCATATGGGCATTCGCCCGTATGATTTCCTGTCTTGTTGCAGGTTGTTCCCTGAAATTCGTCTGGGTGTACCAAAGGGCATCTCCGTGATAGGTGAGGGGAATCCTTTTGGGAATCGTTTCTTCCCGGGTTTTTTTCATGTCAACCGTTCGGCCGCGAAAAATCTCTATATAGTCAGGCAGATTTTCTGATGGATGAGTCTCACCGACGCCGGTGAGTGAGTGGTAGAGGGCATCGATGGGGGGGAAATAGAGGTCTGTAGAGATTCCGATTTTATACGGATGGCTCAATGGAAGTTTGGGGAGATCCGTTTTGGGCATTGATCAGTATCCTTGACTGTGATGGATGGAGCCCTCTGTGGACGTATTTCTGAACTTTATCATTATCGGATTTTAGCGGATTGGATTTCAAAAATCCGGAGGTCTTTCCTTTTGATTGTCTCGTTCAAATGATTCATCGGAAGATTGGATCATGTCTGGTTTTGTGAGTGAAAAAGTGGATCCGATGGGTATTTGTTAGGGATTCTTGATCGGATGAGTGCTGGAGGTGTGTGGTGGTTCGAGTGGAAAAAAAAAGGGGGGAAATCCCCCCTTCATGTTCGGGTTGAATATTACCCGTTGTGGTGATGCTTCTTGTGGTGATGTCTCATGTGATGATGGTGTTTGGCATAATGGTGATGCTTTGGATAGCAACGATGATGACGGCGATAATACTTGCTGTGATGGTTGCAACCATGACGTGCATGTCGCTTTTTCATGTGCTTCTTGGCATGATGTGCGGCAGGAGCTGCGGGAGCTGCTGGTGCACTGGCGGCAGGAGCTGCGGGTGCTGTTGCATCTGCGGCAAAAGAAACTGGCGCTGCGGTCAGGGAGATTGCTCCCATAAACGCAAACGCGACGAACAGGGAAGAGATCTTTCTGATCAGCATTTGGGCTCCTTTGGTGTAAGGCCATAAAGTCAACGATGTCCGGGCACCACTTGCCCGATTCCCCCACAGTTTAAAGAAAGAACTGGGAGATTTCAACATGGAGCGGGATGGAGTCAGTTATTGGTGGCCTTTTGCATGGATAATCTTTCAAGGAGTTCAATCCTGTCAGTATCATAAGGATCAAGTTCAAGGGCTTTCCTGACACATTCAATCGCTTTTTCCCTATTTCCAAGATCTTTGTATATTCCGGCTAATCCATCCCATATTCCTGGATCCCGATCATTGATTTCATGAGCCTTTGTAAGGACTTCTAATGCTTTTTCCTGAAGGGTGCGATCTTTTCCCATAGCTCCGATATCGGCCATGCACCAGGCCAGATCGACAAGGTATGTAATATTCCCCGGAGAACGATCAACGGCCTTTCGATAAATAAGAAGGGCATCATTCATTCTTCCTCTTCCCCTTAGCGCCCCGGCAAGGGTGTGATACTGGGACGGTTCTTCAGGGTCAAGTCGTATGGCATCTTCCAACGCAGAAATTGCTTCCTGGGGGACACCCTTTTCAATCAGACACTCTGCCAGACGGCGAAGCACCATAGGTGCATTGGGAATTCTGATCAGAATCTGACGGTAAAGCGCGATGGCATCGATCAGCTTTCCTGTCAGCCGAAATGTTTCGGCTTCATCAAAAAGCTCTCCGATTCCTTTGTTTTCTTCCATTCGGGATCCTCCGGATTGATAAGGCTGAGGTCTTATTCTTGCACAGTCACTCCTCAGGATCGATAGGTCTTTTTGACTAAGGGGAAGGCATGGAAAGATTGGTGGTTTGTGAAGATTGTGGCGCACTTTCGATCAAGGATTCAATCTGTCCAAGAAGTCGGTTCCCTCCAACACGAAAGGATAAGTATTGAGCCTGACTTCCATTGACCGTCAGGTAGGCCCTTGCCGCCTGTCTGGTATTTCCGGTAATGCCGACTGCGGATATGGAGAATGTTTGGGAGACGATGGTAATGTCGCCCTGGATATTTGCAAGGACGGCCGGTGGAACGACCTGTGAGACGGCCTGCATTGTTCGAAAAGGTCTGGACTGGGTGATGGAAGCCGCGATTTGAGGAGTCATGGACGGATCGAGGGACTCTATGACCGTTTCGGATGCGGTATTCAGGTTCACCACCCCATCAGATTCAGCTGTGATGTAGGGTTCTAGCGCCTGAAATTGCGATTCGGTCATTCCCATCACCTGGTGGAGCTCTGAGAGGACATCCATGGGGGCTCCATGGGGCCTGTAGGGAGGAATTTGGGAAGCATATGCTCCTGCAGGGGGCGGCTGGCTGGTTCCTGTCCCGGAAACCCAGACTTCAATGGCCGGAATCACCGATATGGGAAGACCCAGTAGTGTGAACAGCTTTTCGAGTTGTCCAACTCTATGAAGATTGGGGATTCCATTGGTGGAGATCTGATTCAGATTGATCTTTGAGTCTTCATCGGTGACGATGCCAGAAAGAAACATGTTTGATGCAACGGGAAAATTGATCAGGGGCGTCGCCCATGGCTGATCAAGGCCGGTGTAGTTCTGTCCACTTTTTACAGCTGCGAGGGAGCTTCCGATAATTTCGAGCTTGCCCGCCTCGATCCCTGATCGGGCGAGATAATAGGCTTGTGTGTTGTCATGGAAAATTTCTGATTCCCTCAGGAAGGATTCTGCTCGATCGATGATCCGAAAGACCAGAAGTGTCAGTAGAACAACCATGAACAGCACCATGACTAGGGCGAACCCTTCGTCTGATTTATGAGGGCTGGATGCTTTGTACATCGATTCGCACGTCAAGAAGGTCATGCTGGTCGAATCTGCGCTCAAGGGAAATGTGCGTGATCCGGAGAAGGTGAGGGGCCCGCTGGATTCGGGCTATAAAGATGAGGACATGGGCCAGGTCAACCTTTTCAAGGTGCAGGCTGACCATCACCGAAGGATAGCCACCTTCGGAAGGAAGGTTTCTGGGAGTCATTTGGGAGACTGATGTTGATATTTGAGAATGCCTCGCTTCCTGCTCCAGATAGGAAATCAGGGAAAACCCGGCGTTATCCGAGCTTAACAGATGGGAGCGTTCATTGATGGAGGACTGTATTTGCCGAAGATGGGATGAGATCTGGCTGGCTTTTTGGACCTCTTCCTTAAGGGCTGTCTCATCGGAAAGGGCTTCTTCATAGGGATCAAGAAAAAGGGATGTCAAAAGAGTTGAGATGAGATAGAGGGCGAGAAGGGACAGCATGATGGCCAGGAGGCTTCTCTCTCTTGCGGTCAATTTTTCCCAACGCTCTCGGAGAGGGATGGAGTACTTTCTGATAGGAGCAAAAATGGGAGAGAGAATGGACAGATATCTTTCAGTCATGAGTTCCTCCCATCCTGAAAGTCACTGTTCTATGGTCAATGCCCAGTCTGGCACTTTGCACGGACAATTTTTTGATGTGCGGGTTTTTCAGAAGTTCAGTCCTGATGGTTTCCACATGCTCAAAACTATCGGTTTTTCCCGATAGGTTGAGACTTTTTGCTCCTATGGAGAGAGAGACCAGCTCAAAAGTCATGTTGTTGGGAGGTGCGATGGAAATGGCCCTCAAGAGCTCAATAATATCCGTTCCTCTTGACAGCATCCGGCTTTGTTTTTTGAGATTCTTTTCTTTTTGCTCCATCTGGGCAATAGGGTCGACAATCTGCGATGTGTCCAATGCTTTTGATGCAATCGATCTGATCAAGTTTTTTTCCGCCAATACATGGGACTTGATGGCTTCATAATGGACCCATCCATCGAAACCCATTGCCAGAATGAAAAGGGTCGTCAGGAGAACAAATGGACGGAGCTGTTTGATGAGGAATTTTTTCTCATGTTCGGAGGCTAGTGTTCCAGTCCGGAAATCAGGAAGATCCCGTCTGAGACTTCCGTCTGGAAAAAGATATTTCAGACCGGTCATGATCGCAGCGTCTTCATCGGCCCCTTTGGATGGGAGCTTTTGGAGCGGGGTAGCCCCATTTCCTATTCGTAACAACTGGCCTTCCATGGAAAATGCAAAGAAGATATTTTCAAGCTGTCGGATCCGTTCTTCCGGGGATGGATCTCTGATCACCAGCTCTTTGACTGGAAAATCTCCATCAAGAACGAGGATCAGCATTCGGGTTATCTGCTCCTGGCAGAGAATCGTGAACTCTTTCTGGTTTTTTTCTGAAAGGCTCTCTTTTGGCTGGGTTTCTGCAAGAAGCAGAGATTCCGGAAAAATATGCTTGGGTTCGAGGTGGTGGTCGGCAAGCTTCCTTATGGCTGTTTCCATTGGAGCTTTCGGAGTTGTCAGGGCGAAAACCCGGTAGGAATTGATCTCCCTTGTCGTTCTGATGGCTGTTTGGCATTGTTCGATCGGCCAAGGTATCAGTGCGTCCATTTCATTTTCACAAGCAGGAAGCAATTCCTGCTTCAAAAGGGATGGGAGCATGAAAGATTCGGAAATGGAGAGTTCGGGGGGCCAAAAAAGAATGGAAATGACATTTTTTCCAGCAAGCAGGTCGTCAAGTTCTGGAATCTTCAGCGGTTTTTCCGGGTCCAGAAAATCTTTTGGAGAGATCGGCCAACGGAAGTGATTTTGGATTTCCCAGGATGACCGATCCCTCCGGGCAATATAGGCTTCGAGGTCGTCATCTGAAAATCGGGTCAGTAAATACGTATCTGCCATGAGACTTCTCGCTAGCGGGGAAGAACGATGCCGTTAAGGGATACCTGAGGCGAGCCCAGTGCTCCTGACAGGTGAAGATGTATGGCCGCGCCGTTTTTTCCCGTGATGGAGGGAAGAGGGATCTTTGCGAGCTCTCCCCGGAGAGAGATGTCAAAATCAAGGTTGACAATGGATCGAGGATAAGGATTGGCAAGGGCGATATCGCCTTTTCCGGTCAAGTGAGCCATTGGACCATCCGCATTCAGTGTCTCGATATGGCCAAGTCCATTTTTCATCCTGATCATCCCATGAACATGAGTAAACGAAATGGGGGGAAGAGGGAATCCGTTCATGTTGAGGGAGCGGACCACCAGCTTGGCAATGGAAAGGGAGAGAATCCCATGCCCCTTGTCTTCCATGCCTGTTTTCCAGGTATAGTCGGTTTGAAGGTCCATCAGCCCAGACAGATCCTGATGAGTCAGTTTTCGGGTTGTGGACAGGTCAATCGGATGGATAGTGGTCCCTTTCAAATGGCTGACTTTTCCCCGGTAAAATCGTCTGAGTCTGCCCTTGAACTCTCCTCCATACATCTTTACATCAAAATTGTATCTCGGTTTTCCTGAAACGAGGGTGACAAGGTCTATATTTCCCCTGGCCCTGTCGAAGTCCAAGGAAATCGGGCCATCATTGGTTGGTGCCGTGATGGTCATATCCCGATAGGAGACTCCAAGAGGAGGGTGGTAGATGGCCGATTCAGCACGCATCTGGATTTCTGGCGGGGGGAGTGTCAGTAAAAAGTTGGCCAAGTCGTCAGAGGGGAATCCTTTTGCCAGGAAAACGAAAAAAGTGATTGTTCCCCAGAGTACGAGAGCAGACGGGCGCATAAAAAAGCTCTCTCTTTTCGGAAGGGGAGGCTGCTTTTCAAACGCTTTTGAAAGATGCTCAAAATTGTCCCGAATGGCAGGGGAAATGCTCGCCAGACTGGCTTTGATTGCATTTTTTTTCTTGAGAAAACGAGGAAGTTGGGACATCAGTTTTCAAGGGCCCAGGATTCGATATCGGCGTTGTTGCCCTTGCCTCCCTTGGCACCGTCGGCTCCATAGGAATAGAGGTCAAAGTCTCCATGATTTCCTGGGGAGAGGTAGATATAGGGACGACCCCAGGGATCCTTCGGTATCTTTGAGATATATCCTCCCGCTTTATAGTTTGTCGGTATGGGCGGTGTCGATGGCTTTTTGATCAGTGCATCAAGCGTCTGTTCTGTTGAAGGGTATGTCCCGTTGTCCAGATGGTAAAGGCTCAGGGCGTTTTCGATTTCCCTGATCTGTGCCTTTGCCGCCACCCTTTTGGCTTCCTCGGTACGGCCGATGATTTTGGGAACAACAAGCGCAGCGAGAAGGGCAATGATGAAGATAACCACCATGATCTCGATCAGCGTAAACCCTGAGTCCGAATAAAGGTTTCTTTTCTTGATGGTAAGGACAGACATGTTTTTTCCTCGTGTCGATCTTGTGTTTTGTTCGTTGTTTATTACTGGACAGCCTGACTCATTTCAAAAATGGGGAGCAAAACTGAAAGAACCATGAAAAGGACCATCGATCCGATTAATAATATCATGACAGGCTCAACGATTGAAGTAATGGTTGCGACGATTTGTCCAACCTCGGACTCATAGCCCTGGGCTGTTTTCAGAAGGAGTTCTTCGAGTTGCCCGGATCGTTCCCCTGTCTGGATCATTGCAACCGCAAGCCTGGGAAAATAAGGGGATTGGCGGAGGCTTCCCCCGAGGGATTCTCCGTTCCTGACAAGCTCTCTTGCCCGGGAAACAGCCTCTTTCAAAATTTGGTTGGTCACGACTGTCTCCGCAATTTCAAGGGCTCTTTGGAGTGAGACCCCTCCTTTCAGGAGAACCGACATAGTTCTTGCAAAGCGGGCAACCTGGTCTGAAGTGATCAAAGGACCAACTCGAGGTATTTTTAAAAGAATTTCGTCCAATTGCCGTTTTTGCGTCTTTGCTAGACGGATTCCGGCGAGTATCAGAAATATGGTTGCTCCGAGAAAGATCAGTGCATGGTTCCTGAGAGTACCGGAAACAGCCAGAAGAATCCGGGTGGGAAGGGGCAGTGTCGCTTTCAGTCCCTCAAAAATGCTGGTGATTCTGGGCATGACGACGGTGAGGAGAAACAGAACCATCAAAATGCCGACACACATGAGAATGATGGGATAAAAAAGGCTTCCAAGAACTTTTCTTCTCGTTTCCTGGCTTTTTTCCTGAAAATCCGCAATGCGGTCAAGCATGATTTCAAGGGTTCCGGACTCTTCTCCTGCTCGGATCATGTTTATGAAAATCGGGGAAAAGATTTTTTGATATTTTTCAAGAGCGCCGTTTAGTGAACGGCCTCCTTTCACATCTTCCCTGACGGAAGCGATGATCTCCTGAAAATGACCCTCCATCCCCTGGTCAAGAATGGCAGCAAGAGAGTCCACGATTGGTATCCCCGCACCGATGAGTGTTGCCAGCTGCCTTGTAAATGCGGTCAGCTCTTTTGCCTTGACTCTGCCACTGCTGGTTCCTGTATCGGTCGAGGACTTCCCTGCGTCCTGTGTATCGATCCTGAGCGCGGTTATTCCCTGGGCACGGAGCTTCTGTCGGGCATGGCGGGAACTGTCGGCATCAATCAGCCCTGTGGATCGTTTGCCGGACGGGCTAATTCCTTCATAAACAAAAATAGGCATGTTTTATTGCCTGACCATGTTCATCGTTTATTGCTCAACGGAGACTTCAGACAGTGCGACTCTCAGAACCTCTTCAGTCGTCGTGATGCCCAGAAGGATTTTTCGTTTTCCATCCTCAAGAAGCGTGGTCATTCCTTTTTCTTTTGCTCGGTTCCTGATTGTGGCAGTGTCTGTTTTAAGATTGATCAGCTGGGCAATTTCTGGGTCGATGATCAGTAGCTCGTAAATTCCCTGCCTGCCGCGATAACCGGTATTCATGCAGCGAACACATCCTTTTCCCCTAAAGAGTCCTTCCGGAGGCAGCTGGTCCTGTGTGATGCCTATTCGATAAAGTTCTATACCTTCAGGAATGTAGCTTTCCCGACAGTCCGGGCAGATTTTCCTCACGAGTCTCTGTGCTATGACAGCCTTGACACTTGTTGAAATCAGAAAAGGTTCAGTACCCATGTCTATCAGTCGGGTAATGGCAGAGGGGGCGTCATTGGTGTGGAGTGTTGAGAAAACGAGATGGCCGGTCAAAGAGGCCTGAATGGCGATTTCGGCGGTTTCTCCATCCCGGATCTCTCCAATCAGGATGACGTCGGGATCCTGACGGAGAATGGATCGGAGACCTGTTGCAAAAGTGAGCTGAATTTTGGGGTTGACCTGGATTTGTCCTATTCCCTGAAGCTGGTATTCGACAGGGTCTTCAATCGTGATGATGTTTTTATCAGGGCTGTTGATCGTGTTTAAGATGGCGTACAGAGTGGTTGTTTTTCCCGCCCCCGTGGGCCCTGTTACCAAAATGATTCCGTGTGTCAGGCGAATGAGCCCTGCCAGTGTTGAAAGATCGTGGTCATCAAATCCGATTGATGAAAGTGGCAGAAGTAATGTGCCCTGTTCCAGAATACGAAGGACAACACGTTCTCCATGTCTGACCGGGAGCGTAGAAACTCTTATGTCAATATCCCGTCCACCGGTCTTGATCCTGATTCTTCCATCCTGGGGAAGTCTTTTTTCTGCAATGTTCAAATTGGCCATCAACTTGAATCTTGAAACCAGCCCGGACTGAATCTTTTGCGGTATGGAAAGCACGTTGAAGAGGACTCCGTCGACTCGATACCGAACCATGAGATCCTTCTCAAAGGGTTCGATGTGGATATCAGAGGCCTTTTGGCGAATGGATTGGGCCAGAATGGAGTTGGCCAACCGGATCATTGGTGCATCATCCTTGGCGTCAAGAAGGTCGATGGTCTCCTGAATGGACGAAAGATCCTTCATTTCTTCCGTTTCAGTGGAGACTCCTGATAAAACCTCCGATGTCTGGCTTTGTGTATATCGTTCGTAGGCGTTGTTGATCAATGTCAGAAGTTTTGATGGTGACATGAGTGCAAAATCAAAGCGTATATCCGGATCCTGTTCTCTCAGGATGGTTTTCACCGGCTCAATAGCAAAAAAACTCTTGGGTGAGCCAAGAATGAGTTGGATTGTCCGTTTCTGTTCGATGTGATGAGTTGGCAAGAGGAGATGTTGCTTGAGAAATCCGATGGGGAGATTCGCCAATAGTTCTGGTTCCATGGAGTCCAGGCTAAACTCTGTGAGGTATGGATAGTTTTGGATGCTTGCCCATTTTTTCCACAACTCATCCTGATTTTCTCCCTGGGGGCCCAGCCATTCGGTCAAGGAGAGCTGGTTTTTCAAGTTTGAGCCATCGATTGAAGGAACCATCAATGAGAGGATATGCTCCTTCAGGTTATCTCCAGCCATGGTTCATCACTCCGGAGTTCCTTTTTCCCCTGGAAGATTGACCGTTTCCAGAAAGGTATCGTCGGATACCGTTCCAGGTTTGATCTTGGGGGTTAATGTTTCGATCAGATGCTGGTGGCGGGAGTATCTCTTCAGGATGGACGGTGCGCCCAGATCGATCTTGGCATAGGAATAATTGGACTTGATGACATAGGGAGTGAGAAAGATCAGGAGATCATCCCGTTGCTTTTCATTGGTGGTGTTTGAAAACAGGTACCCCAGGACGGGAATGTCTCCAAGCCACGGGATCGTGGACTTGTTTTTGGTGACGACAGACGAGATCAGTCCACCGATCACAATCGTTTGGCCGGAAGCAATCGTCAGTGTTGTCGTAGTGGCCCGTTTGGTTGTGGTCGGACCAACGGCGATTGTTCCGATCAGCTGGGAGGCATTTGTAAGGGCCGATATCGTTTGCTTGAGTTGAAGGCGAACTCTGTTGTGGGCAAGGATATGTGGGGTGATTTCAAGGGTTATACCCACATTCTGGCGCTGGATCATTGTCATGACGTTTCCGCCAACCGTCTGGCTTTGTCCGGTAATAAAAGGAACGTCCTCACCAACTGTAATCTTGGCCTTTTGCGAGTCTGTGGCCAGAATTTCCGGAGTGGAAAGGGTCCTGACGTCTGTATCTGTTTGAAGAGCATTGAGCAGTGATCCAATGGACGGGTAGCTCACTCCCCCATAGGTAAACGTTCCACCGGTCAGCACTCCCGCAACAAGTCCGGTGAGTCCCGAGAGGTAGGATGCTGCTCCGGCAGCACCGCTGGCAGTCGTTGTTCCTGTGGTTCCTGTCAGGCTGTTTCCGACCGCTCCGTTGACGGTTCCACCCACCATCCCGTAGTTTGTGCCTCCCACTACGCCTGATCCATTGGCTCCGGTAACAGCTCCCAAAAGATTGACCTGGATATTCTGAAGTTTGTCTGTTGAGATCTCGATCAGGGAAGCCTTGACGTAAACCTCTCCGGGAGGATGGTCCAGATTGCGCAAAAGAGCCTTGATCAGGTGATAGTCGTGGGGTGTGGCTGAAATGATCAGGCTATTGGATGGACTGTCCGGAACAATCTGGACCATTCCGATCAGTCCTCCGGAAGAGACCGCTCCAACAGGCGGAGGCTGGAAGCCTTTAGAAAGGATGCTGTTGATGGTTTTTGCGATGGATTTGGCACTGGTGTTCTCGAGGGTGAAAAGAAAGAGTTCCCTGTCTTGTGGGGCTTGATTGGCAGGAACAATAAAAATCATGCCTTTTTTGGTAACGGCCTCGAAGCCTTTCATCCGCAGGGATTGCTTGAAGATCTGGAATGCCCGGTCAATGCTGATCCTGTTAGGGGAGAGAATGGAGATTTTCCCCTTGACCCGCTCGTCCATGACAATGTTCTTATTCATGAGATTGCTCATGAATCGAACGAGGACAGATATATCTACGTTTCGGAAGTTCAGGGAAACGGAGTTTTCCATGTCAAGCGGAGTAGGGGCAGAGGGTTTGATGATCAAAGGGTCTTTGGGAGGTATTGTCTTTTCCTGTGTCGCCAGGTTCAGTGGATTGGTGGAGGCTTGCAGACGGCTTCCGTCTGAAAGAAAAAGAATCAGCAAAAGGAGTGATGCGAGTTTTGATCGTTTTATTTCCGGGATGAGAAAATGCATCTTTATTTATTCCTTATCACAATGAAAAAAGGATCATTCCGACTGTATCTGATAGTCAAAAGTCTGGGGAGCCCCATTTCGCAATAGATTGATCTGGACATTGGTTGCACTTTGAAGAGTCGACAGTGCTTTCATGAAGTTCTGTGGATCATTCATCGAGAGACCGTTGATAGAACGTATGACATCTCCCTGTGCGAGACCAAGCTCCTGAAAAAGGCTCCCTGACTGTATGTTGACCATCCGGAACCCATCGGGATGGCCACCTGTAAAATCCGGTACGGCTCTGGCCTGCAAGAGAAGGGAACTCAGGTTTTTTGTCGCAAACTGTATGGCTCTTGCTTCGACAAGCCAGTGGTGGTCATCGATCTTGTGAATGCCATGGGCACTGACAGAGGCCGTTCCCTTGTCCGGAAGGACCTGACCGGCATCGTCCTCCTGATCGTAATGGGCTTTCAGAATTCCATACCCTTTTCCGACCTGTAAGACGACATACTCTTTTCTTACAGCGACGAGCGATATTTTCCCGGGAATAATAACGTCATGGATTCGGTAAAACTTTTGTTTTTCCGGATCCAGTGAATCGATAACGGCGCCTGATGTTGACTTTCCTGCCAGAACGGTGCCGACAAGTCTTAGCTTGATCATCTTTGGTTCAAGAATGGGAACCTTACCGTTCATCCAGTTTCCGAGAGCGACAACTTCAGCATCCCTGGGGGCAGAGTCCGATCCTCTTCCCGCTTGGGGGTAGAGATCGGCAAGGATGTTGGCATAGCTTTTTCCCCTCAGGTCAGGGCTGAATGGATTCCTTGAGGCAATAAGGCCCAGCTCGGAGGCTGTTGGTGCATGGAACGTTTCAATGTTGGCAGATTGGTTATTGTCCTTGATGGTCATGGGTGGAAGGATGCTGTTTTTGACTGCTTGATCCACACTGTCAGCCAAAAGATAAGAAACACCCGTGACAAACATTAACTTTGCCGCAAAAAGCACTCTTGGGAGCTGGGAGAAGAATAGATGCTTCATTTTAATCCTTTGACCCTAAGACAGGAATTCCGCTACCATCCATTGTAACGGATTGGGTCAACAAAATCTTTCAATCTCTTGTGATCGCTCCATGTGTCACTTTCGAATTCTCAGGAGGCAAATTTTTGATGAGCGATGATGAACATATCTATGTGAATGGGGATCCCTACGTTTTTTCCAGAGGAAAAACGGTTACGGTGCTTTTGGAAGAGCTCGGTTTTGCCGATCGTCAGGTGGTGGTCGAACTGAATTTGCTGATCCTTCAAAAGGAGGAGTGGCATCAAACCGGGCTGAATCCCGGCGACCGGGTGGAAATTATTGGTTTTGTTGGAGGAGGGTCGTTATTGTTTCCAACATGTCTCTAGTCAGTCGATTGTAGGATTGTCTCCCCCTGTTTGCAATTGGGATCAACTCGTGATAAATATTTCTGAGCATCCTAAGCGGGATTAACTCAGCGGTAGAGTGTCAGCTTCCCAAGCTGAAGGTCGTGGGTTCGAATCCCATATCCCGCTCCAAATTCCACAAGCGCTTAGACAACTTCTTCCTGAACATCACTTTCCCGCTTGTCCGTTTTAGTGTCCGTTCCATCCGGAAATTTCCCCTTTGAAATCCGGTTGACCGCCTGGGTCAGATGAGCCTCGGAAAGGTGACTGTAGCGCATGGTCATGGCGAGCGTCTTGTGTCCCAGGAACTCCTGAACCGTCCGGATGTCCACCCCGGCCATCACGAGACGGCTTGCACAGGTATGGCGGAGACCATGCCATGTCAGATCCTTGATCACGACCGTCTCCAATGCGGGTAAATAAACCCGTCGATAGAAATTCTGAGGATCAAGATTCGTCGTCGGATTCTGTGACGGAAAGCACCAGGCGCTCATGACGCGCGTCTCCGCCCGGATAGCTTTCAGAATTTCAATGGCCTCGTCCGAGAGCGGAGCATAGCGGGTGCCTCCGTGCTTGCTTCGGTGGATGGTGAGAACATGGTTCGGAAGATCGATATCGGACCAAGTAAGGGAAAACTGTTCCTCACGCCTGAGTCCGGTCAAAATCGCAAATCGGACCAGCCGGAAATGCTCCGGGGTCATGGTTTCCTTAAGCCGTTGCTCTTCCCCTTCCGTCAGGAATCGGAGACGGCCTCGGGGGGTCGGCAGAAGAGAGAATCCTTGCATCGGTGAGCGGTCGATCTTTCCATCCCTCATGGCTTCGTTGAGCGCGGCCCGAAGATGTCCGAAGAAATGGTTGATCGTCTGAGGGCTCAGATCATGGGAATCCCGTGCTTCGTTCAGGATTTGCGAAGATCCGAAGGGCTCAGGTCGTTAATCCTCTTGTCTCCGATCCGCTCGATCCACCCGGCGGCATATCTCTTCTCGTTCGTTCCCTGACGGCTCGAGAAGCGACTGGCCCTCTCCGTCACCACCTCCCGGACGGTCGGAAAGATCCATTTCTTCTCCCGCTTCAGTTTTCAGCCTCTCATAAATGGCCTTGGCCGCTGTCTTCGTTCCCACCTTCCGGCGAATCCGTTTCCCCTCATGGCGCATGTCCACCCACCAAATCCCTGATCCGGGGGGATTCTCGACAATTCCTCGATCCCATCCTCCCTTGCGTGCCATATCATCCTCCTTTTTTGGCCCATGACGTGGGCGGGTGTGGGCCGTCAACCCCTAGCTCTTTGAGCTTGGCTCCGTGACGTTCCAATGTCGCCTTCCATGAGTCCTCTCGGGAATACCCCTCATCAACTTTCCTCCAGAAAAAAATCCGGGCTGTCACAGGATCTTTCCGCTCCGTCGAGGGAACAGCGTTCGCCCGTTTCCGGCAACGCTCGGAGCAAAACCGTTGTCCCTTGCGCTCGCCAAGAAAAAGGTCTCCGCAATTAAGGGCCGCGCACACCGACAAGGAGTCTAGAAGAGTCTCCATCATCTCCCCCATGCCTTCAGGCCAAGCGGGTTGATTGCCATGATGCTCCCGGATGCGTCCGACCACCTTCCCGAAGATGAGCGCCCGGCCATAAGAAGAGGTGCATAGCCCAAGGATGACGGAGTTCTCGCGTTCCCCGATATTTTCCCCCTCTTTTAAGCGGAAACCCGGACCACCCACCAACCCCTTCTGATTCAGTGTGATTTTTTCCGGGAACAGGGGCCCCCCACAGATAGAAATACCAACGATCGGGACCGCCTCCGTAGACATCTACTCCTCCCAGCTGAAAAGGGCTTCCTTCTGTTGCAAGGACCTCTCGAACCCCCTGCGATCCCTTCTGCCTGGCAACCTTCGTCAGTCACCCAAAAAACTCGACCTCCTGTCGGACCATTTTTGCGAAATGGCGGGGGCCGGGATCTGGATTCCCCTCAAGCGCAAGAAGATTGTTCCGGAGGCGTGAAAGCCCTTTTCCTAAGTTTTTGCCTGATCCCTTCACATGTAACCCGACGCTAAAAGTTTTTCGCGTTTGTTATAGAAATCTGCCTAACAACAGTATGAATTCGGGAGTTTAAGGAGTAAAAAGGAGATGCAATCAGATGGATAAATGGCGATGGAACAACTTTTCAGGATTGAAAAAGCCGCGGAAATGCTGGATGTTTCTCTAAAAACTCTTCGGAAGTGGTGGTACGAGCGGAAGATTCAAATTGTCAAGGTTGGAGGAGACGTCAGGGTCGCGGCTTCCGAAATTGAGCGGATTCAGAAGGCTGGCAAACGGGAAGCAATCGCGTTTTAGTGGGGAGAAGGCATGGACATAAAAAAGGCGGCCTCCGCAGACCGCCAAGATGAATCGCCTGAGATCGATTTTTCCACAGCCGAAAGGTTCTTGCAAGCCCTCGATCCGGCGGGGCAATTCACCTTTCAAACCCTCGGGGATTCCCTCAAAAATCCGGGGCTTGTCAGAACTATAAACGGAACATTTGCAGAGCATCGAGTCGAACTCTCCCGGTTGAATGATCAGGGAGCCGGAATCTTCGTCACAGTCAACAGGACGGACCTGACAGTGCGCAAGCGGAAAAACATCGACGCCGTCCGGGCCGTATTCCTTGATATGGACGGCGCCCCCCTATCGGAAGAATGGCCGGTTGAGCCGCACCTGATCGTTGAGAGCAGTCCCGGCCGGTTTCACGCGTATTGGCTTGTTTCCGAAGGATTCCCCCTTGATCAATTTGAAGACGTGCAGAAGTCCATTGCGGGCCGTTTCGGGGGATCTTTCCGTCCATGATCTGCTCTGAATTTTTCGAAAAACCTCCGAATTCGAGTTTCTTGGTGAATTAGGCAGACGCCCTCATCTTCCTATATCCGGCCATTCCGAGCATTCCCAAGATTCCCGTTGCCATGAGCCAGAAGGTGGGGGGTTCGGGGGTGGCGGAAACCGGAGTTTGTGAAATGGGAGCACCAATTAAAAAGGTTAAATCAGCTGATGCATTGCCAAGAACATTTCCGCTCAATCCTTCAGAAACTGTTAAAACGTAAGTTTGTCCCACGATTGATTGAAAGGTAAGATCTGCGATTGTGCCATTTCCAGTCGATATATTGGTTGGAGCGGTAAATGTAAGGTTATTTGATGCACCACTTAGTGAACCAAAGAAAAATTCAACGCCATTTTGTACTGTGCTAGAACCGTTAGAAAAGTTAGCAGAATAGGTTATAGGAATTGTGATTTCGCTTCCATTCCCGGTATATATGCCATTAAAGTTGATATCCATTGCTCCCTTAACTCCGTAATTCAAAGAAGAGGGGAAGGAATTCGTTATGGATGCAGAATTATTGAAAGAGATCGCATTAGCACTCGACACAATTAATGAGGTCGAAATATCAGAAGTTATTGTTCCCTGGTTAGTGGAATAAGTTGCATCTATAGGGTACGAATTTGTTGGGGTATTGGTGAAATATTGAGTATTTCCGCCAGGATTAGCGTTAGAGTTAAAAGGAGGATATGTGCTTCCTCCATTGGAAGATATATCATTGGTAGTAGTTATCCCACCATTATAATAGGTTAAGTCGAACATAGTGGCATTGGCGTTTGAAGTTTGCATAAACAATAATGAGAAGACCATTCCTAAAAATAATCCCTGCTGGACCAACTTGATCAACAGTCTCATTTTCTCCTCCAGGTGGAATTTTCTGACCATTTCCTTCTCCCAGCGATCATCCTTCAAAAGGATTGCATCGGGAACCGGAATAAAAATGCCTAGACGCATAGGATCAAGCAATTGTTATGCCATGTGCTAGACAATCTATAAAATCGTGGTTAAACTTATTTAAGATATTGTAAAATTTAATTAATTATGATGTTGGTTCAAATCTTCAATCCTTGAAATGATCTATTTTCTCTGTCAAATCTCTTTTCATATGTAAAACATCCTGACGGAAGGGGGTGTTAATGATCGATTATATTGATCCAATCACTGATCGGGTTAAAGGCGATGCTTCTGAGATCAAATGGGTTTGCGGAGTAGCAGCACAAAAGGGGGCTGGCCCATGCCAACCCCCTCCTCACCACCTGTTGAAATTCTACCATGTAGTGGTGAAATGCTTCAAAAAGGAGCCAGAATAGATGACGACATCCCTAAAATAGGGAAATCTACGGGAAGACGGGCGGGAAACCGGGGACTTGGACGGAAAAAGGGCTCGGAGAACCGGATTCCCAAATCGGTTAAGGACATGATTCTTGCCGCTTTGGAAAATGCCGGCGGACAGCAATATCTTGAAGAGCAGGCCCGGCAGAATCCAGTGGCATTCCTCTCGCTGGTGGGAAAATTAATTCGCGGTTGACGCGGGGACCATGGTGTTGATCTACAAGTTGATCAACGCCATTCCTGAAGATCACGAAGACGAACCCGTACCACTCCCCTAAACCCCCCGGCCCATCGAGGCCATTCTCCCCGCTCCGCGTCCCGCCATCCGGCCCTGCCTTCACGGGGGGCCGTCCTTATCTATGGAGAGCCACAATGAGAGACGAAACACTGACTTTGGAATATCGGGAAAACGAGGGAGGATTTGTCGGTCATCTTGTCGAATGCCCGGAGGTCACCAGTCAGGGGAAAACGCTGGAGGAACTGGAGGAGAACATTCGGGACGCTTATCGGCTGATCAGGCGTGACTAGTGACACCTCATCCCTACCGGGGGGCGAGGAAGAGGCAGGGCATAAGAAACGATTTAAAACCCCAAGGCAACTTCCCGCAGAATTCTGCGGAAGGTGGCAAAGAGAGGGGGGAAACTCGGGAGGCCCTTGCGGAATTGGCGGGGGTATCATTCCTTTTCGATGTACTTCCTCAATTTCCCCGGATTACTGAGCAAGAGCGATGACACCCGGCTGCTCTCTTCCGTGAGAAGGTAGGCCATGAGTCTTCCTCTGTCCATGTCGTGGTATTTGGCGAGAAAGTTTAAGGCGGCGACCTCTTGCCGGTGAAGTCTCAACAAGACGTTCCCCCCCCCCGACTTTTTCAATTCAGCCAATCTCTTCTTGTCCCGTTCGGCTTGTGACAGTGGCACGGTTTTTCCCTTTTCGTTCGTCTGGTGTCCGTTCCCCGGATGAGGTGTCGGTGGATAGCCTTCCCCATTATTTTCTGGTGTCCGTTTTAGTGTTCGTTCCATGTCAAAAATTTTGGTATGTTAGATTAATTTATAAACTGATTTTATTTATTCTAAATCTCCGTAAATTTAATGAAAACATTGGAATATAACGACTGGTTACAAAGTGGTGAAACGGCTTCCCAAGCTGAAGGTCGTGGGTTCGAATCCCATATCCCGCTCCATTCATTTAAAGAGCTATTGAGATTTTTGCTATCCCTTTGTTGTTTTCCTTGTTTTTTTCTTTGTTTCCCAATCATTGTTAAAACTCTCTTGATCCTGTTCCGGAACATCCTCCTCACAAATGAGAAGTTTGTTTGGTCTCATGGATCATTTATGATCAGAAAACATTCTGGGGTTTGATTGATCGGTTCTTATTCCAAGAGCAAAAGCTCTTGGGGAATGCCAGTTGGCGGTGGGGTATGGGTGGGCCAAAAGGTATTTCTCTTGGCAAAAGCTTAAGAGGTTAAAAAGAGTGGAGACTCTAGCGATAACGTGCCAGATACCTTCCTTCGAAAAACGCTTTGGCATTGTGCATGAGGGAGTTTTTGAAAAGAAAGTTACGAGTTTCGGAGCGATAGATCAGCGTTCCGGAATTCAGGCTGTCAACGATACAGACAAGTTCTACTCGGAACTGTCGGGTAGCTTTTCGGCCTCCCAGATGATCTTTGATGTTCTCGGCGGCAACTTCTGCTTGAATGTCAGCTGAATGGCCCTGTTTGGGCATCCAGTCCGGCCCCGGAAAGGATCCTGTGTCACCTACAACAAAAAGGTCCGGATGATCCAGAACCTGGCAGGTTCTTTCTGCTCGTATAAAGCCCCCAGGTGATCGAGGAAGGCTACTGTTTGCAATCCAGTC
Organism: Nitrospirota bacterium; assembly: GCA_021829515.1. The sequence continues at coordinate 55,778 of JAKBPM010000001.1, read as the reverse complement.
GGCTCCCCGGAGGCCAGGAGTAAAGATAATGAGGTCAGCCAAGATCTTTCCTCCAGTGGTTGTGACCCCCTCTTCAGAGAAATTGACAAGCTTTTCTCCGAGATGTGTTGTAATCCCCCTTTTTTTCATCTCGGCTAACAGCCCCCGAACGGCCTCTGGCCCCAAGCGGTTTCCTGGTTCTGCTGCCGGGCTGAAAAAGGTGAGTTGGACATCTTGTCTTCTGCCTTGCTGGCGGAGCCATGTTTCGATACCGAAGAGTATCTCGAATGCGGGTCCACCCCTGACAGCGGAGGGTTCCTCCGGATTTCCGGAAAACCCCACCGCAATTGTTCCGCGGGTGATCTTTTCCAGTCGTTCCCGGATCTTTACGGCTTCATCTATTCCGGCACAAATGGACAGGCTGTGTTCGATCCCGGGAATCTTTCGGAGATATTGTGCTCCTGTGGCGATCAGAACAGCGTCTCCTGTCAGTCGTCCTGCTTCGCTGACAATGGTTCGCCCACCGTCCTCAATCGCCAGAATAGACCCTGGAACATGTTTGACAGCATTTTTTGTTAAAAAATGAGAAAGATTGACCACAAGGTCTTCAGATTTTCTGATCCGGGTCGGGATCCAGATCAATCCCGGGTAGTAAATGAGCTCTGGACGAGGAGAAAGCAGAATGATCTCGACATTTTGGCCCATTGTCTTTCTGAGGGCCAAGATGGATGCAGCGCCTCCGAAACCTGATCCGGCAATAATGACTCGTTTCATGGCAGATCTCCGATCAAACCTGGCCTTTTTAAGGGGTGGAGGTGACTGATCATTTATCGAGAATGTATTCTTTTATTGTAAGGTGAGGAACATCCTCAGTGTCAATCGATTTTTGTTGGGATCCTTCCCCTTTGAGACTCCTTCAACATGTTTTCAATCTTTATTTCCGGCTTTACTTCCGGTCATGCATTTTTTGAAGAACAGAAATAGGAGAACAGGTATCAAGAGGGTGCAAGTCCGAAGGTGGGGAAGATCCTATTAGTCTGTTATCTCAGAACATATTTTCGAAGTAATCTTTGAATTCGGAAATGAGTTCTTCGTTATTCTCACAGTCATTTCTGAGGGAGTGTGGATAAGGCTGTGGATATTGATCTTTTCGTAACATGAAACAAGCCTGTCGGGCTCTATGTCCAAAATCCGGACATTTTTGGGGGAGGAAAAAAAATGGTGTCAACCGAACATGCCTTCTCTTTTTTGAATGATTTCAAGCTGAAATCTCCTTAGAGATGTTTTCCCAGTTTGTTCCAAAAAATAATAAAACTTTTATTTTCATCAATGCGACAAAAATGTTTTTGAATCCATCCCTCCCTTTTTCCGGAACATATTGTTCTTGGAAATTAGAAAATGGTTGTTGTCATGGGGGTGTTTTCTGGTAATGTTGGAGCAAGGAGCTGTTCTTGGTTGAAATAAAATGTTGAAGTCTTTAATCGATAGGAAAATGATGGTTATCTTGCCGGGTTCAGATGAAAGAGACTGACACAACAAGCCAATTTCCTCTCGCAATCTCACCAAAGACATTCCTGTATGGAAATTTTTTGGTCCTGTTCTCATATCTCCTTCTTGTTTTTTCTGTCGGATTGCTTTTTCCCCATTTTTCTCCTTTTTGGCCTCCTGCTGCCGTTGCTGTATTTGCTATCCTCATTTACGGATTCGCGATGGCTCCCGGAGTCTTTTTGGGAGCTTTTCTGGGCAATGCGTTTTTTCTCCACTGGTCTATTCCCCAAGCACTCCTGATCGCACTGGGGAATACCATGGGACCATTATTGGGAGCAGGATTCCTTCACCGTGGAAAGAGTCCCTGGAAAGATTTCACGACAGCCCGGGATGTATACCGATTTCTTGGGGGAATGGGTGTTTTGGGCAGTGGTGTGACATCCATTGTGGGATCTCTGGTAATGGTTAAGCTTTCTTCTGAAAACACTGGTATGTCATTCGTTGAATCATGGCTTGCCTGGTGGACCAGCGATTCCTGCAGCATCCTCATGTTGTCTCCAGCTATTTTTACATGGTTTTTTCCTGAGAATTCCAGAATTCATCCCTCCTTTTCCAAAAGATCCGATCTTCTCATGGGGGGTGCGATTCTCGCCTTGCTGCTTGTTGGTTGGGCCGTCTATTTTTTCCCGGGTCTCCCGGAAATGACAAGCCTTGGTTTGACAGGCATGTTTCTTCCGTTTCTGGTATGGGTAGCCATGACAATGTCCCAGAGGAAGGTCTTTTCTTTTCTGGGGATCATTCTTTTCCTTCAATTCGGGGCAACGGCCATGGGCTATGGCCCTTTTGCCCATCTCGTGAAAAACCCCCAAGATGCAATGATCGGTATGGAGCTTCTTGGAATGATGACCGGCTTTGCCGTTATTCTGGTCAATGTGTTGACCCTTGAACGAAGGTCGGTGATGGAGCAGCTCGAGCATATTAATCGTACCCTTGAGTCCAGGGTGGAGGAGAGAACAAGGGATCTGGACCAAAAGACCAGGGAGTTAAGCGGTCAGCTTCTTTTTCGACAGCTTCTTCTCGATTCTCTGCCTGTTCCGGTCTTTATTGTCGATCCAAAAGGATATTTTGCTCTATCCAATCAGAAATTGGGTGAATTATTAGGAGTTGCTCCACCGGATTTGATCGGGAGATCTGTGGATGAGTTTTTTGATTCTGGGTGCTTTAACCTGTTTTCAGAGGATGGGGCTTCCTTTTCGGAGGATTCGGAACTGAGGAGAGAGGATATTACTTTTTGTGCAAATGGACAGAAAAGGACTCTTATTGCAAACAGGGTTTCTATCCAGAACCCCATCTCGGGAATGATCGTTTCCCTTCAGGATATTTCCGAAAGGGTTTTTCTGGAGCAGAGGATACAGGAGAGGGAACAGCTTTTCCGGTTAATCGTTGAGACTCTGCCCCTTCCGATGATCATTTCAAGAAAAAGCGACTCAGTTCTTCTATATGCAAATCCTTCGGTGGGAACACTGTTTCAACTCGATATTCAGCCATGGATAGGGAGGCCTCTCCTTTCTTTTTGGGAAGATCCACATGACCGGGACTTGTTTCTCGATGAGGTGACCCAAAAAGGGGTTGTTCTGGACAGGGAGTCAGAATTAAGGATGCCTTCTGGAGAGAAAATATGGATGTCTATATCAGGAGGTTTTTCTCATATTTCAGATGAGGATGTTCTGATTGTTGCTTTCCGGGATATTCATGAGGTCAGGAAACGTCAGATGATTTTGCATCAGGAGGTTCGGACGGATTTCCTGACTGGGCTGGGAAATCGCAAGGACCTGCAAGAAGCGCTTCCTCTGTCCATTGAACGGGCAAGGGAGGGGGCATATCCTCTTGTCGTCTGTATCCTGGACCTCGATGACTTCAAGGCGGTGAATGATCTTTTTGGTCATGCTGCCGGAGATATCCTGCTTCGGGAAATGGCGCTGCGGATGAAAGCTTCTCTCCGAGCTGAAGACTATATTGCCCGGCTCGGGGGGGATGAATTTGTCCTGATTCTGGAAAACCTCGAACCGAATGAAGATTTGATCGGTTTTCTTGACAGATTCAGGGAGCTGATCGAAATGCCTGTAGCTCTGCCAACAGGGGAAAACGTATCAATCGGATTGAGTCTTGGTCTAACGATATACACTGAAGGGGAGACTGATCCGGACCTTTTGATGAGACAGGCGGATGAGGCTCTTTATCGGGCAAAGGCTGAAAAGGGATCCAGAAGTTCATGGTGGAAAATTTACTCGATGGCACCCTGACCAGAATATCCTTATGGCTCGAAACTTCTGATTTTGACTATAGATTTTTTTTGAGGATCAGGCTTTTTCGCTGATGGTTGTAGCTGGCCCTTCTGGAAGGGGGAATATCCTCTAGCCGACAGGGAGAAAATCCCCGTTCCGAGAACCAGTGGCCTGTTTGTGTTGACAGGACAAAAATGGATTCCAGTCCATTTTCCCTGGCTTTCTTTTCAAACCATGAGAGAAGGTTTCCCGCTCGTCCGCATCTTCTATAGTCTGAATGGATGGCAAGACAGGCCAGCTCCCCCATCTTCTGGTCGAAAAACGGATAAAGCGCTCCGCAGCCGATAATGTTTCTATCTCGCCTTGTAACAGAAAAGAGGGAAATATCCGTTTCGATCGTTTCCCGGTTGCGACCTTTCAGAATGCCGGATGCTTCAAGTGGGCGGATGATTTCAAGAATTCCGGGGATGTCTTCAAGAGTTGCCTGCATGATGGATTCGAATGGATCGGCAGAGATCAGTGTTCCGCACCCATCTCTTGTAAACAGTTCCAGCAACAGAGCTCCATCTTGAAGCCGATTGACAAGATGAACCCTGTCGACCCCTGCCGAGACCGTATCGATCGCCCGGCCAAGATGGTCTTTTTGGTTGGGTGAAAGCGTTTCCCGGAGAAGGAGGGCCTTCGCTTCCTTTGAGGTCAGCTCTCTGGTCGATTGTCCCTTCCGTTCGGGAATTCCTTCTTCATTCAAGAGAAACAAAAGTTTTTGGGCCCTGATCTCTTCCGCAACCGCTTGGGCAACATCCCGGCTGTCAAGAAAAAAAAGTTCCCCGGACAGGGAGACTCCCAGTGGAGAAATCAGGACAACTTCTCCCGAAGCGATGTGGGACTTGATGAAATCGGCCCGGATATGTCTGGGCTTCCCTGTAAAATAATGGTCTACCCCATTGATGACACCCATGGGTCTCGCGATCACATAGTTTCCACTGACGACTTTCAGCTGTGCGCCACTCATGGAAGAGTTGTCTCCACCGCTTGAGAGTGCGGACTCAATCTCGAAACGGACACTTCCGACAGCTTCCCTGATGACCCCGAGAATGTTTTCTGTTGTGACCTGACCGGATGGTGTGTTTTCTACATGCAGCCTGTTTTTTTCAAGAAGATATTTGATCCTTGAGAAGGCTCCAAAAACGAGAATGATGCCGATCCCGAGGCTTCTTAAAAGAGCGACATCACTTGCGATGGAGGAAAGTGTTCCGTCGGAAAGAGATTCATCTTCCAGACTGATGACAAATGTCTGTCCCCGAAATCGGTGAATGTATGGAGATGATTCTCTAAAGCCACGAATAAACTGTTCTGGGTCCATCTTTCTGATCTGCCTTTTAAAATAGGTTTTTTTATCACCTTCAATTTGGTCGAGTCTACCAGAATCAGGGATGTTTTATCACCCGATTCTCTGTATTGACCGGATTCTGGTCGGTGGGAAGAGTGCTGGGCCTTTTTGAGCAAGCAATTGTCTTGCAAAAGATGAACTCTAAAGACAGAATGGAGAAGGAGCTTTGCTAGCAGGGCTCCAAAGGACTTGAACTTTGGGTGAGTGGAGAATGTGTTATGGGGGATGCTTCGTTGATAAAGATAGGTCGTTTGGTTCATATCGGAGTTTTGGTTTCACTTTTGTCAGGGTGTACTTCTTTTCAAGGGGGCTCTCCCAATAAGAATCTCTTGCTTGATCAAAAATCGACTCAGTTTTACGTCATTCAAGTCCCACCGCCTGTTCCTCCGGACCATTTGATTCTGGTCGGTTATTCGGCTTTTACCACGGATCACCGGATCAGTTTTACGGAGTTTCTCCGGTTATCGATCCCACCCCATTCTCCCGGTCATTATTATCTGACGAACTATTCCCGGACGGTTGAGTATGCTCCAGGCGGTCAGACTGGCCCGGGGTGGGTTCATCCCTTCTTTGGACACCCTTACCGATATCGCTATCAGGGAGACCTGGTGATGATTGCTTCGCAATGGGCCAAGATTCAGAAAAAAAGGGAGAAAAAACTTGCCAGGGAAGAAAAGGCCGAGAAAAAGGCCGCTGAGATGTCCCCTGAAAAACAGGTTCATGGTCCTGATGGGGGGGAAGTGATACAGGCAGATGAGCATTCGCTCACAGAGGTTTTGCCTTCAGGTGCGTATATTGTTCATCCCAAACGGGAACTTGTCAGGCGGGGGCTTTACTGGAATGGCAAAGGTTGGGTTCCTGTCATTGCCCACTGAGAGGATTTTGTCCGAATCTTAGGGGGAAGAGTCTCCGACGGAGACCACCCCCTTGGCCGTCTTGGGGTGGAAATCCCCGAAGAAAGCGTAAGTTCCCTTTGGTAATGGGCGAACGGGAACCCGGATGGTTTTGTGGGGAAGGACGAGAATCTCAAACTCAAGATCGTAGCTTTCAAACTCTTCCGGATGATTGTCCTTGTTCTCAAGGACAATGACAAAACGTTTATTGGGTAAAACCGAAATTTTTTCCGGAATGAACTGATGGTGTTGTAACGTCAGCGGAACGTCGTCGGTGTTTTGGGCGGTTAGAGCGGATGGAACTATCAAGACGAGGCCGATGGCAAATAGGGTGCAACGAGCAATGATTGTCTTAGGTCTGGACATTTTTCTCCCGGGTCAATGGGCCGGTTTTTTTCCGGACTGTTCCGCCCGTCGCAACAACAGAAACATTCCTGTCAGATAGACGGATACTGTGAGGATCATGATGAGGGGCGGTTTTGACCTGTAACCCAGAAAGTCCGCAAGCATCCCTCCAAAATAAGAGTGTTCGTTCAGGATCCTGCTTGTATCCCATGTCTGGAAGATAATCGGAGGAAGAATTCCCATGGCGACAAGTCGCCCTGTTCCGGCTGCAAGCATTCCTCCGGCCATGACGATCAGGAGTATCGACGAGATTCTGAGAAATGTCGAAATGGGGATATGTGCGGTTGATTTGAATAGGATGAGGACAAGAAGGATAGCCGTTGCGGATCCGGCAAGGCCAGCAGCCATTGGAGCGGCTATGGATTCTCCTGGAGCGGACTGAAGGGAGATCCCCCATAGAAAAAGGACCGTTTCAAGACCCTCCCTGAAGACACCCATGAAAGCCAGTAAAAATAAAATCCATACATTCTCCGTCTTGATCGCGGCAGTAGCCTTTTCCTTGAGGGCTCCTCCCTGTTCCCGCCCGTTTTTCGCCATCCATATCACCATGTAGGAAAGGAATATCGTTGGCAGGAAAAAAACACATACATCAAGAATATTTTTGGCATTCCCGGAGAGAAATGATTCGAGATGATCCGCAAGAACCCCCAGAACGAGGCAACACGCGACCGCTACACCGGTACCCATCAGGACAAATCTCTGCCCCTTCCGGTCTCCCAGTCTTTTCAGTGTGGACAGAAGGATGCCCACAAGAAGTGATGCTTCGAGTGTTTCCCGGACGAGGATCAAATATGTCTCAATCAAGACCTTCTTCTCCCCTACAAGTGAGATTCATTATCATGTTCATATTTTATCTTGCGGCCGGGAAGGCTGTCAAATTCAAGAGGTTTTTTAAGGAAATCTCCTGAAAGGGTACCTTTGATATCAGAACCTGTCGCCCGTCAAAAGAGTCTTCTTAAAAGAAAGAATTTCATATCACGGAGCAAGGATCATCGGATAAGTCGAACCCGAAAGTTCTTCCATAAAGGGGACAGCGATTCCTTTCGCACTTAAAGACGATACGAAAGTATCCATTCCCGGGCGTTAAGGAAAGTCTATGATGACCCGAAGAGATGCTATGCATGGATAAGCATTTCTGGCATTCTGATCATGGTTTTTTGATCTTTGATGAAAGTGGTATCTCAATTTTTTCGGCTATTTCAATCTATGGAAACACAAGGAGAAGCTCTGATGGCATTGGACGAGGAAACCAGTCGGATCTTGAAAGAAAACGAGTCTCTTAAGAATGAACTCTCTTCTGTTCGTGACCTTTTTGAAAAAATGGGGGTGTTCGGGCAGTCCCTGACGGAAATTCAGGCTTCTTTCAAGGTATTTTCCGAATCCATGGCCAAGGAACGTGAACGTATTGCCCTTTCGGCATCACTTGTGGAAAAAGCCGAGTCAATGGTCTCGAATCTTTCGAAAAGCCTCCTTCAGATTTCCATCGATACCCGAAAAAATTCAAAAAATGTCGATCAACTGAATGAACGAACCGGTCAGATCAGTGGAATTGTCCAGTTGATCAAGGATGTTTCTGGGCAAACGAACCTTCTGGCTTTGAACGCGGCTATTGAAGCGGCGCGGGCCGGAGAGCAGGGGAGGGGGTTTGCTGTTGTTGCTGACGAAGTCAGAAAACTTGCAGAACGTACGAGAAGTGCCACCAATGAAATTGCGACACTCGTTTCCACCATTCAGGCGGAAACGTTGCAGACAAAATCCCAGATGGAGTCCTGGTCAAAGGATTCTGAAAATCTGAACCGGGAGGGTGAGACCGTTTCGGGAGAGATGATGTCTATTCGCGGATTGTCGAGAGAGATTGAACAAACGGTCTCCGCCGCATCTGTGAGAAGCTTCCTTGAGTTGACCAAGCTGGATCACCTGATTTTCAAGTTCGATGTCTACCGATTTGTTTTTGGTATGTCGACGAAAAAAGTCGAAGATTTTGCAAGCCATACATCCTGCCGTCTGGGACGATGGTATTACGAAGGGGAAGGAAGAAAAATGTTCATTTCCTATCCGGAATTCCAGTCCATTGAACGACCCCATGAGGCGGTTCATTCAGAGGCCAGGAGGGCTATTGAAGCAACGGTAAGGGAGAATGTTTCGGAAACACTCATGGCCATGGACCGGATGGAGAGTGAAAGCCTAAAGGTGATTTCAGCTCTTGATGCACTCGCCAGGAAAGCGGAAACAGAAGTGTCCACAGCCAAAGTTTAGTGTTGGCAGTTCTTTGTTGGACCATCCGGTCAAGTGGATTCCCGACAGCTTGCCAACAGGTGATTATGAGGCTCTTCCGGGGGGGGCTCCTGAAGGTGCTTTCCCCAGAAGAAGGTTGGCATTCGGAAGTCATCCGATTCCATTTCTGATTGTGAACCTGATTTTCAGTAGACATTTTTTCCGGAACAGCTCCAAAAGGGAAGAGAAGCCCGAATCGTTTTTCCTCAAAAGTGTTGAATGTTTCCGAATGGGACCTGCCCACTTGATGAAGTTTTCCTGTCTGTCATAATCGCCTTCCTTCAATATTATTATGCAAGAGTTTCTTTTTTATTTAATGTTCCCTATCCTTTTAGGGTATCAGGAGATCCCCGGTTGTTTAATCAAAGGTGAATAAACTGGAGTCTATGGGATGTTGTGGGTTGTTTCGGGAAACGATCCTGAAAGGCTGGGAAAAGAGTTAGCCCGGAAAATCAAACGCCTGCGCTCTCCATTTGAGTCTGAAAAAATTCTTGTAGATACCTCATTGAAGTCTTTTCATCTCCAAACTCTCCTGGCAAAAGAACTGGGTATTTTTAGTGGGATCACAATCACTCCTCCCGGAAATTTTCTCTGGAGCGTTCTCTCCGAATGCTTTCCTGACGCACCTCCCAATAATCCATTGTCGAAAATATCCATGTCGTTTTCCCTGATGGAGCTTTTTTCGAAAAGAGAAGAATCCGGCAACGCGATTCGCTTGCCAGATGGAATCCCTCTTCCTGGGGACATTCCGTCCCAATGGGAACTGGCCATAACACTGGCAGAGATTTTTGACCGGATATTGATCTACAGGCCTGACTGGATCCTTATTTGGGAAAAAGACCAACATCATCAAGATCCCTGGTCCGATCTTTGGAGAAGCCTGATCCAGAAAACTCCACTTCACAGGGTTTCTCTCCTCGAACGATTTTCAAGGCTTGTGAGAGCATCACCGGAGTCTCTCAAGGGGAAGTCTTTTTTGAAAACCCCGGTACATGTCATAGGGCACTCTCTCCTCCCACCTTCTTTTCTGGATTTTCTGAAAGATCTCTCCATCCTGACAGATGTTGTTCTCTATCAATGGCAGGCCACACCCATTTTTCTTTTGCCAGGATTCTCTGATCAGCTTCCGGGAGATGCCCAGGGAGCTGCAGTCAATCCATTGACTAGGGCACTAGGTGCCCAATTTGTCAGGATGAGGGATCTCTGTCTTTCCAGGTCCGGTCAGACTGAAGAGTTTTTTTCCATTCCCGATAGGGAAACCATCCTTTCAAAGATACAGTCTGAAATCATCAATGACCGGTCCGGGCTTGATCTTTCAGATGCTCCCTTGGATCACTCTCTGAGAATTGTCGTATCAAGAACTCCCATGGGGGAGGTTCAGGCGCTTTATCATGAGATTGTTTTGTCTTTTAGACGGGACAGTTCCCTGATGTCGTCGGATGTTTTGGTGATGGTGTCTGATATTGAACTTTTTGCTCCCTTCATTGATGCGGTTTTTCAGAAAAAAATCGGGGAGGTTGGAGAGATTCCCTATCGGATTGTCGGAAAAGGGGGGGGTGGGGAAAGTTTCAAATACCTTGAAAATTGTGCCAGAGTGGCCCGGGGAAAATGTTCCGCTTCTGAGGTGATGGCACTTCTTGATCACCCCTATTCGAGAGAGCGTTTTGGGCTGGATCAAGAGGAAGTCGAGAGGATTGAGCGTTGGATTTCCCGGCTTCCTGTCTGGTGGGGAATTTCTCCGGAGACGAGAGAAGCATTCGGCTCGCCCGAGCCTGCCCTCAATACCTTTTTTTGGGGTGTGGAGCGCCTTCTGTTATCGTTTCCTTTTGCCCAGTCCGCTCCTGTGGAAGATATGATGCCCTTTGACGGAGGGGACCTTTGGGAAGTGGCCCCTGTTCTTGAAAAGTTTCAGGTTTTCATAAAGCTTGTTCTGGATCTGGCCCATCGTCTGCCGGATGAAGAAAGCGGATTCTTTTGGGGAGAAACGGCATCCTGGATGGCTATGAATCTCTTCACTGATGATTTTGGAATCAAAGAGCCCGAGATTTATACTGCACTGATATCCTTTTCCAGAATGTTATCTCCTGTCGATGATGAAAATGAAGCAAGCCGAATGGCTTCTCTGAAAATTCCATATGACGGTTTTCTCCGAATGCTTGAACATCAGATGAAAATGGCTAAAGGAGACTCTCCCGGGAAAATGGGGCATGGCGTGACCTTTGCTCCCATCGTGTCATCAAGAGGAATCTCATCCCGATTCCTGGCTCTTCTCGGGATGAATTCAGAGCTTTTTACCCTGAAAGACAGAATGGTCTCATTTGATCCTTTGATGAATGCGCCAAGATCAGGTGATCATTCGAGAAGGGAGGATGATCAGGGGATGTTTCTGGAGTCTGTCCTGTCTGCGAAAGATTCTCTTTTCATCAGTTACTCTGGGACAGGACAGGAGCCCTTCGACGAGATCCTTCCATCGGTTCCGCTTGGCCATCTGATCGATTGGATCAGGGCAATGAAACCTGAATGCGAAAATTTGGTGAAAAGATGGTCTTTGGTAGAAGGGTTTTCCCAGAAAAAAGAGTCTGTCCAAAACACCGGATTCCCTTCCATACCTCTCCCCGATGATCTGAGTGAAGATATTCCCGCATGTTGCCCGATGGAAATCGAATTGGATGATCTGAAAGGGTTTTTCAGGAATCCTGCCCGATTTTTCTGGTCATCCTGGGGAGGGGGTGCCCTCAAGAATACCCTTTCCTCTCTTGCTTCAAACGATCCATTTGTACCGGGACTGATGGAATCGAGGTTCCTGGGAAAGACGATCTTTTCCTATTTGAATGAACACGACGGAGAGATCCCTCCCAAAAGTTTTTTAACCCCTTTTGGTTTTTTGCCGCATGGAAGCGCCTCCGGGAGTGTTTTTGAAAGCCTTTCCTCTTCTGTTTTTCGGTTATGGAAGGAGAAGGATTTTCTCTTTTCTCAATATCCGGGCTCGGAAATTCCTCTTCATGAGTTGTCTCTTTCGAGCATTCCGGAGATGATCGGCCAGACGTTCCGTTTTCATGGAAGCCTTGATGGGCAGGTGTTCCTAAAAGGGGATGATGTTCATCATGTTATGTTTTTCCCCTATTATCATTCCAAAAGAGATATCTTGTCCTTATGGGTGGACCATTTGTTGCTGAGTCTCTGTTTTCAGGACAAGATCGTTGTTTCAACGATCTATTCTCTCTCCGGTTCCGGGAGCGAGTCCTATTGTGTTAAAGGGGGTGCAAAAAGAGCTCTTCAGGATCTTTTTGCCATTTTCTGTTATGGAGAAATTTTTCCTGTTCCAATCTTTTTGAAAAGTTCTTGGGAGTATGCAGACTGCTGGAAAAAATTCAGAAAAAAAGAAGCCAAGCCAAAGTCGGGGAAAGTGAGTTCGGATTTCTCTTTTGATCCGAGATTTCCATGGGGTGATCCCAACGGGGCCGATCGTCGAAAGGCATTGGAAAAAGCTGAAAAAATTTGGATCTCTCAACAAAAAACACCGGATATTTCTCCCGAGGAAATGATTTTATATGCAAAAGCCTCTCCTTGGACAAGACTACCTGGTTCTGACCCTGAGCAACTTCTGCCTTCAGAGAAAATGGCATTGAGAGTCTTTTCCCCCATCTTGGGATCTGTCGTGGATGAAAAAAAGAAAAAGACGATCAATGCCGATTGATCCAGTGATAAATGATCCCTTCGGGATTGAAGAAGGCGGGCTTCACTTGGTGGAGGCAAGTGCTGGTACTGGAAAAACCACTCTTCTTTCGGTCCTGTTTCTCAAGGCGATTATCGTCTGGAACCACCCGGTGGACAAGATAGCCGTGATTACCTTTACCAGGGCCGCGACTCAGGAGCTTCTGAAAAGAATCAGAAAAGAGCTCCTTGGCCTGAGATCCTATCTCTCACGACGGGGCGCTTCGACTGGTTCAGAGGTTTTTCCTCAACCCATTCCACCTCTTCTTGATCTTCTGGAGAATGTTTCTCCTGAAGAGGCTTCCTCCAGAATCGAACGAGCCATACTGGATTTTGACCGCGTGGTGATCCGGACGATCCATTCCTTCTACCAGGGGCTGCTCTCTGAGATCATGCATCTTGCGGGTATAACAGAAGAAAGGGAGGTTGTCACCCGGACGGAACCGTATGTTTTTGAGGCAACCGCCCGCTTTTTGAGAGATGACCTTGAGCGGATCCATCCGGCACTCAGAAGGTACTGGTTTCAAAAGGGGATCACAACACTTGCCTTCTACAATGGGGATTTCCTTGAAAATCCGAAGCCTGACCCTTCCCGCTTGACCTCACGAGTCATTTCTCTTGCCCAGGGAGGGTGGCCGGTATCGGATCCGGAGCTATTGTCCGGGCCGGGAATAGACCTTCTTGAAGAAGCCTTTGCTCAGGTTTTTGAGAAGAAACAGATTGTGAATGAATTATCTGTTGAGGATCATTCGTCCGAGCGGACCAAGCTCTTGTCAGATGCGGACTTTCCGTTCAACATCCTCTGCGCAAAGAGCGACCAGTCCCTCAAGATAAAGGGGGCTCTTGATGCTCAAAAAACCCAGAATCCCGTGCTCAAAAAAGCCCTTGTGGAGCTTTCCGCTTCGATGGATTTTCTGCGTGAAAGATGGGAGGAAGCATCGAAAGCCTTTGTCCGGCGAATGATGGACCATGTCGGCAAAATCCTCGAAGAGAATAAGAAAGCCGCTCAAATCCGTTTCCAGGATGATGCTCTTTTGCTCCTTCTCGGAATTCTTGAGAAGGAGGAGAAAGAAAATCCTGACTCCCCGGATTCCAGGCTCATCCTTGCGGCAATCCGGTCCAAATTTAAGGTTTTTCTGGTCGATGAATTTCAGGATACTGATCCCAGTCAGATTTCCCTTCTGTTGAAAATTGGAAAAAACGATTCGGGAGATTCCCTCTTGCCCACACCATCAATGGTTTTTGTGGGTGATCCAAAGCAATCCATTTATCACTTCAGGGGGGCAGATCTTCAAAGCTACATTCGATTCAGAGAGAAAATGGGGGGGCATGTATACGGTCTTTTGTCCTCGTATCGACAATCCTCTTCCCTCCTTTCAGCCCTGAATTTTCTTTATTCCAATCATCCATCTCCCTTTTCGAATCCACATGTTCTGGCTCCAGAGGTCTACTGTGCTTCATCTCGAAACAGCTTTCTGGAGGTCTCCGGAAAGCGGATAGCCCCCATGCGGATTCTGGTCAAGGAGTCTTTACCCCGAAAGGGAGGGTCCCATCCGGAGGCCGACGACACACTCCGAAGTCCGGAGGACGTTCTCGTTGCCAGATCCACAGCTCGGGAAATTCACCGTATCCTTTGCCCGGAGTCAAACTCCAGGATGGGAGAAAAACCTGTTTTGCCCTCGGAGATTGCCGTTCTGGTCCGGAAAACAAGGGAAGCGCATGAGATTGAAAAAGAATTGGCCCTCCTTGGTATTCCCTCTCTTGTGGAGAAAGATGGTTCTGTCCTGGATTCATCTGAAGCCAGGGAGCTTGAGTGGATTCTCTTGGCTATCCTTGGCCAGGGAGGTTTTTCCGGTATTCTTGCCGCGTTGACAAGCGAACTCGTGGGTGAGGACTATCAGTCTCTTAAGAATTTGAGCTCGGACCTCCCATCCAGAGAGGAGAAACTCAGGAGCTTTTCCCTTCTCAGAAAGGAATGGGAGTCATCGGGGATCTATCGAATGGGGATATCCATGATTTCCTCCCTGTCGATTGAGAACAATCTTGCAGGACGCATTGATGGAAAAAGAAAATGGATCAACCTGAATCATCTTCTTGAGCTCTTGAATCTGTGGGAGTCCCAGGAGAATCTCCTTCCGGAGCGGCTTCTTGCGCGTTTTTCCCGAGCCATTCGCAGATCGGACGAACTTCCTGCCGGTGAGGAAGAGATCTTAAGGGCGGAAGGAGCAGCCAATGCTGTCCGGATCATGACCGTTCACAAAGCCAAGGGTCTTGAGTTTGATATGGTTTTTTGCCCTTTTGTTCTGAAACCCGGAAAGATTTCTTTTCCATTAAAGAAAAGGGAGCCGTCGATTTCTTCTGTCTCACTTCCCTCTCTTTGGTTTGAGGATGAAATGGACCCTGAGACAATGGAAGAATCGAGGAAAGACTCTTTTTCAGAGGAACTCAGAATCCTTTATGTTGCACTGACCAGGGCACGATACCATGTCAGCATTGTTTTAAATGATCAGTCTAAAAAGGGAGGTTTTCTTCCTGTTTCCGAACCATCACCTTTTTTGTGGCTGCTTTTGGGTATGATGAAAACGTTTTCTCCTGAGAACCCCGAAAAGGTTCTGGAAGATAAGCTTTCTGGAGATCACCCTCTGACGCCCTGGATCCTGGCAAAAATGGCGGAGGATCTTTCGGGCGGGACAATTGTTGCAGAACCCCTTGAGATGTTCGAGGGGCTCTCGGAACCGTTTTTGCAGGAGACGATTCTAAAAGACCAGACTGTTTTGACTGGGCCTGCGTTTGAAAAAGGATTTTTTCCGGATCGAAGAGGCTGGATTCATGAGAGTTTTACTTCAATGGCGCATTTTTTCGAGGATCAGTCTTTTGCCGAAGATCCTTTTCCGGAGCGTGATGTGTTTTTCGAGAAACAGTCTCCACGGGGAGGTTTGGCGAGGGGGGCCAGGACGGGAACATTGATCCATGAACTTTTGGAAAATGCCGATATGGATACTGAGGATGAAAAATGGATCGGGTTCGTCCGGTCTCGGCTTGAGCTTCGTGGATTTTTGGAAAAGGATGATCTGAAAAACGCTTTGGAGATGGTCGCTGCCTGCAGAACAACTCCGATCGATGGGGCTTCATTGAAAATAGGGGAGATTCCAAGGGAAAAAAAGGTCACGGAACTGGCATTTTCTTTCCCGATGGAGCGATACAACCTTTCACGATTTTATGCGTTGTTAAGAAATCTTTCGGTCCCTTTGCCGGACAAATGGGGCTTGGAATCGAGTGCTTATGCCGATTTGAACGGAATGCTATCAGGAGCGGTCGATCTTTTTTTCTTTCATGAAGGACGGGTTGCCTTTGTGGATTACAAGACAAATGACCTTGGACCAAACCCGATGGACTATTCACAAGAAAGCCTTCATGATGCCCTCACTTCGGGTGGGTACTTTCTTCAGGCTCTTCTTTATACGGTAGCACTTCATCGCCATATGAAGGCATGTATCGGAGAGAGCTATTCCTATGAGAGGGATTTTGGTGGAGGCACTTTTCTCTTTCTCAGGGGGCTTCTCCCGCCCCGCCTGACGAAGGATCAGGGAGTGTTCAAAATCATCTTTCCCTTCGACACGATCAGAGCGGTGGAAGCTTTTTTTGATGGAAGACATCCCTGATCAACTGAGTGATCTTGGAGGGTTTTTGTTGTTTTGCCAGAATGAACTGGAAAAAGACCCCCTATCATTGCCGATTCTCGGCAGAAAGGAAGATTAATGAAAATTTCTTTTCATGGCGCGGCATCTTGTGTAACCGGTTCCTGTCACCTCCTTGAAATGGACGGGTTTCGACTTCTTGTGGACTGTGGTCTTTTTCAGGGGGCGGATGAGCTTTTTGGTGGCGAGTCGGATCCTTTTGGATTTGATCCTCGTGAAATTGATGCGGTTCTGCTGACTCATGCCCATCTTGACCATTGTGGAAGGCTTCCACTCCTTTTCCGGCAAGGGTTTCGTGGACCGATCTACTCCACCCAACCCACACGGCTTCTCTCAGGAATTGTTCTCCAGGATGCGGCACATCTTCATGAGGAAGCGAGAGACAGGCGGCACAACCATGCAAAAGGAATCATCCACAAGAGAGATGACGCTTCCTATAATATTTCCGATGTGATCGAGACGATGGCTCTGTTTCAGACGGTTGCCCTCAAAACGCCTGTGAAGCTCCATCCTGATGTAACGGCAACCTTTCATGATGCCGGCCATATTCTCGGCTCAGCGTCTATCCAGGTTTCGGTTCGGGAGAAAGGGGCGACAACCAGAATCCTGTTTTCAGGAGATATCGGTCCGAAAAATGTTTCATTGGTCAAGCCATGGTCTCCTCCATTGGATTCTGATTATGTTCTGGTTGAGACGACCTATGGTGATCGACTCCATCGATCCAGAGAGGGCTCGATTGAGGAGCTGGCCCGTGTTTTGGCCCAAACATTGGCTGGTGGTGGCAATGTCCTGATTCCGACATTTGCATTGGAAAGGGCTCAGGAACTTCTGTGGGTATTCGGACAGTTTTTCCGGGAAGAAAGAGTCCCGCCGGGGACTTTCTTTTTTCTGGATTCGCCGATGGCCCTGTCAGCGACGGAGGTCTTCGAACGCTTTCGCAGTGAACTTTCTCCCGAGCTGGAGTCTTTTATTTCCCAGGGGATTGACCCGTTTTCTTTCCCGGGACTTGTGACAGCACGTTCCATTCATGACTCCCAGGAGATCAACGCTGTCAGGCGGGATGCTGTCATTATGGCGGGCTCGGGAATGATTTCCGGAGGAAGGATTGTTTATCATCTTGAGCGACATATTGATAATCCCTTATCATCTTTGATATTTGTTGGTTATCAGGCGGAAGGGACCCTTGGCCGGGCGATTGTGGATGGAGAAAAGAAAGTCCGTCTTCTTGGGGAGATGCGCGATGTCCGGATCCAGACGCACATGATCAATGGGTTTTCGGCCCATGCCGACCAAGGGGACCTGCTTGCCTGGTGCTCAAGTATGCAGGTCCCGGATCAGGTTTTTCTGGTTCATGGAGAGAAACGATCCATGACCGGATTTTCCGAAAAGCTTCCATCCATCGGGTGGAACAATATGGCGATGCCAAAACTTCATGAAACAATTGAATTAGCTCCAGCAAAAGGAAAGAGGGTATGACCATGGATCGTCCTCAAACCCTGTTCGAAGGTTTTTTTCGCAGGATAAAGGAAGAGCCCGGAGACGTTTTGGGAGTGGACGTTGTCCAGAAAGACGGGCAACTGTTTCCAGTGGCTTATGATGGACGGATGGCCTCTGCCAGGGTGGGGCAACTGATGGATCAGATCAGGGTTGACCCGGGTATGGTCGTGGGGTTGACGGGGCCACCCGGAATGACCTGGATCCTTGCGGCCATGGCGATCCTTGGACGGGGTGCGACTGTCATGGCGATCGACCATCTGATGCCTCCTGCCGAAATGGGCTTTCACCTCAAGAACTTTGAGGCTGATCGCATGGTGGTGATCTCGCAAGCTGTCTCATCTCTAACGGGTGTGTGGGGGGGCGAAGTTGTCAGTGTGTCCACTGAGTCTCCCCTGTCTTCCGGTGAAGGAGATGCGGCTATCAATGCTCTCGGGAAAAGGTGTGTACAGGGAAAGACGGATGATGTGGCATTTCTTTTGATGACATCCGGAACGACCGGGAATGCAAAGGGAGTCCCTCTGACACACAAAAACATTCTGTCCGATGTTTTCTCTTTCGAGAAGCTTCATGTTTACCGAAAAGGGGACAAAGTTCTCGGAATGTTGCCTCTTCATCACGCCTATCCGGCGATGGGACTTTTTCATCTTCCGATTCTGCTGGGAGCTGTTCCTGTTTTTGTTCCGGACAACCACCCGAAAACGATTGCATGGTGTCTTTCCAATCAGGATATCGCCCTATTTCCGGGAGTGCCGGCAATTTGGGAGGGTTTTCACCAAAAACTGATGGAAGGAGTCCGTCAAAAGGGGACCATCAAGGAGTTTGTGGCAAAAAAGATTTTGGCTCCAATGGTGAGAAATCTCTCCAGGACGGGATTCCCTTCCATCGGGAAAATGGCTTTTCCTGCGGTTCATGCCCGATTCGGGCAGTCATTGAGGGCACTGTCATCTGGTGGAGCCCCTCTTGATCGGGCCATCATTGAAGATTTTATGGGGTTTGGTCTTATGCTTTTGGAGGGATATGGCTTGACCGAAACTTCCCCGGTCGTTTCTTTCAACATTCCGGAAGCCTTTCGGATCGGATCTGTCGGCAGGCCTCTTGATGGTGTTTCCGTGAGGATATCCGAAGCCGGGGAGGTACAGGTCAAGGGAGAGAATGTGGCAACATCCTATTGGCTTGACCGGTATAGGCGCGAATCCCTGGTCGATCAGGATGGATGGTTCTCTACCGGGGACAGGGGAGATTTGTCCGATGGTTACCTGACCCTGACCGGACGTTTGAAAGAGCTTCTGGTTCTTCCAAACGGGAAAAAAATCCAGCCTGAAGCGATCGAGTCTCGCTGGATATCGGACCCGTTGGTTTCAGAAATCGCTGTAACCCTTCGAAAGGGAGTCCCATGGTTGCTTGTTCGTCCCGATATTGAAAGTTTTCAGCGCTCCGGGCGAACCAATATTGTTCCCATCGTCACGGATATGTTTAACCTGATGCAGCAGTCCCTGCCTTCTCACAGCAGATTGGGTGGCTTTTCGATTGTCAGGGACCCATTGCCAAGAACGAGATTGATGAAGCTCAAGCGGTATCTTCTCCCTGAAATCGTTGAGGAGCTGGAGTCTGAGAAACAAAATGAGGGAAAGGAACCCCTTCCGAAGGATGTGGATCCGATAGAACAGAAAACCTTTACCATCCTGAATGAGGTTTTGACAATCAAGCGCCCAGTCAGAATGGAAGACCACCTGGAAATCGATCTGGGACTTGATTCTCTTGGAAGACTTGAGCTGGTTTCGGCTCTGGAAGAAGGATTCGGAGCAAGAATTCCAGAGGATGCCCTCTTGAACAATCTTTTGACGGTCAAGGATCTGATGGTTGCCGTATCTCTTTGGGCAAATGGTCTTAAGGTGGCAGAAAAAAAGACGCTTGAAGGTCATTATTGGGAGACACCCCTGACTGAAAAGGAATTGGCAGAGGTGCCTCATCGCCCACTTTCTCCAGACGGGCAAAGCCTATCTTCCGGTCTCAAGGCGTTCCATCTTTTTTTGCGGGGGACCTCTTCGATTTTTTTTCGAGCCAATCTTCCCCGGTTCGAAAAGACGGATAAAGGTTGGATCTACGAGACATTTAACGGTGAAAAAGCCATTTGGCCGGATGGTCCGTTTGTCATTGTCGCCAATCATGGAAGCTATCTGGATGGCTTCCTGATTTCAGCGGCTCTGCCGGATGAAATCCTTTCGAGAACGGTGCTTTTGGGGTTTTCCCCCATTTTTGATCATCCCAGGATCCATCCCTTGAAGGATCCCTTTGGAGTGATATCCATTGATCCGGACAAGGCTTCGTCCGCTCTCAGGGTCTCTTATCGAATGCTGGAAGAAGGGAAGGGGATTCTTGTATTTCCCGAAGGCGACCGCTCCCATGATGGGAAGATCAAGATGTTCCGGCCAGGAACAGCCCATCTTTTGGGGGCCTTCCCCTGTCCCGTCATACCGGTTGGGATCATTGGAAGTTTCGAGGCTTACCCCAGGAACAAGCGCTTCCCGGTGCCCCGGAAAATCACCCTTCGTTTTGGTTTTCCGGTTTCTCCGGAGGATCTTTCCAGAGAATCCACATCCAGGTTGAATCTTGAACTTTTTTCCCTGGTCAATAACCTTTTGCCGGAAAACATGCAATCCGAAGGGTGAAAGGGAAGCGGCGTTATATTTTGGAAAAGAGCCGGTCGATCATGTTTTGGACTTCACTTTTGGATACGGCAAAAGAATTCCCTCCATCGGGTTGGGAAGCGACCAATTCGGAAACACCCTTGTGGAATCTCTCTCGCACTTTCTCCTTGACCGTCGGGGAGATGATGTGTCTTTCCTCGAAGGTTGCCATGACTGATTTGAGAATAGTTTCGTTATGCTCTATCCAGTCTGGCAGGTGTTCCGGATGGGGTTTTGTATCAATTGGTGCGTAGCGTCCCAATCGATAGGCTTTATCCAATAGATCCCTCTCAGGTAATGGGATTTTCTGGACGACTTTTCTTTCCTCAAGAGTGTCGCCGACAGCTTTTGCAGCTCTGAAGAGGAGAACCAGAAAAATTGCCGAAAAACCCTGCATGATAACGGTCCATAGGGCGAGACCCGTAACAGTGGCCCCAGATGAAGGCTTGGCCCAGAAAATCAGGGCTATTCCCAAAATGCAGAAAGGACAAATGGCCGCAGCCTGTCTGACTTGGGAAAGAGTTCTGACAGGAGGGGCACCGGGTATGTTTTCAGGTGAAGTTTCCATATTAGCCTCCTTAATTATCCAAATATGAAACACCTGTATTCTGTCATTCTCCCCAGTCCGTTTCCCGGGGAGTATGATAGACGTCATATCGACAGAGATCCTTTTGCGTTTTTGGAGGATGAGTTTGGAAGACATTTCCGTTATGGACTGGTTTAATCAGAATTCGCCGGACAGACGCGTGGTTCTCAGAAAAGATGGTATTCTTTTTCATCAGGGGGATTCTGCCGATTACCTCTATCTTGTTCGACAGGGATGTATCGTGATGCTGAAAGAAAGTCCCTTCGGTAACCCTTTTATTACAGAGAGACTGGAAGCAGGTGAGTTTTTGGGAGGTTTTGCTGTTTTGGGCGAGTTTCCTTATCCCGCCACGGCCCGAGCGGAGAGGCCCGCTATTCTGGAAGCGTTTAGCGGAGAGAAGGTTCGTAACGCCCTGGTTTTGGACCGATCGTTTCGGAGAGGGTTTTTCAGGGAAATTGGAATTCGTATTCAGGAGCTTCAGTCGCGTCTTTTGATTTCCCCCGAACCGGTCAAGATTCGGCTTGCCAGGGTCATCGTATCGTTATGCAAGAAAAATCGCGCGATAGACCCAATTTTGAAAGGCCATGGCCCGGTTGAGCTTCAAGTCACCCGAAAAAGCCTGTCGTTGATGGCAGGAACGAGTGTGGAAAGCACTATTCGCCTGACCAGGCTGTGGGAAAAGGAAGGGATTCTCGATTTATCTGAACGGGGGAGAGTTCTGGTCCTCTCTCCAGATTATTTTATGAAGATGACGTTTGAAACTTGGGAAAACGAAAAGGACTAGGGTATCCTGTCGTTTCACAGAAACAGGTTGGTCTGGATCCCTTAAGTAAGGCAATCAGGAGTGGCACATGCAATTGACGCAATATACCGATTATTCCCTTCGTGTTCTTTTATACCTGTCTGCAAACCCCGGAAGACGCTCAAACATCTCCGAGATCGCCAGAAGTTATGGAATATCGAAAAACCACTTGATGAAAGTCGTCCAGAATCTTGCTGCAAAGGGGCTTGTACACTCCATCAGAGGTCGACAGGGAGGTCTGTATCATAATGAGGCAACAGACAAGATTACGCTTGGCGAAGTTGTCCGAATGTGCGAGCCGGATTTTTATCTTGTCGAATGTCTCGATGGCGTTCCCGGGAAGTGCCCGATCGATTCGGCCTGCTACCTGAAAGGGGTTTTGTCCAATGCGATGAAGAAGTTTATGGAAGAGCTCGACTCTTATACCATCGGGGAAGTGTCGAAGAACCATGTCCAGTTGCAACCACTTTTAAATATCAAGCCCGATGTTCCCAAGCGGTCCACGGCCTTGAAGTCACTTCCAGCCGGTGGATAAGGTCTTCCTGGAGCTGTTGCACCTTACTGGACAAGAACGGTAAGGGTTTGGAGAGCGGACTTGTCGACGTTCTTCCCTTTGGTCTTTTGATTTCCGCCACCCATATCTCCCATATCCTCATCGCTCATATCCATTCCAGCCATATCATTATCCATTTCCTTGTGTGTCATTGGATTGGCCTGAACAAAGGAAATCACATCTTTTCCCTTTGGAAGGTGGTGCAATGTGATCACCTTTTTGGGTGAATTGATCGTGATCATGGTTGCCATTCGTCCATTGACGTAGGCATGGAGGTGTATGGGGTGGTGGTGATCGGGAGAGGGTGATGGCATGAGAACTAGCCGGATGGTATTTCCATGAATCTTGTCGTGGTCATGGTGGTTTAAAATCCTGAGGGAAAGAGGTTCGGGTGATTTTGCCTGAAGGAGCGATGGTCCTGTCAACAAAATAAAAAATGCAGCCAGAAGAGAGAGTCTTTTTTTCATGATCGTCACCGCACACTCCCTTCTGTCTGGGGGTGCGCACTCCTTTCCACGTTGTATTTGCCCGTGTTATTTTTTCCGGATCAAAATGTATTTATGGCCGGATTCTCTTCCACCATGAGCTCTTTTGCTTTTTGAAGCATGGATTCGATGTTGTTTCGGATTTCATCTCTTCTTTCGACGGTTGGTCCCTCGAATCTTAACACGAGTGCGGGTTGGGTGTTACTCGCCCTGACCAGTCCCCAGCCATCGGGGTATTCAACCCTGACTCCATCAATATCCACAAAAGAAGAGCCTGAATCCCTCAACAGAGATTTCAAGGTATCGACCAGCTTGAACTTCAGTGCGTCCGGACAATCCATCCGAAGTTCAGGAGTGTTTGCTGTCTTGGGAATCCCGGACAGAAGCTCGCTTAGTGATTTCTGCTTCTCCACCATGAACTGAAGAATCCGGACACCGGCGTACAAGGCATCGTCAAAGCCAAAGTAGCCATCCTTGAAGAAAATATGTCCGCTCATCTCTCCCGCGAGTGGAGCTCCTTCTTCCTTCATTTTGGCCTTGATCACGGAGTGTCCCGCTTTCCACATGAGCGGCTTTCCTCCCATTCGGGCGATCTCATCATAAAGGACCTTCGATGCCTTGACTTCCGAGATGATCATCGCTCCAGGGTTGCGTTTGAGGACTTGTTCGGAGAAAAGGACCATCAACTGGTCACCGTAGAGAATCTCCCCTTTTCCGGTAACGACCCCGATACGATCGGAATCCCCATCAAAAGCAATGCCTATATCCGCTTTTTGTTTGATGACCTCCGCTATCAGGGTTTCAAGATTTTCCGGAACGCTTGGATCGGGATGATGGTTGGGGAAGTTTCCGTCGGGCCGTTCAAAAAGGAGCTCTGTCCTGACACCAAGAGCGTTGTACAGATCTCTTGCAACAAGTCCTCCCGTTCCATTTCCGCAGTCGATAACGGCGCGAATAGGTCTTCCCATGAAGGCCGGCAAGGGGGATGTCCTTTCACGGATTTCCCTGATATAGCTATTTCTGACAGGTACCGGGCGGATGAGACCTTTCTTTTCGACGGAAGGTGGTGCTGATGGGCGTTCTATTCTCTCCCTGATTTCCATGATGCGAGATCCATGAATCGTCTCCTGGCCGATGGCAAGCTTCAGGCCGTTATCCTGTGGAGGGTTGTGGCTTGCCGTGATCATGACGCCTCCATCAACCGGAAGATGGAAAAGGGAAAAATAGAGAAGCGGGGTCGGGACGATGCCAATGTCGAGGATATGAATTCCCAGTCGGGTAATGGCCTCTGAAAAGCTTTTCAGGATCCTTTCGGAGCTCACCCTGACGTCACGACCGATGGAGATTGTTTTCCCCCCGCACTCAAGGACCATCTGCCCATAGGCCGTTCCGATCGCGTCGATGATTTCGTCTGTCAATTCGGATTCTGCCACACCTCGGATATCGTATTCCCGGAAGATGCGGGATGGAAGGTTTTTCAGCATGACTCTCCCTGGGGGTTGACCGACTTGATACGGTTGTAGTCGTCCTGAAAGCGGATGATATCGTCTTCTTCCAGATACTCTCCGTTCTGGACTTCAATGATGACCAGAGGAACCTTGCCGGGGTTGTAAATCCTGTGTCTGGCGGTTTTGGGAATATCAATGCTCTGGTTCACGTGGAGATAGACCTCCTGGTCGTCAAGGGTGACCCGGGCAGTTCCCGAAGTCACAACCCAGTGCTCGGAGCGATGAAGGTGCATCTGGAGTGAAAGCCTGGCATCCGGATTGACCGTGACCCTCTTGATTTTGTAGTGGGGGCCCTGATCAATGATGGTGTAGTGGCCCCAGGGGCGATGTGTGGTCCTGTGCTCTAGTGCCTCGACGCGCTTTTTCCCCTTGAGTTCGGAAACAACTTCCCGGACTTTCTGCAGGTCGTCCTTTGTGGATATGAGAGTGGCATCGTCGGTATCCACGATCACGAGATTTTTAATGCCAATGGTCGCGATGACCCGCTTGTCTCCGAAAATGATGGAATCCTCGCTATCGATCGCGATGACGTTTCCCCTGAGCACATTGCCTTTTTCGTCATGATCAGAAATTTCGTCCAGGGCATTGAAACTGCCGACATCCTTCCAGTCAATTTCGCTGGCCATTGTCCAGACGCAGGTTGAGTGTTCCATGATCCCATAGTCGACGGAGATGTTGGGGGCCTGTGCATAGAAGTCCCTGATCGCCTGCTCTTCGGAGGGTGTTCCGATGGTCACCTCGAGTGCCTCGACGAGGGAATGGAGTTTGGGCTGGTATTTCCGGATCTCTTCCAGAAAAACGGTGGCCCTGAACACAAACATGCCACTGTTCCAGAGGTGGGTTTTATCCTTGAAAAACGCTTCGGCGACAGGCCTGGACGGTTTCTCGACAAACTTGGTGACATGAAAACAAGGGGCCTGCCCGAATTTTCCGGTGTCTACGGGGGATCCTTTTTCGATATACCCGAAGCCTGTTTCCGGGCGTTTGGGAGGAATCCCAAACGTCAGGATGACGTCATTTTGTTCGACAGTCAGGCATGCCTGCTTCATGAGGGCAAGAAACTTTTCTTCAGGGGAAATCAGATGATCGCTTGCCATTACGCACAAGACTCCCTCGGGATCCATCTTTTTTATAAAAGCGGAGGCAAGGGCGAGAGGGGGGAGAGTGTTTTTGGATTGGGGTTCCACAAATATCCGGGGAGAGAGCTGTCCTGAAGAGCCTTTGGGAAGACTTGAGAGTGTCCGCTTGGTTTCGGATTCGTGTTTTGTTCCGACCATGATCCAGACCTGTTCCTGGGGGAACAGGGGAAGGAGGCGGTTGACCGTGCCATGGAGAAGGCTTTTTTCGCCGACGAGGGAGAGGAACTGTTTAGGATAAAGTTCACGGCTTAAAGGCCAAAAGCGTGTTCCCGAGCCGCCCGCCATAATGATGCCATGCCACATGTGTCTGGTCTCCTGAGAATGTTAGTGAGAGGAAAAGAGCTTCCAATTTTTATCATTATGCCATTTGAAGGGCAAGTGGATTATTTTGATTGGACTTTCAATGAGATGCTCGACGGTAGTGGTGGCGTGTCTGTTTTCTGTTTAAAATCCTTTCTTGAAAAGGGGACGGAAGCATGTTCAACAAGGTAATGGCGGCAGATAGTGCAAAGGGAAAGCGAATTTCTTTCCTGGTTCCATTTTTGGAATGAATCTCCCGGAAAATGATTTCGGCCGCTCTGGATGCACTCATAATGAACGGCATCGGGTAAGGGTTGTCTCTTGTCATCTCCGTCTGGATGAACCCGGGAGAAACAATGGTCAAAAAAACACCCAAAGGCGAGAGATGGAATCTTTCGGAGCCGGCCCATCGGTCAATGGCCGCCTTGGATGCGCAGTATGTTCCCGAGCCCGGCAGAGACAGTTTTGAGGCGAGACTGGATATGACAAGAATATGGCCCTGTCCTCTTTCGACCATGGCAGGGATAAACGGCAGTATGGTATTGATGGCTCCGAAATAATTGGTTTCCATTGCCAAATCATTTGACCCGGGAAAGTCTTGTGATGTCCCCCGGACCCCGGCATTGGCAATCAACAGATCCGGTGCTCCATGGATGGATATGAAGTCTTTCGCGATCCTTTCGATTTGGGATTTGTCCGTTACATCAGCTTCTGCCCGAAAAACAGTTGCTCCCTTTTCGTCCAGAAGCTTGGAAAGAATGTCGAGCCTCTCCCGTCGTCGACCGATGATTCCGATCGGAAGTCCTTCTTTGACGGCTTCAATGGCCAACGCCCATCCCAGCCCGGATGTTGCTCCTGTGATGAATATCCCTGCCATTCTATCCTCATTTATCGGTTGGAAAATGGTTCTTCAAGAAATTCCCGCAAGAATGCCCTTGGAATCTGTTTGCGGGATCATTCATGTCCGGAAAGAATTCCAGACTGGAAAGTCTGTTTTTAACAGAATCCGTGCCAGGATGGAATGTCTGTTTTTGATACAGTCCCGATACATGGTAGAATGGATTGCTTCGTATGGTTCGTCCCTGTGGGCAGTCCACAGATGTGATGGATCGTGACTAACTGTTTCCTGGAGGTCTAGTGTGAGAGAAATCGATATTGATGATCTGGGTTCGGATGGAGGTTCTTCCGACCCCTATAAATGTGGTCTGGTGGCAATGGTTGGATTGCCGAATGCCGGCAAGTCTACACTTGTCAATGCGCTCGTTGGTGAAAAGGTGTCGGCCATCTCCCCGATTCCCCAGACGACCCGCACGCTGATTCGGGGAATCCTGACCGAGCCGAGAGGGCAGATCGTTTTTCTGGACACCCCGGGGATTCATCGGCTTTCCCATGCCTTCAACCATCTCATGATTGACATGTCCAGAGAAGCTCTTCTCGGGGCGCATGTGATCGTATGGGTGATCAGCCTTGACCCGATGCCATCGCGAGATGATATTGCGAGAATGAGGGATCTGCTTCTGCCGATCCTTGATGGTCGTCCCCTCCTGATTGCGGCAACCAAAATGGACAAGACAGGAGGTCATGGGATGATTCCCAAACTCCTTGAGATTGAATCATGGGGACTTCCCGCAGAAATCATTCCTGTGTCCGGCGCTAAAAGCAAGAACCTTGACCGCTTTCTGGACGTTGTTTTCCGCCATCTTCCTGAAGGGGAAAACCTTTTTGATCCTGAACTCTATACGAACCAGACAGTCAGGCAGCTTGTTCGCGAGCTGATTCAGGAAAAGATTTTCTGGAGTCTCAGGGAGGAGGTTCCTCATCAAAGTGCCGTGATGATCGAGGAGTATATCGAACCGGAAGGCCCCAGGGGAATTACGACGATCCGGGGTGTGATCATTGTCGAGAGGGACTCCCAAAAGGCCATCATGATCGGAAGTGGTGGTGAGAGAATCCGGGAGGTGAGTGAAAAGGCACGGCTTGAGATCGAGCGTCTTGTCGGTGGAAAAGTTTTTTTAAGGATGCTTGTCAAGGTTGAACCGGCTTGGCGGGACAACCCCAGAATCCTGAGGGAACTTGGTTATATCGGGGAGTAAATTTTTTTGATCACCTTTTTCCGGAGGATGGAGGGGGTTCTTGGCGTTTGAACGATATGCTCTCATCCTTCGGTCTGTCCGTTATGGCGATGACGACAGGGTCGTGACCTTTTTTTCTCTGGAAGAAGGCCTCCTCACCGGTTTTGCGAGAGGTGCAAACGCAACGGGGAACCGGTTCGGCTCTGCGTTGTCTCCTCTGACCTTTTCTGCCCTATTGGGGAGGCATCATACCCCCGACAGCCTTTTTCGCCTTCATAAAGCCAATGTGATCGATCCATTTTCAGGTATTCGCAATGATTACGACAAACTTCTTTGGGCAGGTTTGCCGGTTCGGGCGATTCTTTCCCTTCTGCCTCCTCATGTTCAGGAACCTGCCCTTTTTGAGCTTTTCCTCCATTATCTGTGTCTTCTGGATAAGGAGCGGGAGCGGCATGCTTTGCTTTGGATTCGCTTTTCCGCAAGGATGCTCAGGGTGTTGGGTTTCGGACCATTGGCTCCTGTCTGTCATGGTTGTGGTTTGGATATTTTGCTTGGAAAAGTGCGGTTTGATCCTGAAAGCGGACGGGTGAGGTGTCGTGACTGCAGCAGGATGGATGGTGAAAAAAGCCGGGAACCTGTCTGTCAGGCAGACATACTGAGAATCCTGGAGAGATTTTCAGGCGAAGACCTGCAAGGTTCAGAACGGGTGGTGCTCTCAGATCATCAGGAGGGACATCTATTGGAACTGGTCGATCAGTTGATTTCCTGGCATGTGCACCATTGGACCTTTTCTCAAACTCTCCCCTTTTTGGGGAAAGCTCCATTATCGGTCAAAATTGGAAGAAATGAACACCTATCGATGTTGTGAAAAGAAGCAGTGGCCCTGAAGGAGAGTTTGGGATCGATCCAAAGGCATTCAGCATGGATTCTGCCCGCTCTTCGATGAAAAACTCTTTTGTTCCGAATCCCAATCCTCCGTCCACAAATGGTTCTGGTGCCGAGTGTCCGACGCCAAAATTGTATTCGAGTGCGCCTCCACCATCGAGAACACCGTAAAAGTCATATTTTTTTCTGACGAAGCGAGCGAAAATATGTTGGACACCAACTGTTACCGGAATAATTGAAACCATTCCCCCTGAAGTTGGGGCATAGGTCATCGGATTCACTCCTCCTGGAGTTGATGTCGGGAAAAAATAGGCACTACCGGTCAGGGTTATATTCCAGTCCGGAGCATATTCCCAAGCAAGCCGGACAGTTCCTCCACCTGCGATGGCGGTCTGGTTGTCGAGAGGACTTTTGACTGCGGCGGTCATGTCCCCCATAAGCTGAAGATCGAATGCAGAGGCGTTCTTTTGAAAATAAAAGAATAATGCAATGACAACCATGATCAAGTTGATTGTTATCAGTCGGAATTGCGTTCTCATGGAATCCTTTTTTGTTAACGTGTGAAAAATGGGTTGAAATGCATTTCGACAACCCTATGGACAATACCCGAGATTTCCTCCAAGTGGAAGAGGGCTCTTGATCTGAGGAAGTTTTTTGAATGGATCTACTTTGTTTTGTGAGTTTTGTGAAAAATGGTAATGGCTTGTACAATGCTATTTTCTGTTTTTCTGGACAATCTGCATATGGGGAGCAATATCGCTATGGATTCTGTTGTTATCAAGGATCGGGGAGAGCATGAGGGGCGCCTGATCCTTAAAAAGGGTGAAGAAAGAAGACTTCTATCCGGCCATTTATGGGTCTTCTCAAACGAGGTCGCAATCTTGGAGAAGCGTTCTCAGGCGATTCCGTTGTTTGTTTCGGTCGAATCTCAGCAGGGAAGGTTTTTGGGCCGGGCGATCTATAATCCACAGACATTGATTGCGGCACGCCTTCTTGACCCGTTTTGCCAGGAATGGAATGGATTTCCATCTTATCTGGAAAAGACGATTGATCAGGCCATTTCTCTGCGGAATCAACTTTGTCAGGGGACACTGTATCGAGTTGTTCATTCCGAAGGAGACTTCCTGCCAGGGCTGATTGTAGACCGGTATGATGATTTTCTGGTTGTGCAGGTAACCACTCTGGCAATGGAAGCCTACTTGCCGGAAATCCTCGCAGTTCTCCAGAATCGATTCTCTCCTCGAGGAATCAGGGTGGACCGCTCTGTTCATTCAAGATCCATTGAGGGTCTTCCGATCGGTGATGATCTGATCGAAGGAGAGATCCCCCTGGTGCTGTCTGTTCGTATAAGGGATATGGCTGTGAGGTTTCCTTTTAGGGAAGGACAGAAGACAGGTCTTTTTCTGGATCAGCGGCGCAATATCGATTCCATCTCCCATTTTTTTAGACACAGTGATGTTCTTGATGCCTTTTGCCATGTTGGCTCCTGGTCGATGGCGGCCGCCTCCCAGGGAGCGGATCATGTGACCGGTGTGGATACTTCTTTCTCGGCACTCGAATGTTACCGTGAAAATCTGTCCGCCTTTTCGAATGTGACCAGTACCGTGATCAAACAGGATTTTTTTGAATGGGCTGAAGAGTCCATCAGATCCGGGAAAAAATACGATGCAGTGGTTATGGATCCTCCAGCCTTCATCAAGAGTCGCAAAAAAAAGGAAGAGGGTGTAAGGGGGTATTACGCAGCGAACCAGCTAGCCATAGATCTTGTTCGCCCGGGCGGAATTCTGGTGACGTGTTCCTGTTCGGCCCTTTTGGAAGGAGATGAACTGCTGGGGATTGTACGAAGCCTGTTAAAGAAAAAGAGACGCTCGGGGAAACTTGTTTACAAAGGAGGATCTGGTCCGGATCACCCGATTGTGCCCGCAATGGGAGAGCTGGAATATCTGAAATGTCTGGCGTTTGTGATTTCCTAGAAGATGGATGTCATGATTTAAAAAATATTGTTTCATAAGGAATTGATTTAATAGACGTTGACTTCAGTCTTCTTTTTGTCTAGAATAAAGCGATTTGAAACGATTAAACTGACTTAAAAATTGCGAGGATCTTCTCCATTATGGAAACCCCATCATCTCTTTCGTCATCGGTACCATCAGCCTCACCAGAAAATCTCTTGCACTCAAGGAATATCGCGATTATCGCCCATGTTGACCATGGAAAAACGACTCTTGTGGACAAACTTCTCCAGCAAGGGCATGTTTTTCGGGAGAACGAGGTTGTTGAAGAGCGAGTAATGGATTCAAACGCCCTTGAAAAAGAGCGGGGAATCACTATTCTTGCAAAGAACACATCCGTTCACTATGGCGACTATAAGATTAACATTGTCGATACTCCTGGCCATGCGGACTTCTCCGGTGAAGTGGAACGGACAATGACAATGGTGGACGGGGTTCTCCTTGTGGTTGACGCATACGATGGCCCCATGCCACAGACGAGATTCGTGCTGAACAAGGCCCTTTCAATGGGGTTGAAGCCGATTGTAGTCCTGAACAAGATCGACCGCCCGGACGCGAGACCTGTTGAAGCATTGAATGATGTCTTTAGTCTTTTTGTCGAGCTCGGTGCCACCGATGAGCAGATGGACTTTCCGGTAGTCTATGCATCGGCCAAGAAGGGCTATGCGACGATGGATCTTTCCACTCCATCCGAGAATCTGATTCCCCTTTTTGAGACCATCATCAATTTCACACCTCCTCCTGCTGTTGATGTCAACGGACCGTTTCTGATGCAGGTGACCAGCCTTGAGTATGACTCCTATATCGGACAGTGTGCTCTTGGACGCGTCATCCGTGGAAAAGTCACAAATGCTGAAACAATCGGTCGCGTTGTGAATGGTGAAATCATCGAGCGCGGTAAGGTCAAGAAGATCATGTCCTTTGAGGGATTGAAAAAAGTTGAGGTTCCTTCTGCAAGGGCCGGAGATATCATTCTGGTTGCGGCTTTCCCGGATCTGCGGATTGGCGATATCCTTTCTGACTTGACCACAGTTGGTGAGCTCCCCCCCATCGAGATTGGCGAGCCGACCATTTCCATGGAATTTTTGGTGAACAATTCTCCTCTTGCCGGTCAGGAAGGGAAGTTTGTGACCTCCCGAAATCTCAGGGACCGTCTTTTCAAGGAGATCCGGTCGAATGTGGCGCTTCGGGTGGAAGAGACAGACAGTCCAGATTCCTTCAAGGTATCCGGTCGCGGTGAGCTTCACCTTGGGATCCTGATCGAAACCATGAGACGGGAAGGCTACGAGTTCCAGGTCTCCAGGCCAAAAGTTCTTTTCAAGGGCGAAGGAGCATCAAAGCAAGAGCCCTACGAGTATCTCGTCATTGATGTTGCGGAAGAATATGTCGGAACCGTCATGGAAAAGCTTGGCCCACGGAAAGGGGAGATGCTGAACATGGCCCCCCAGAGAGGTGGTCACGTTCGCCTTGAATTCCTGATCCCCGCAAGAGGACTCCTCGGGTACAGAAGTGAGTTCCTTTCCGATACCAGGGGAACTGGCCTTTTGACACATACATTTCATGGCTATGGTGACTTCAAGGGAGAGATTCCCGGCCGGGTTAACGGAGCACTGATTTCCATGGAACAAGGGGAGACCGTAGCCTACGCCATGGTCAATGTTCAGGAACGTGGTGTATTGTTCCTGAATCCCGGAGTGAAGGTTTATGAAGGGATGGTTATTGGTGCGCATTCCCGTCCGACGGATCTTGCTGTGAATCCCTGCAAGAAGAAACACCTCAACAATATTCGGTCTTCGAATGCGGAGGAAGCCATTGTTTTAACGCCACCGCGTCTGATGAGCCTTGAGCAGACACTCGAGTTTCTTGAAGAGGATGAGATTCTGGAAGTTACACCGGAAAATCTCAGAATTCGGAAGAAGCTACTTTCTGAAAACGATCGGAAAAGGGCAGGAAAAAAATGAATGGATCAAATCTGACAAGCCGGGGACTGTTCTCTGAAGTGGCAAGTTCGTTTTTATCATGGAGCAGACTCGGATCCTGGGGCTTGATTTTATTAACGGGTATTTTATTCATGACTGGAGCTGGAATGGAAAATGCACAGGCATCAGGATCATCATTGGCTCCTGGTGAATATGCCGAATTTGATACGTCGATGGGGAAAATAACCTGTTTGTTGCTGAAGCAGTCTGCTCCCCATGCGGTTGAAAACTTTGTTGGTCTGGCAACCGGGAAAAAAGAGTTTCTTGATCCGCAATCCAGGGAAATGGTCAAGCGCAATTTCTATGATGGTTTGATTTTTCACCGTGTGATCAAGAATTTCATGATTCAGGGTGGAGACCCCCTGGGGAATGGAATGGGTGGTCCAGGTTATCAGTTCAATGATGAAATTGATCCGACAAGGGATTTTACCAAAAAAGGCGTCCTTGCGATGGCGAATGCCGGACCGAATACAAACGGTAGCCAGTTCTTCATTACTGTGGCTCCCGCTCCTTGGTTGGCCGGAAATTATACGATCTTTGGAGAGGTGGTTTCCGGACAAGATGTTGCTGATGCCATTTCTCTTGTTCCGACCGATCGAAGAGATCGCCCGGTAACGCCTGTGGTCATCAACCATGTCCGCATCTTTACCGTCGTTCCCTGATTCACAAAAGTCCTCCCTTCCCTCCGGGTCTGAGATGAGTGATCATATCTTTCCCGGAGCGGATGCTGTGGATGTTCTTTTTTTGGGTACGGGAGCTTCTTCGGGTGTTCCTGTTATCGGTTGTTCCTGTCCTGTCTGCCTTTCTTCCAATAAAAAAAATCACCGGACACGATCTTCCATCATTGTGCATCATTCCGGAAAAAACCTCCTGATCGACACTGCTCCTGACCTCCGGTATCAATCCCTGAAAAATGGAATCGTTGCCATTGACGGAGTCATCTTTACCCATCCTCATGCTGACCATGTTCTGGGATTGGATGAGTTAAGAGTGTTCAATTACATCCAGAAGAGAGAGATCCCTGTCTATGCGGATGCTTACACACTCTCTCGCGTACAGATGATGTTTCCTTATGCTTTTTCCGAGGCAAACAGGGGAGGGCTGTCAAGGCCAAAACTGATTCCTCATGAAATCTCCGGTCCGATCGATATTCTGGGAATGAAGGTCATCTCATTTCCGGTTTATCATGGACCCGTGATGAATCATGCCGTAAGGATCAACGATCTGGTCTACCTGACCGATTGCAAGGGAATACCGGATGAATCATGGGAAGCATTGTATGGAGTTGAAACATTGATTGTCGGTGCGGTGAAGTATGAACCTCATGAATCCCATTTTGGAATTCATGAGGCACTTGAACTGGTCGATCGTTTAAAGCCGCGCAGAGCCTATATTACACATCTCTCCCACTCAATCGAGCATGATGAGTTATCGAAAATGCTGCCACCATCAGTTTTTGCGGCCTACGATGGTCTCAGAATCACTACCGGAGCCTGATGAGGCGACGGGAACATCCAGTCCGGAAAAGGCACTGATCAGTTTTTCTGCCAATGGAACGACATCCCCGACATCTTTTCCATAACCGTCCGCTTTGATTTCTGTTGAAAACTTGGGCGTGACGACCGCTCCACCGACCATGACCTTGTAGGGAAGATTTTTCTCCCGAATGGTTTCAATAGCGGTTTTCATCTGCATCATGGTGGTGGTCATCAATGCACTCAGTGCAATGATTTGCGCCTGATGTTTTTCAGCCGCAGCGAGGATATCGTCAAGGGGAACATTCCGGCCAAGGTCAATGACAGAGAACCCAAAGTTTCTAAGCATCAGGATACAGATGTTTTTTCCGATATCGTGAATGTCTCCCTTGACTGTTGCAAACACCACACAACCCTTGGGTTCGACCGGACCATCCGCTTCCAGATGTGGCTGGAGGACTTCAACGCCTTTTTTCATGGCGTCTGCTCCAGCGATCAGATGCGGTATGAATTTGACTCTTTGACCAAAAAGATCTCCGAGGTGGCGTATTGCTGGGGTCATGATGTCCAGAAAGATTGTAAAAGCCGAAAGACCTTCGTCAAGCCCTTTTTGACAAAGAGCCGCGATCCCATCTCTTTCTCCTTCGAGAATAGCCTGTCGAATCGCTTCTGATGTCGTTTTGGGCGCAGCCTCCTTTGACGCGGGCTGGTTACCTTGGGCAGGTGTCCAGGCGGCTGCCTTGTTCAGGTAGATCCGGCAGTCGGGATCGCGCCTTGCGAAGAGCGATGATGCGGCAATGGTCTGATGAAGTACCTGGTCGTACGGGTCACAAATCGCTGCATCTAGACCCGCGCCGATCGCCATGGAGAGAAAATTGTTATGGACAATCTTTCTGGCTGGAAGACCAAAGGAGACGTTGGAAAGGCCCAATATGGTCGGAAGGCGAAGTTCCTTTTTGATAAGGGTAATCGTATCAAGTGTTTGTTTTGCGGCCTCCTGGACTGCACTGACAGTTAATGCGAGTGTGTCAAAGATCAGATCCCGGGGTTTGAGTCCTAGTTCTTCCGCTCTCCGAAGGATCTTTTCAGCATTTTTCATGCGTTCGGCCGCTGTTTCAGGGATATTGTCTCCAGAGACGAGGGCAATAACGGCTGCTCCGTATTTCCGGATCAGGGGCAAAACTTCTTCAAGTCTTTCATCCTCTGCATTAACGGAGTTGACCAGAGCCCTTCCGGGGTAAAGTTTCAGGCCGGATTCAAGGGCAGATGCATACGATGAGTCAATGACCAGTGGTAAAGAGACGACATTCTGAATGGCGGTGATGGCTTTTGCCATCATCTCCGCTTCATTGACGAGCGGTACCCCAACATTGACGTCAAGTGCCCCGGCTCCTGCCTCGGCCTCTTTTCTGGCTTCCGCAACGATCAGGTCGACTTGACCATTTGCGATGGCCTCTGAAAAGATCTTTTTACCGGTGGGGTTGATTTTTTCTCCAACAATGAGAAAGGGAACTCCATCTCCGATCAGGGTCATGCTGGTTCTGGAAGAGATCTTGAGAAGGGAGGGCGTTGGTCTAGAGATGGGAGAGGCTCCCTTGACCGTTTTGGCCAGGATCCTTATGTATTCTGGCGTTGTCCCACAGCAACCGCCAATGATATTGGCACCGGCTTCGACAAATGAGGGAGCAAATTTGGCAACTTCTTCAGCTCCGGTCAGATAGAGTGTTTCTCCGTTCCGGTGTACAGGAAGTCCCGCATTGGGTTCAACGGCGATGAAGGTGTCGGTCGTTTGTCCAAGCCTTGAGACAACGGGAACCATGGCTTCAGGACCAACGGAGCAGTTTAGACCCATGATGTCGACGCCAAAGCCTTCCAGAACACTGGCGGCTGTTTCTGGGTCAGAGCCGGAGTCGGTAATTCCGTCCATATTGAATGTCATGAGGGCCATGAGGGGAATTCGACCATTGGTTGCTTCCCGAACACCGATAAGGGCTGCTCTCATTTCCTGAATGTCAAACATTGTCTCTATGGCGATGAGATCGGCGCCCGCTTCCAGAAGGAGCTTTGCCTGCTCGTAAAAGATCGCTATGGCATCATCAAAAGGAAGATCTCCAAAGGGAGCAATGGTCGTCCCGGATGGTCCGATATCTCCGGCAACGTAGGCTTTTCCTCTTGAGGCCCTTTGGGCCAGATCGACCGCCTGAAAATTGATCTCCCTGATGCGATCCTGTGCGTTGTACTCAGAAAGCCTGAGTCTTGAGGCTCCAAAGGTATTGGTCAAAATGATGTCTGAGCCGGCATTGACGTATTCGGTGTGGACGGCCTGAATCTCTTGGGGCTTTTCAATGTTCCAGAGATCGGGCGCGTATCCTGCGGGAAGTCCCCGGGATTGGAGGAGAGCTCCCATGGATCCATCCAGGAGCAGAACTTCATATTTCAAGCGTTCAAGCAGGGGCTTCACTGTTCTTCGTTCTCGCTTTCCGGCTCATTGGCCAGTTTTTGTCCCTCAATGATTCTTTCCCATCCAATAACTGCCGAAACGGAAAGTCGGGGTGACATGATGAAGGATTCGTTCAGGGAAATTCCGATTTTATTGGCTTGGGTCAGTTCCATGACCTCAGTCTGGGTGGAAAGTGGCCAATCTCCATAACCAACGCCAAAGCGGAATGTTTTCTTGTATCCGAACCGAATAATTTCTTTTTCAATGGCGTGATCAATGATGATTCCCATGTAATCGGCCATCCATGCGCCCACCCGCTCCAAAAAGTAGGAATAAGCCGGTTCGCTGGAGGCAAGTTCATCGACCCGATTTTCAACCTGGGGGCCGATCGTTGCGACAAGAAGCGTTGCATAGTCGCAGTTTTTAAGCAGTTTAACCATCTTTTCGCCAACAAACAATGTGCTTGTTTCCCGGGCAAGAACTTTTTTATCTTCGATTCCGGTCAGGGAAAGCGTCCTGAAAACTCCCATTCCGTGGATCAGTCGGTATCCTTCATCGATTGCCTTTTTGATTTGGGCTGCCAGTCCCGGCTCATCGAGATCCTTGAGGAAAGACTTTTTGGGTATTCTCATTTCCCGGAGGATCTGGCGTTCCTCAATCTGAAAAGGAATATTGTTGAAAAATACCGGAGCCCCAAGCCTCATGCTTGGCATCTTTTTGCCTCCAAAAAATGAAAACCGGCTCCTCCTGCTGAAAAGACGAACAGAAAGGAGCCGGTCAAGACCAAATTGTGATTCCCTTCACTTCCGAGATCTTGGTTCGATCAGAAATGATATCTTTTATCGTTCAGCGTTTGCCACTTCCATGGTGATCGTTGCAGAAGGGGCTGTCCGGGGATCCAGAAGCGTTGATGCCCCAGCCTCTTTTCTCAATTCTTCGTTGATGTGCATTGAACAGAATTTTGGTCCGCACATCGAACAGAACTCAGCCGTCTTGAAGACTTCATGCGGAAGTGTTTCATCGTGCATGCTTCTGGCCCTGTCAGGATCCAGCGAAAGTTCAAATTGGGTATTCCAGTCGAATGCGTAACGTGCTTTGGAGAGAGAGTCGTCGCGATCCCTGGCCCCCGGACGATGGCGTGCGATATCCGATGCGTGTGCCGCGATCTTGTAGGCAATGATACCGTTTCTGACATCCTCAAGGTCAGGAAGACCCAGATGCTCTTTGGGGGTGACGTAGCAAAGAAGTGCCGCGCCAGCTGTTCCGGCGGCAGTCGCTCCGATGGCGGAGGTAATATGGTCGTACCCTGGTGCAATATCGGTTACAAGAGGTCCAAGCACATAAAACGGTGCTTCATGACAAAGTACCTGCTGCTTTTCCACGTTCATTGCGATCTGGTCAAAAGGAACATGTCCCGGCCCTTCGATCATGACCTGAACATCCGCTTCCCATGCACGCTTGGTCAATTCTCCAAGAACCTTGAGTTCGGCAAACTGGGCTTCATCCGATGCATCGGCCAGACAGCCAGGTCTCAGGCCATCGCCAAGAGAAAGGGATACGTCATACTTGCGGCAAATTTCGAGGAGTTCATCAAAATGGGTATAGAGAGGGTTTTCCCTTTTATGATGGTTCATCCATTGGGCCATCAAAGCTCCACCCCGGCTGACAATCCCGGTGATCCTCTTGGTGGTCAGGGGAATGAACTCCCGGAGGATCCCGCAATGGACTGTCATGTAGTCCACTCCCTGTTCTGCCTGGGAGCGAATCACATCCAAGAGGTCTTCGGGCGACAGGTCAAGAGGGTCTCCAACGTTCTGGATGGCTTCGTATATCGGCACTGTTCCGATAGGAATGGGGGATCTACGGATGATTGCCTCGCGGATCTCCGGAATCTTGGGGCCGGTAGAAAGGTCCATGGCGGTGTCCGCGCCGTATTTGATACAGACTTTCAGCTTGTCGAGTTCATTTTGTATGTCGGGAACAACTGCGGAGTTTCCAATGTTCGCATTGATCTTGCATGAAGCTGCGATGCCAACTGCCATCGGTACAAGTTCCGGATGTTTTATATTGGCGGGGATGATCATTCTTCCTCTGGCCACTTCAGATCGTATCAGTTCCGGGGCAAGCTTTTCGACTTCTGCAACGTAGGCCATCTCTTCTGTGATAACCCCTTTGCGAGCATAATGCATCTGGGTTACGACCCCCGAGCGATTTTTTATCCAATCGTGTCTCATGTTTCTCTGCCTCCCGTTTCCGACTATTTAAAGGTTACGTATAGAAACAGCCTGCCAAGAAAAGCTTCATGCTGTTTTTCTTGCGTTTCATTCTTTTGAGGGACAGTTCAGATTTAAACATGCGACCGTTCCGGTGTCAATGAAATCAGGCATCTCTGGAAAGAAATGGGTGAAAATGATGGCTGCAAGTGGTGTCTATCCAGCGCTTAGAGGTTCGGGAATGGATTGTACATGGGTGTTGGAGATCATGTCGATCTTGGTGCCGTTCCAATACAGGACGATTTCTTCGGGGGGACCATTTGAGGCTATTTTCCCCTCCAGTTTGTGGAGTATGGGGAGCATGAGGTTTTGTGTCATGGTTCTGGCTTTTGAAAAATCCGGATGCTTTTGTTCCACCAGAGTGAATATGCCGTCTACAAGCCCCATATCGGTCGAAATCGTAATGTTTCCTGATTTCCCTTCAAGGAAGGATCTCAGAATACGATTGATCTCATACTCAATGGCGTTTCTGAGATCCTTTTCGGAATAGGGGACAAAGGGAACGATTCTGTCTACCAGAGAGAGAAACGGTGTCTGGAAAACCGGGAGATATGCAAGACGCCTGTCATTCTTTTGGACAATCCTTGCCAGTTCACTTGCTCTGTCTTCCACATCAAGAGCCGCAATTTCCTGAGGGGAAAAGAGTGTTGTCGACATGACAATCGTCATGTTTGCCAGTGGAAGTTCCTGTTTTTGCCAGTGCAGGGCACCGGTCCTGAGCAGATCTTCCACGGACGACCAGACCGATGGATGGGCTCGTTCAATATTGTCGAGGTAGAGCAACTGGTCGGGATTTTCTTTCAGAATGTCCCACAAACCCTCCGGTACATTGACGGGGGATCGCTCAAGCACAGGTTTGCGAATGAACTGTTCTGAGTAATAGAGCTCTTCGTAAAGACTCATGTCCCGATAAATCAAGCTTTTTGGTTTTTTATAGAGAAATTCAGAGATGGCTTGGGCCATCGTTTTCTTTCCCGTCTGATTGGGTCCAATAAAGAAGAAGCTTCCAAGCAGTTTTGAACCACCTGTGCGGATCTTCAAATTGGAGCTGTCGAGGACGGAGAGAATCTCTTCCTGGACTTCATCTCTTCCAAAATAGCCAGGGATCAATGTTGTCGGAAGCTCGGGAAGATTAAGCTGAATGTTGGGATGTTTCTGGAGTGGCTCGAGCGGCTCCTTCATCTCTTGCGGATGGTTTTCTGTTGGTAGAATGGGTTCTTTTAGAAACTGGCTGAGATCGACTTGTTCCAACGGAACTCCATCGAGGATCTGTGCCAGGGCATGTTCTTCGATTTGCCCGATGAGTTCCCTTTGCAGTTCATTGATATCGATCACCTTTGTCAGCTTTCTGAGAATCATTGGGTCGATACTGGAGATTTGCGGATTGCTTCCGACAAACCAGTATTGTTTGTCCTGAAGGACCTGGGTCAGCTCAATGACTTTCTGATTGTAAATTTCACCATGGTACCCAAAGTTTGAGAGCTGCACCCGGGGGAATAGCAGCTCGATAGGATCAATGTAGAGGATAGCCGGGCGTTTTTTCCTGGACTGGATGATGAAGTTTCTCATCGCAGCAAGACTGTTCCTGGAAAGCTCCTTCTGGAGAAGGGCATTGAAACTGAAAAGCTCCCTTTCTGCCAGAAGCTGAATGATCTGCATTCTGAGAATGGGGTCCGGCCCAACGATGATGATCGGCTCCCTTGACCTTCTTTTGTTCTGGAGTGCCACCTCAACGGCTTTTTCAATCAGCGTCAACCGGATCTTTTCCGGGGTCAGCAATGCACGAATGGCTTCCATCGGTCCAATTGTCGGGTCCTTGATACCCTGCTTCTTTTTGCGGATCGACACATCGAGATCGAGTTGCCTAAGTGCCCGTTTCAGTTCTCGTGCAGTATTGAGAGCGTTTTGGACGACCTCCTCGATGACTTCAATGCTGAAGCCGTCCATCATTTCTCCAAGCTTTTTGAGATCGTACCCGTTCACCATTTCTTCTGATATTAACGAGATATCTCCAGCCAGTGCCTCTTTTTTCTTGGCCTCAATTTGTAAAATCCTTTTTAAAAGACTTGATCTGCTTGATGGGTCAGGTAAAGGCACTTCTATAACCCAATGCATCAGAGGAGATGTTTTAAAATCATCCGGTATCCCTGTAAGGGATGGAACTGTTGCGACGACCAATGTATTTTTCAAGCGAAGAAGTTCTTCGAGGAGATCCCTGATCGCATCGAAGGGTGGGGGAAGAGCTCCGTCAGCTGTCCCGAGTATTTCGTCATAGTCTGTTATATGGAGAACGGCTGGTTGCAGTGGCTTGATCTTTCTGAAGAATCTTTGTAACTGTTCTTTGAGGATATGCTTTTCGAGGAGGTTGAACCCTGATAGTTTGAGTTCTAAAAAAGCTCTGCCTGATTCTCCTGCAAATGACCGGACAATGGTGTTTCTGCCAGCCGGAGTTCCCCCCCATAGAAGAATACCGTTGTGTTCTGCGCTGAATAGACCCTGATGGTTGATAAAGTCAGAATAGGCTTTCATCATGGAGAGCTTGAATTCCTGATTCCCTTGAAATGTCGTGAAATTTTCTTCAGGAACAAGTTTTTTATTATTCCCGCCCTGTACGATCGTTATTCCTCCCAGGAGAATTCCTGTGAGAATGGCGAAGGTCAAGGCAGAAATGCACCATCCGGTTCCGACACCAAATGAGGCAATTGAGGCAACCGTTGCGTAGGGCTTCAGCACGGCACCCATTACAAGGAAAAATACACCGGTAAAAATGGAGGTTGTCCAGAATGCAAAGGCTCCAGGAGGAAGATGCAGGATGTTTTGCTGGGTTCCGACTTCTCCCCCGGGAAGCTGTTGGGGGATTGTTGAGGGAATCATCAGGAAAAACAGGCAGGAAATGAAAATTGTTCCGCTTGTTATCCAGAGTCCCCATGCGAGGGTTGACTGAGAACTTGAAAAATGAATCCCTATCATGGTCATGATTGAGGCAATGATTCCCCATTCCAGAAAAAATGAGATGGGAGGAGGGGGAGTGTCTCCGGGTCTTTTCTTTTTCGAACGAACGGGCAAAGGCTTTGCGTAGTTTGTGCTGGTGATCATGATCGCTGTGATAAAGGTCAGTATGACGAGTCCTAGCGCAAGAGTCGCAAGAAGCGGGTAGTCGTCAAAAAGAGGGTCAACGTATTTTCTCAGGATGGTGCCAAGACTGACAATGAGCAGTCCTGACCCGACAAGAAGAAGTTTTGTAAACATGTTCAGTCTTTCCCCATATCAAGGATCGCTTGGGCCACCTTTTGGGAGACTCCGGCAACGCGCATGATCTCTTCGACGGGAGCGGCCATGATCGCGTTGAACGAGCGGAACTCTTTCAGCAACTTTTTTTCACGCTCGGGTCCGATTCCGGGAATTTTGAGAAGTCTTGACTCTCTCAGGATGTTTTCCCTGAGGGATCGATGGTAGGTAATGGCAAATCGATGGGCCTCGTCTCTCATGTGGACCAGAATATGGGTTGCTTTACTGTGTGGAGGGAGAATGACCGGGTTTTCCATTCCCGGGATGAAAATGCGTTCAAGCTTTCCTGTTCTGAAGCGTTCTTTTGCAATGGAGACAACGCGCCGGGAGACAGGAAGAACCGACATTTCCTGGAGCCTTTCAACACAGGCACCAAGCTGTCCCGGTCCACCATCGATGACCAAGAGATCCGGAAGCGGGTTTTCCTTGAATTGGCGTTCCATCACATGTGCGAGCATTTTGAAGTCATCCTGTCCTTTTTCAAGCTGGATCCTGAATTTCCTATAGCCGGACCTTTCTGGTTTGCCATCCCGGAAAGTAACGTACGATGCGACGGGAAAAGCATCCCCTATATTGGATATGTCAACACAAGCCATCAGGGATGGAGGAGCTTCGAGCCCCAGAATTTCTGCAAGTTCAATAAGTGCTTCCTTGAAAGCCCCTTTTTGTTTTTTCTGTTCAATAAGTGCTTCCTGACCATTTTTGATGGAAAGATCCAGAAGGATTTTTCTGTCTCCACGAAGTGGATGGTGGATTCTTACTTTCCCACCTTTCTTTTCGGTGAGCCAGCTGAGACTCATGAGCTCTTCTTCAGACAGGGGACTTCCAATGAGAATCTCGTCCGGTATGGTCGAGAGGTCCTTGCCATAATATTGATCGAAAAAAGCTCCAAGAAGTTCAGGATCGGTGGCTTCTTCACCATTTTTTAAATCAATCTCCCGTTTTCCACTCACCGATCCTCCCCGAAGCTGAAGAACCTCTATGAGAACAAAAGGGACGTCCCGAACGATTGCCACGACATCCACAGAATGTTGAATGTCGAAGGAAATGCCTTGTTTTTCCTGAATCATTGAAACGTTTAGGAATCTGTCCCGTATTTTTGCAGCCTCTTCAAATCGCAGATCTTTTGCAAGTGTTGTCATTTCCTGATGAAGGGCCCTGAGCAGGTCATCATTTTTTCCCTCGAGAAATAGCCGGACCTCATTGGCGACTTTCCGGTAGTCCGGAATGGAAACAAGGCCGGCGCATGGTCCGAGACATCTCTGTATCTGGTACTCGACACAAGGTCTTTCGGTCGATCCGTCCAGCGGGATTTCGCAGGAAGCCAGGGGAAATGTTCGGGTTACGAGCCTTAATGTATCCTTGAGAGCTCCAGGGGAAACAAATGGACCAAAGTAAAGTGCGCCATCATTCTGGATTTTTCTGACGACAGAAAGTCTTGGGAAGGATTCTTGCCATGTAAACCTTAAGAGAGGATAGGTTTTATCATCCCTCAGCAAGACATTGTATTTTGGGCGGTATTTTTTGATGAGGCTGTTTTCGAGAATGAGTGCATCGACTTCGGTTTGCGTTACGATGGTATCAATATTCCGGATTTTCGTGACCATCATGGCGATCCGGTTCCCACGACCGGTTCGGGTGGTAAAGTAGGATCTTATGCGGTCTCGAAGGTTCCGTGATTTTCCTACGTAAAGGACATGCCCATCGGCGTCTTTCATGATATAGACGCCTGGTTCGCATGGAGCCATCCGGATTCTTTCCAGAATCTCGGGAGAAAAAACATTTTCCGTCCCGGTGTTTATGATCTCAGCCATTTCATCCATCCATGTTGGATTGTTCCTGCCTGCTCCTAGCACTATAATACAAATCGGGGGCTGAGTGCCGTTGATGCCAAAGGTTTTGCAAACAGGAAATGAGGGGGACGTGATGGAGGATCCAAAAACAAAAGAGGGCGATGTTCCTCATGAGACAGAGGATCCCGGGGATCCTGTCCCCACAGGGATGAGCCGGTCTGACTGGTTTCAGGTCATCCAATACTTCTTCGGAGTCCTTTTTTTTATCGGAGTTTTTATTTACATGATTGCATCTGGGCCCAAGGGAGCCTTGATCGGGGGTGTTTCCCTTCTCGCCGGTGTTCTTCTTTGGGTAATCTTCCGCTACGTTTTAAAAGAGATTGCATGAAAGCCTTTTTCGGGATTATCGGCCACCCTGTGGAGCATTCTCTCTCTCCCTGTTTCCAGCAGGCCGCGTTTGATGCCTGTGGGATAGATGCTGCCTATGTCCCCATGAACCTTGACCCACTTCGGGCGGAAGATACGATTTTTTGCCTGAAGGAGCTGGGGGTGTCCGGTTTTAATGTGACTCTTCCGTTTAAAGAACTGGCCTACAGGAAGGTCGATCAGGTGTTGGGGATTGCGTCCAAAATACGCTCGGTGAATACGGTCTTTTTAAAAGATGGAAAATGGGAAGGATACAATACGGATGTTTCAGGATTCGTGAAGTCCTATTCCGTTTTTTTGGAGAAATCCTCTGAGCCGGCGGACCATTTCATTGTTTTGGGAGCAGGTGGGTCAGCCCGGGCGGTTCTTGAAGGCTTAGCATCGATGGGGGTGTCGAGTGTCAGTGTGTTCAACCGTTCGTTGGAAAGGGTCCAATCACTTTTGAAAGAATTTTCAAGTGAAAAATATATAACATTGAATGAGTTGTCCAAAATAAAGGCGTCTCTTGACGGAAAAAGATGGCATATTATCAACACACTTTCTCGAAACGCATTTCCTGTCCAGGGGGCCTTTCCTCCACTGGAGACGATAGAGAAGTCTTCTGTTGCGTCTGTTTTCGATCTTTCTTATGGGAGGGAA
This sequence comes from Nitrospirota bacterium, assembly GCA_021829515.1. The sequence continues at coordinate 10,813 of JAKBPM010000001.1, read as the reverse complement.
GGGGAGACTGAGTGTGTGGCTTGGGCAAAAAAACGTGGAGTTCCCTTTTCGGACGGTTTGCCCATGCTTTTGTTTCAGGGAGCATTGTCCTTTGAAATATGGACAGGAATCCCCGCTCCTGTAAAAGAAATGGCGAAAGCCATGGCGAAGGCTCTTCCCTATAGAAAAGATCTGATGGATCAGCTATCTGTTTGAAGGATGGACCGGGCAAAAAGGGACGGATCAAATGGCAAAAGATCGGAGCTTTGTTCGCCCACCCCAATAAATCGGACTGGAAGACTGAACTCCTTTGCTAGGCCCACCGCAATTCCTCCCTTTGAGGTTCCATCCATCTTTGAAAGAATCATACCTGTCAATGGAACGGATTCTCCAAAATGCTTGACCTGTGAAACGGCGTTCTGCCCAATGGTGGCGTCAAGAACAATGAGCGTTTCAATGGGGTTGTTCCCCACTTCCCTGATGACAAGGCGATGGATCTTTGAAAGTTCACTCATCAGGTTGTTTTTGGTTTGAAGTCTTCCTGCCGTATCAATGATGGCGACATCAATTTTTCTTGAAATGGCAGCTTTGACTGTGTCAAAGGCGACAGACGCCGGGTCTGCTCCTTCTTTTTGATGGACAACCGGAATGGAGAGCTTTTCTCCCCAAAGTTCAAGCTGTTTGATGGCGGCTGCCCTGAAAGTATCTCCCGCACCAAGAATCACGGATTTCCCCTCGCTTTTGAATAGGGCCGCAAGTTTTGCAACGGTTGTCGTTTTTCCGGCTCCATTGACCCCCACGACAAGAATGACCAATGGTGAGGATCGTTCGGGATTCTCCCAGATGGGAGTGGTGTCGGGAAAAAGTTTTTCGATACGATCGATCATAAAACTTCTGGCATCAGGGAACTGGTCCGTTCCGGGGGACTTCTCCCATTCTTTCAGGTCTGTAATAAGACTGGACACCACCTTTGGACCCATATCAGATGTGAGAAGGATTGTCTCAAGCTCCTGATGAAAGTTTGAAGAGCGATCTTTCTTGAAAAGAGAGTCAATCTTTTCTGTCAGGTTGGCTCTCGTTTTCTTGAGTCCGTCCGTAAATTTTTGAAAAAGGTTCATTTCAAAGCGCAAAAGATCCCGCTCACCTGTTCATCTTGTACAGTGGGGGAGATCAGCTGCTATGCTCCTTTCCTTTATTGGTTTTCAATGATTTCTTCGTGGGTTGAAGGAAGTCATCAGGGATTTTCCCTTGAAATGATGGAGACGATTCCTGAAGCATTGTATTGGAAAGATTTTTTGGTTGTGTGTTGAGCCACTGGTGATAGCCTTGATCGATGAATCTGGCGGTTTTCCTTTCCACTTTCTTCATAAGGGAAGCTTCCTGCTCGCCGATCTCGTGATCGTACCCTTTCAAGTGACAGAGTCCATGAATGATGAGGTTAACGATTTCATCAAAAAATGGAATCCCTGCGCGATCTGCCTGACGTTTTGCCTGTTGTAATGAAATCACGACTTCCCCATCAGGAGATCCCAGTCCTTTTAGGAATCGTTCCTTTTGATAGGAAAAAGAGAGAACATCGGTTGTTTTCCTTTTTCCCCTGAATGTTTTATTCAAGTGCCGCATCCGATGATCATTGACAAATATCAGGACAACTTGATTCTTCGATTGCTTCAGGGAGGACAGTCCGAGTTCAGCAATCTTTCCAAAACAGAAATGGTCTATTGGGAACTTTCTCTGGAGATTGATTATTTCAACTGGCATCTTTGGGTTTCCATGATGGTGCGATGCCAGTTGTTTTTGCTCCGGGATAGGCTATTCGCTTGTGTTGTGTCTGCAACAGTGTCCGGACAAAGACCTCTTTCAGTGTGGCAATTTCGGAAATGGTCAAGGGGCATTCATCCAGCTGACCATCCTTTTGTATTTCCATAAGTGTTTCATCAATGACGGAAATGGCTCTTGCGGGGGAGGCATCCTGGATTTTGACTGCCCTGCCGGTCGCTTCAATGGCATCGGCCATCATGAGGATTGCTGTAATTTTGTTTTGTGGTTTTGGTCCCGGATAACGAAAATCTGATTCTGATGGAAAATCTGCCGGGCTATTGGCTCCGTCCCGGGATTTTCGAAGAAAATATTGCATGACTCTTGTTCCGTGATGTTCGGGAATGGCACTGATTATGATTTCCGGGAGATCATATTTTTTACCGATTTCAATGCCTTTTCTGACATGGTCTATGAGGATCAGGGAACTCATTCTTGGGGTCAGGAGCTCATGTCTATTGAATGTTGACTGATTTTCAATGAAGTACTGGGGTTTGTCCATTTTGCCTATATCATGGAAATAGGCTGAAACGCGTGCGAGCTTCGTGTTTTCCCCGATAGAAAGAGCTGCCGCTTCAGCAATTTGGGCGACCGCAAGGCTATGAAAAAAGGATCCTGGAGCTTTTTTTGAAAATTCACGCAGAAGAGGGTGATTCAGGTCCAGAAGTTCTGTGAGGGAAGCCTCTGATAAAAGTCCGAGGCTTTTTTCCAACAAAGGCATTGCAACGTTTTCGAGCATGGGAAATAAAAGCGTTGTTGCAATAACGGCGATGGCTTCTGTCTGTAAGGTAAAAACTGTTGGATCTTTGACCGAGAGTTCCATTCCCAAAAAGAGCAGTCCTGTGATTAAGCCCGAAAGGAGACCAGATTTCAGGGAGCCAATTCGACCCGGGAGGATGAGTGCCAAGCTGCTGGATATCGGCCCTGCAATAAGTGGCAGTACAATCATTTCATAGCGGGAAGTTGGCAAGAGGGCAATGATCATGCTGGAGATCAGGAAAAAAAGTGTAGCCGATTTTTTCCCAAGAAGGAGTGTGATGATATTTCCGATAAGGATAATTGCGATCAGTTCGATATTCTGTGTGATCAAAAAATGATGTTCGGACAAGATGCTTGCGGTACTTCCCTGTCCGATCAATATCGACAGAGTGCTGAGAATGATGAGAAAGAGAAGGATGCTTCCCAGAAGGATCTGCAGAAAATGCGTCTGATTGATTCGTTCAAACTCATTGGGAGGATCCATGAAGGTTCTATAGGTAACCATTATGGATACAATCGCCAGAAAGACCAGCAGGGATGTTCCCAAAAAGACATGGATGGAATCCATAGGAACTCCGGTCAGTGGCAAGGATTGGTTTTTCAGTGATTCAGGGGAGAGCGTTGGATGAAAAAGTCCGAGATTGATTCTCACAAGTGCCAGAACAAGGCTAATCCCTGCCAAAAGCCATATATCCCAACGTCTTTTATTTTTAGGAATGGATATTTGTGGGTTTCTATTTATTGGAAGAAGGTCTGCCAGTACCTTCCTCCGGGGCATGTTTTTCATAGGCTTTGATGATTTCCTGTACGAGACGATGTCTGACGACATCCACCTCGCTAAAGTGAAGAAATTTGATCCCATCGATATTTTTTAATATCTTGGTCGCTTCCACCAATCCGCTGGATCGGTCACTTGGCAGATCAACCTGTGTCACATCTCCGGTGATGACGGCCTTGGAGTTGAACCCTATTCTGGTGAGAAACATTTTCATTTGTTCACGTGTTGCGTTTTGGGCTTCATCGAGAATAATAAAGGCATCGTTCAGGGTTCTGCCTCTCATGAAAGCCAGTGGTGCAATTTCTATCTCCTGTTTTTCCATCATTTTTTGAACTTTGTCTGCATCAATCATATCAAAAAGTGCATCATAAAGAGGGCGCAAGTAAGGGTTGATCTTTTCTGCAATATCACCAGGGAGAAATCCGAGCTTTTCTCCGGCTTCAACTGCAGGCCGGACAAGAATGATCTTTCTGCAGGAATGCTTCAGCAGATGGTAGGCTGCCATCGCCATGGCGAGATATGTTTTTCCTGTTCCAGCTGGCCCGATTCCAAAGACAATGTCATTTTTCTTGATGGCCTGTATGTACTCGAGCTGATGGGCGGATTTGGGAAATATAACGCGTTTTCTGCTATTGATGGGGATATATTCTGTGAGCAGATTCTTTAGCGTAATCCCCGGGTCGTTTCTGGTCAGGGCAATTGCCTGACGAATTTCATCTTCCCTGATTGCATACCCGCTTGCCATCAGGGCTGCCAGATCCAGAATGACCTTTTCCCCCTGCAGGATATTGTCTTTTTGACCTGTGGCGGTAATTCGGTGCCCGGATGTTGCGAGATGAATGGAAAAAGCCTCTTCGAATAAATGGAGATGGGAATCCATTTCCCCCAAAAAGACTTTGGGATCAAGATTTTCCGGGAGGTGGAAGTCTTTCTGGATTCTATCCATCAATGGAGGGGTGTTGATGGCCCAGACGTCGGAGCGCTGGGTGAAAAAATATTTTGGGGCATTGGGATGTTTTGATAGGATTCTTTTGCCGAGAGAAGAATGTCTTTTGCTTTTAAGAGGAGGACCGGCAAAGGGCTGTGGTGAATGATTGATGTTGAGGTCGATCCTAGGAAAATGCGACCCAAAGCTCCTTTACCCCGGGATACAAGAATGATCAGATCCTTTTCTCCGGATGAAGCCAGAGAGAGTGTGATCGTATCTGCTTCACCGCGATAAAGAGCAATGCTGACAGGAACCCCCCGGTCAAGAAAACCCTGAGCAATTTTTTCGAGCTGCTGGGACGCGAGAAGCCCAATCTGCTCATAGATTTGAAGCGGAACCGGAAAGCCCATGGGAAGATCTGAAAAGGTTGAAAGAGCATGGTACAGATGAAGACCGGCACCATAATCCTTGCACGCTCTTACCACTTGATCCATGACAAGGTCATCAAGAGGAAGAAGATCAACTGGAAATAGGACTTTCTCTTCATTTTTTCCCATGGACAAATCCTAGCACAAGAAGGCTGGACAATCAAAATGGTCCGGTTGTTTCAATTGTTTTGCGGACCTGTCTTATGGGAATCGAGCCCGCAAGACATTCAGATCAGAAATTGAGGAAAGGGGAGTAAAATCGCGGTCAAACCACCGATGGATAGAAAAGGTCCAAAAGGGATCCGTAGAGTTTTGATAGATGCTTTCCTGCCGTTGGACACTTCCCATACACTCCATGCGAGGCTTGCAAGAATGGCTGTTCCGGAGGCAAAAATCAGCGCTACCAGAATTCCCTGAAAGCTGGTGAAGCTGCCAATGGCACCAAAGAAAATGGCGTCGCCCATTCCCAATGCGTTTGGCTTTAGATAAGCAATGGGAACAAGAAATGCCAGAGCTGAAAGTGATGCTTCAATGCTTGTTTTGAAAGAGCCACCTGGATCAAGAAAAGAGAGGAGAATGCCAGAAATCATGGCGGTTATGGTTAACTTATGGGGTAACCTGTAGTGGCGCAGATCGATAAGGGATAATGGGATCGCAAATGATCCGAAAACAAATGGCTTGAGGACGTTCCCACCATTGAGGTGAATGATCCCCAAAAGGATGAAGAAACCGGCAGTTAAAAGTTCCGAGTAAAGTGTTTGCTTGTCTATCGGGGATTGGCAGACGCGACATCGACCCTTCCCGATAATCCATGCATAAAGAGGTAACAGGTCAAGGAGAGTGAGCCTCCTGTTACAGTGATTACAGTGGGAAGGAGGGAAAAGGATGGATTCATTCCTGGGAATCCTGTCTGCAAGAACTCCCAGAAAGCTTCCCCAAACGGTCCCCAGGAAAAAAAGTGACGCCAGTAATCCGAAATCCGTCCAGATCAAGTTTGACTCAGTTCTTTTGTTTGGGAGATCTTCCAGTCAGACTGTTATGACGGATTGGGTGTCAGGGACTCTTTTGACTCTTGATCCGATGCCACTGGCTGCTTCTCGGGATCTTTGAACCGGATTTCAAACCCAAGTCTCAGAAGAATGTTAATGCGTTCCTTTGTCATCCGATCACGTTTTTCTTTTGTCGTTTTTTTCTTTTCAAGAAGGTTCAGGGAGTTTTTGATCGTACTGACGGCATCCTTGATTGCGGCCTTGGTTTCCTCGGTAGAGAGTGACTCAGCCTGTTTGGTCAATTCTTCCATATCAATTTCAGTCCATCTGTCAATATCCACCCACTTGATGAGTGCCATGCTTGCTTTCTCCTTAATTTTCAAGACAAACGAATTTAGTGACGACTCCATAAGGCCGGTCAGTTTTTGGGTAGACACGTAGACAGGCAGATTTTAATCTGTCTTGAGTGGACCTTTCAAGTCAGCATGAATGTGTTTCCCCAGAAGGGATTCTCAAGGAGACTTCTTTGCGCTTCCCGCCGCGGGCAATGGCGCTTTGGGGGCAAACAGCTTCTTGATATTTTCCAGGGACTGATATCCTGTCACAACATGTCCATCTGCGACAAAAGTTGGTACGTTGGGTATTCCTGTATGGGAGAGTAGCGTGTCATCCGCTCCCTGAATTTCTGCCAGGGGACCTTGTGTTTTTGTACAGGCATTCATCTTGGCGGCCGGAAGATTTTTGGTTGCAATGATCCCTTTGAAAGCGGAATCCATTTGGTCTTTGGACAAGGTTCCCAGTTCAATCCGATTGTTCAGCAGATCGTGGACATCCCAAAAACTTCCTGGAAGGGTTTGCTCGGCGCACATTTCAAAAATGGCTGCATCAAGTGCATTTGGGTGAAGAACCACGATCGGATACGGGATATAGACAAAGTGAATATTTTTTTCATTGCGGATCAAAGGCAGCACTTCCCTGTTCCACTTCCGACAGGTGTGGCATTGGTCATCCGCAAACTCGATGAGGGTATTCTGTGCGTTAATGGAACCAATGGATGGGAAGTGAGTCAGAGGAAAGAGGCTTGGAGATAGGGATAAGTCTATCGGCATCGGTGGAGATATGTCTGGAACAGGTCGAAAGCTATCTTTTGTATCGAGAATCGGTGTCGTTACAAAATACTGGTTATCAATCAGATAGACAGTTGAGAAGATACGGTTGTTTCCTATATCGATCGAAAAAGGAAAAGCCTTGATACTTTTTGAGATTTGTTTGGGTGCCATCCATGTGAGGCTTTTGGCTGGTACTCTTTGCAAAGCCATGGATTGTTCGAGCACCTTTTGAAATTTTGCTTGCATTGCCCGATCGGCATCGGTCATCCCGACTTCTTTTGGTTCTTTTTTGGTGTCAGGCTGTTTGGTATTCGTATCTGCTTTTGCGGGAGTCAGAGAGAGAGTAGGGAACATGATTGAAACAGCAATCAAGCAAAAAAGAAGACAGGATAGTCTTTTCAAATTATTGACCTTCTCATTCTATGTCTGACCAAATTGGATCTTGACGTTACAATTTGAAGTGTGGAATCTGAATGGGTTGCTTCAGCCCTTTAACTTCAATCCTCCGGGAAAAGGATCCCTGATATTGTTTGCAGCGCATACTTATGGAGCGTAACCCAAAGAATGATAATGGGTCAAGGGAAATGGGCTTTAATTATCGAGCCTCCGCTTAAAAAATAACGTTTTTATATGGGTTTTCTGATTGGGGGGAATTGTGTTTGGATCCTGTCTCCAAATGAGTATTGCGTTTTTTTTCTTCTCCAAATAGAATACATTGGTTTTTGCCTCCCTGCCGCTCCTGTAGCTCAATTGGCAGAGCACCCGCCTTGTAAGCGGAAGGTTTCCAGTTCGATTCTGGACAGGAGCTCCAATATTGCCTGATGTTTATTGTTTGTGCCCCATTTATTTTATTAGTTGATTCCTATCGATAATCTTGGGGTAAGGTTTTCGAAAATCCTAGCGCCATTTCAATGCTTATCAATCGCTGAACGTTTCTGTAATATATTGAAATTTCGATAGAAGGGCTTTCCTTTTCTTTTTGGACCTACACCTCCAATTCCGAAGCCGAAACTTCGGTCCAGAATGCTTGAGTGAATGATGTATTCGGTGTTTTTTAACTTTTCTGAAGATGTGTCCTTGAATTTGTATGAGACGATATCTTTTCAATAACCCCAAGCATTGTCCGAGACACTCAAGAGAATGCCGCCATCCTGACCCCTTCAAGCTGAACCAAATTGTCACGGTGAGCGATACAATTGTCTTTTAGCGTATGGTGCAATGACATAGTTGGTGTGCCTTTGCATTCCATCATTTCAAATATCTTTAATCCAGTTCCGGCACGCGTTGAACTGCGGGTGAAGTACTACCAGTTGCAGCGAATTGAGGAATAACTTGACACGGCGTTTAGTTTCACGAGTTAAGGAGTCCTTCTTGGTGGTAAGATTTTAATACAGCCTTGAGGGAATTCCTATCACATAAATTATCCAGTTAAAGGGTTTTCATATCTGTCGCCTCCCCCTGCCGCTGCTGAATCTCCTGTTGGAAAACGGCGACAGATGCCCCCGCAAACAGGCTGATAAAAGAAAACATCAGGCCTGCGGAAAGTATTCCCTCCCGATCGGCGATCCACCCTCCAACAACTGGACCAATAATCTGACCCAGAGAGAAAATCAAGGTGAAAAATGCGATCGAGCTTCCCCAATGCGACTGAGGAAGGGATCTTTGCAGAAAGGTCGTCATCGTTGCCGGGACGTTGAGGAAGGCAAGACCGAAAAATATAGCCGAAACGATCATTGAAAAAAAGGAGGTCGAAAAAAGAGGAATCAGACTTCCCAATGCCGTTATGCCTATAGCTACTCCCATCGGCCTGCCCCCCCTCCAACCGCTCAGAACTCTTTTCCATATGGGCGGAGATACGATGACTGCCACACCCAGGAGCGCCCAGAAAAAGGAAACTTCTTCTACCGAACGTCCACTTTCCCGGACCCAGGCGATAATGTAGGTCATATAAATGATGTAACCGGCCCCAAATAGGAAATATCCGGTTAAAAGCGGAACAAAGGAGCCGATTTTCCAGGAGGACTTTCCTTGATGAACGGCTCCTTGCAGTTGTGATCTGTGGGCACTGGACCAAGAAAAAACGGTGAATAAAAAGCTCGCGACTCCTAACCCTATCCAAATCCACGGCCAGCAATTATCGTCGCAGCGGGATAGGGCCATTGGGATTGTCAGTCCGGACAGCAGGATCCCGAGACCTCCTCCCGCCATGTAAATTGAAATCGAGACGGCCGTCCGCCCTGCATTCCCCGGAAACAAGCCCGCGGCCAAAACGCCCCCGCAGATAAAGGAGAGCGCTCCGAAGACTCCGGCCAGAACCCGGAGAAGAAGAAGTGGGATGTAGGCATGGAAAAGCCCTGTTGTCAGAACAGCACTTGAAGTCAGGATCAATCCGAAACGGAAAATCATCCGAACTCCAAAGTGCCCGATCAGCGGTTTCGCTACGATAGATCCCAAGAGATACCCGATCGCATTGCTTGTATTCAACCATCCGGCTTCAGTGAAGTTTAGAGCAAGATCTCTTTTCATGGAAGGAAGAATGAGAGCGTAATCGAATCGGGAAAACCCGAGAGCGACGGCCGTTCCGAGCCCCAGAAGCCCGGACGGGAGAAAGTCTGTGAAGGAGGTAGGTTTCATGAATCTTCCTGTTTTTCCCGAAGGCTCGCTGCAATCAGTTTTCTGGCGGCATCCACTGCAAAAGAAACGATTTCCGGATCCTGATGAATGTAGGACTGTGTGATCGCACCGTCCCAAAGGATCATCAATTGCCGGGCTAGAAGGTCCGGATTGTCTGCTCCCGCTTCCTTTGCCAGTTTGAGAAAGATTTCCTGAATCATTCTCTTGTGTTTGGCAACCCTTGCGTGGATGGGATCTTCCGGTTTTGCCCTTTCTATTGCCGCGTTGATAAATGCGCATCCCCGGAAGGTCTCTTCATGGACGGTTTCCTTCAGGATCAGGAATATAGCCATAAGCCGGGTCTCCGGGGTGTGGTATCCGGAAAGGGCGTTCCCGATTATCTCGGCCCTTTGGGCAGAGATATGGTCGAGCACAGCCAGAATAAGATCGTCCTTGGAAGAATAGTGATGGTAGAGGGACATTCTGGCTACACCGGCTTTTCCGATGACCTCATTAATCCCGACATTGGAGATCCCATGAAGATAAAAAAGATTGGCGGCCGTTTCGAGAATACGGGTCCGGACAACATTTGAGGGAGTCTTTCCTGGATGAATGGGCTTTTTCATGAGTGCAATCATAATAGATAGACCGGTCTATATTCAATAGGTAAAAAAACGATTGTGACCAAGGGGGATTTGCTTCCAAGAAAGATTTTCTCCTGGCCCAATGATCTCCTGTTGAAACAAAGGTCCCACTGAGATATAGTAATCATATATATAATATATGTAATTACTACTGGAGGATCAGATGCTGACATGGAGGTATGAAGAAACGATTCCGACTACAGCTAATGCAGAACAGGTTTGGGCACTCTGGTCCCGACCCCACGAGTGGAATCATTGGGACGAAGGATTGGAATGGGTCACTCTGGATGGGCCGTTTGAGGCAGGAAGCAGGGGGCAATTGAAACCAGTTGGTGAGCCCATGGTGAATTTTGTCATGCTGGAGGTCCAAAAAAAACGGGGTTTCACGAACCGCTCCTTTCTGCCCCTGACCTGTATGGATTTTATACACACCTATTCGCCCGAAGACTCTCCGGGGAAGGGTGGGAAAATCAGCGTTCGTATCGAGATGCATGGGTGGTTAAGTCCTTTGTTTGCCCTACTGATTGGACGTGGTATCCAAAAAACATTGAAGGAGACCCTTGAGAAATGTTCAAGCCTTGCCGGGCAGCTTGAATGAGGGTGCGATACTGGATCGGGGTGGCATCTTGGTCTCACGTGAAATGGGGAAGGGCGGAGGGATTTGCTCAGTTGTGCCACGGCAAGGCCGCTCCGCTTCATCGGATGAGGGTGGGTGACTGGCTTGTCTATTATTCCCCGAAAACGGAGATCAATGGAGGGGAACCTCTG
>JAKBPM010000022.1 GCA_021829515.1 Nitrospirota bacterium | reverse complement strand
GCGCTTTGCCATTCAAGAAGGCGGACGGACTGTCGGCGCCGGTGTTATCTCCAAGGTCATCCTTTAATACTGAAAGGGACGTCTGATGCGCGAGATCATCACCTTGGCATGCACTGAATGCAAGGACAGAAATTATTCTACGATGAAAAACAAACGAAATAATGCAGAAAAGATTGAGCTGAAGAAATTCTGCAAAAAATGTCGTGGCCATAAGGTTCATAAGGAAACGAAATAATCATAGGCCAGTAGCTCAATTTGGCAGAGCTCCGGTCTCCAAAACCGGTGGTTGGGGGTTCAAGTCCCTCCTGGCCTGCCAATGAAATCCGAGGAGTGCTTTTATGGCCCGCATGGAAAAATTCAAGGGGTATCTTTCCGATGTGGCGGTCGAATTAAAGAAAACGTCTTTCCCAACCCGCGATCAGACTATCGGGTCTTCTGTCGTTGTCGTTGTCATGGTTGTGTTTATGTCCTTTTTTTTGGCTCTGGCAGATCTTGTTCTTGCAAAGGTCGTCGGACTGATTCTTCGCTGATGGTGGAAGACCCCGCCCTTTAAAAAAGTTGGATCAATAGATGCCTGAAAAAAGCTGGTTTGTTCTTCATACATATGCAGGATTTGAAAATAAGGTTAAGACAGCCCTTGAAGGGCTTCGGGAACGAGGGGGAATCGAGGATGGGATTGGTGTTGTCCTTGTTCCAACTCAGAATGTGACCGAGTTCAAGGAAGGGAAAAAGAAGGTCTCGACCCGGAAAGTTTTTCCGGGATATGTTCTAGTCGAGATGGAGCCGACCGAAGAGGTTTTTCACTATGTAAAGTCTGTTCCGAAGGTGACCGGTTTTCTTGGAAACAAGGGAAAGCCTCAGCCAATGACGGCGACAGAGGTAAACGAGCTCTTCCATCGCATAGAGGAAGGGACTGCGATGCCCGCCGCCAGCGAGCAATACTTTGAGGGTGATTCAATTCGAATTACCGATGGGCCTTTCCAGGGATTCACGGGTGCTATTTCAGGGGTTGATTCTGAGCACGGTAAGGTCAGGGTTTTGGTCAGCATTTTTGGTCGGCAGACGCCGGTAGAGCTCGACTTTCTTCAGATTGAGCGGGCATAGATCTTTTTAGTTCTACTTTGGGGAAAATAAATGGCAAAAGAAATTACTGGCTATGTTAAGCTTCAAATTCCTGCGGGAAAAGCCAATCCAGCCCCTCCTGTTGGACCCGCCTTGGGTCAGCATGGTGTGAACATCATGGAGTTTTGCAAGCAGTTCAATGCCAAGACTCAGGGCCAGGAAAATACAATCATTCCAGTTGTGATTACAGTTTATAAAGATCGGACCTTTACCTTTATCACGAAAACCCCTCCAGCTTCTGATCTTTTGAAGAAGTACGCTTCTGTTGCCAAAGGGTCAAAGGCTCCTAACAAAGAAAAGGTGGCTGCCATCCCCAGGGCGAAGGTTTTGGAGATTGCCAAGATTAAAATGCCAGACCTCAATGCCTATGATGTTAATCATGCCGCAAGGATTATTGAGGGAACAGCCAGGAGCATGGGAATAACCATTGAAGATTAAGGGTTGACAAATGTCTAAGGGAAAACAAATCGCGAAGGCCCAATCGAGTGTAGCTCCTTCTGAGCACTCCCTGAATGATGCCATTGCCCTCATTCAGTCGATTAAGTTTGCGAAATTCGACGAGTCAGTAGATTTAGCCGTTTCTTTAGGAGTGGATCCAAAGCGCTCTGATCAGATGGTTAGATCGGCAGTCGTACTCCCTCACGGTCTCGGCAAAAAAGTTCGCATTCTTGTTTTTGCTAAGGGTGAGAAAGAAAAAGAAGCCCTGGATAAGGGCGCAGATTATGTTGGTGGCGATGATCTCGTTACCAGGATTCAAGAAGGGTGGCTTGAGTTTGATCAAGTCATTGCAACTCCCGATATGATGGCCGCCGTTGGTAAGGTTGGTAAAATTCTTGGTCCTCGCGGCCTCATGCCTAACCCAAAAACGGGAACAGTAACCTTTGAAGTCGGGAAGGCCGTTTCTGAGGCTAAGCAAGGGAAAATTGAGTTCAAATCGGAGAAGGCTGGGATCCTCCATTTTTCGGTCGGCCGAGCCAGTTTTGAACCCAAACAACTCTTTGACAATGTCATGACGGCGATGGGGGCGATTGTTAAGGCCAAGCCCCAGACATCCAAGGGGAAATATGTGAAGTCGATCTCCATCTCTACAACGATGGGGCCTGGTGTCAAGATTGATGTGAACCAACTCTTGAAAGAGGTTGTTTGATGGCAAATAAGGCTCAGAAAACAGCCAGTATTGAGGCCTTCAGAAAACTGGCAAAAGCCTCGTCTGTAACAGTGGTTGCGGAGTATCAGGGGCTAAATGTGGCGAAGCTTTCAGCTCTGCGTCGTTCTTTGAAGACTCATGGCGGAAAGTTTTCTGTCTATAAAAACACCCTTGCTAAAATTGGAACTGAGACCACCCTTGCGACCCCTCTAAAACCAGAGATGAAGGGTCAGGTGGGTTATATCTTTTCCGAAGAGAATCCTCTTGGAGTTATCAAGGCCGTTGTTGACTACTCCAAGGAGAATCCCCTTTTCAAGATCAAGGCGGGGGTTTTTGATGGGCAAAAGGTTTCCCATCAGGAGCTGATCGAGCTATCAAAAGTTCCGGATCGGAAAGTCCTTTACGGTCAACTTTTGGGACTTCTCCAGGCTCCCCTATCCAACCTTGTCGGGGGGCTTTCACAAATCCTCAGAAAGCCAATGTATGCGCTTGAGGAACGGAAGAAACAGCTCGAGGGCTAGTTTTTCTAATTCATTCATGAAATGGGAGGTTTCACAAAATGTCAAAAATGTCTGTGGAAGAAATTCTTGGTGGTATCGAAACTTTGTCCGTCCTTGAGCTTGTTTCTCTCATCAAGAGCATGGAAGAGAAGTTTGGCGTTTCTGCTGCTGCGCCTGTTGCCGTCGTTGCGGCTGGTGGCGGTGGCGCCGCTTCCGCAGCTCCTGCCGAAGAAAAGACGGAATTTGATGTGATTCTTAAATCTGCCCCTGCTGATAAGAAGATCAACATCATCAAGGTCGTTCGCGAGATTACAAGCCTTGGACTCAAAGAAGCTAAGGATCTCGTTGAGGGAGCTCCCAAGCCTGTCAAGACTGGTGTTGCCAAGGCAGATGCTGATTCCACAAAAGAAAAGCTTGTTGCTGCCGGCGCAGAAGTCGAAGTCAAGTAAAAATTCCTAGCTCCCATATATCCGGAGGGTCGCTATTTGTCCCTCCGGTTTTCTCATTTTTGAAGCAGCCGTTTGCACTGCTCAATCCAATGTCTCTCCCGATAAATGAGCTCCACATCAAAATGCATGACCTGAGGAATAATAGATGGAGAACAAAACCGCGATAGTTCGCCACAATTTTGGTGGCAGTCAGCAGTTTATTGATGTTCAGGACCTTATTGAAATTCAGAAGCGGTCATACGAACGCTTTCTTCAGCTCGACGTTCCTTCTTCGATGCGAGAAGATAGCGGTCTCCAGTCAGCCTTTCTGAGTGTTTTCCCTATCGAAGACTATAATGGAAACTATCGGATAGATTTTATTGAATATTCCTTGGGTGAGCCAAAATACGAAGAGCACGAGTGTCTTGAGCGTGGTATGACCTATGCTGCCCCCCTCAAAATAAAAATTCGTATTGCTGCACTCGAACAAAATAAAGAAGTTGAGAAGTCTTCCCCGGCTGCAAAAGAGCCCTCCTTTTCCGTAAAATATATGAAAGAGGAAGAAAAGTACCTAGGCGACCTCCCCCTGATGACCACTAAGGGAACGTTTATCATTAATGGCACGGAGAGAGTTGTCGTCAGTCAGCTCCACCGATCTCCTGGTGTCTTCTTTTCCCACGACAAGACTAAAACTCGTCTGACCGGCACCCCTCTATTTACCTCACGAATTATTCCTTATCGCGGTTCCTGGATCGATTTTGAATACGACCAAAAGGACAATCTTTATGTACGTATTGATCGCAAGAAGAAGTTTCCTGCGACGATCCTCCTCAAAGCGATGGGAATGACCTCCGCTGATGTTGTAAAAGAATACTACAATATCGAAACTCTCCAGATTAAACCTGGCGCCCCTGAGCTCTATGCCTATTTTCCGATTGAGCCCGGATCCACTTTGCCCTTCCAGCTGAAGGATCATGATGGACTTGTTTTTCGTGATGATGCCGTTCCAATGGAATCATCCGAAATTGTCCGAGTTCTTAAGGACCGCCTAGATCTTACTCTGCGCTTCCAAGGTGACCGTAAAGAAGAAGTCGCCATTCCGAATATCAGGTTCTTTTCAGATTCTAAAACATCGGGGATCCTGATTCCTCTTGTTGGCGGACGCGGAGCAGGCAGTGTTTCGCCGCTCCTTTCCAAGGAAGCATCTTCCCTTCTCGCGAAACTTGAAGAGAAACTTCCGGAAATTCCCTTGGGACATCTTGCCGTTCCATTGACGGCTAAGGCGTTCCTTTCATTGTTGGACCTTTCAGGGAAAGCGACAGAGGCAGTTCTCCATTCAATTCTTCCTTTCGCTGAAAAAATTCGTGATTTTATCATTTTTCGTCCGACCCAAGTATTCCGTTCGGTGGATATTTCAATTGGAGATCCGCTTCCCTTCAAAATATGGACACGTTCCTTGAAGGAAGAAGGGGATCGTGTAAAGACCAGTGATGAAGTTGTCTACCAGGATAAGGTGACAAAGTTTTCAAAGGAGATTGTCAACGCTATCAAGTCCCATTCATCGATGGGTACCATGCATTCCAAAAGCAAGAAATTTTACCCTCTGACCGTCGAGGTCTTGGAGGGGACTTCCCGATTCCGCCTTCTTGAAGCTATACCTGAAAAAGAAGTCGAGGACTTTCATTCTGCCGAAGATCTTCTCGATCCACAAAGCCCAATGGATGTTCTTCTCTCAGTCGGACAACGGATCATTGAGGAGGATGGGGATAAAACAAGAATCCCGGTTCTGACGAATCTTATTCAGCGGGGGATTTTTGAAATTCGTTGCTATGCTGTTCCCGTGAGTCAGCGGGCACGAACTGTCCTTCACCAGACTCTCCTCATTGATAAGAAATCCCTTGTACAGGACCGCGCTGGCCAAACTGAGACGGAACGATCCCGCCTTGTGCGCCTTCTTGTTTCTTTTGGAGTGGCTCCAGAAATTCGAGCAAAGGTTCTTGTCTCTCGCTTCATGGGTGGGGTCATTGCGGATATTGATGTCACGACAAAAAAGGTGACGTTCAATCTTCGTTCTACAGGAAAAGCCCTCTTTAAGCTTATCTCTGAAGACGGGGAAACAATCGTTTCTGATGGAGCGACAGTTACTGCTGACACCCTTAAACAGATCGCAGAACATAAAAAACTCATTCTCGTTAGAGCCAAGCACGAGGATCTTCGTGTTGTCGTTCAGGCGGGAGAAGATAGCGATGGTCAAATCATTTCCTTGACCACTGAAAAGCCGGTTACCTTGCAGGAACTCCAAAGCTATGTTCATGTTTATGAGCTTGAAGAGCCAAAAAAGGGAAATCCCTTTAAAAAAGAAGGGGATCTATTCGATTTCGAAGATCTGGATGTTGCTAAAAAAGCCAAGAAAACAACCCTTTCTTTGGTCTATTCAGCAACGAACAAATCGCATGATCTTCTCCTTGAGCTCCTTGACCTTGCAAAAAATCCCCACCGTATTGAGTCTGATCCAGCAGTCGTCGAGATCTATAAAAAGATTCGCCCTGGAGAGGTCCCTCATGTTGAGACGGCACGCCAGTTTTTTGATCAATCGTTTTTTAACAGCAAGAGATATGACCTCTCATCTGTTGGTCGACTGAAGCTCAACTCTAAACTAGGGATTCGCGAAAGTCTTTCCAATAGGCTTCTTACAAAAACCGACATTGTAGAAGTCATTCGGTATATGGTGGACCTTCTCGAAAATAGAGGAGAAATTGACGATATTGATCACCTTGGGAATCGTCGTGTCCGCTCTGTCGGAGAGCTTCTGGAGAATCAGTTCCGAATCGGCCTTGTCAGGATGGAGCGTGCAATAAAAGAGCGCTTGAACCTAGGTGATCCAGAGAGTGTCATATCTTCAGATCCGATCAATGTGAAGCCTGTTACCGCGATCATCAAGGAGTTTTTCGGTTCAAGCCAGCTCTCCCAGTTTATGGATCAGACGAACCCCCTTGCTGAGGTGACCCACAAGCGGCGTCTTTCGGCGCTAGGTCCTGGTGGCTTGACAAGAGAACGGGCAGGATTCGAGGTTCGTGACGTTCATGCTAGCCATTATGGACGCATCTGCCCTATCGAAACCCCGGAAGGTCCCAATATTGGTTTGATTACCTCCTTGGCGACATTTGCTCGCGTGAACGACTTCGGCTTTATCGAGTCTCCTGTCCGCGTGGTTGAAAATGGAGTGGCTAAACCTGAGATTGTCTATTTGTCGGCCATGGATGGGGACAAGTACATTATTGCCCAGGCCAGCACGAAGCTCGACAAGAAGGGAGCATTGACTGAGTCGCAGGTGTCGGCGCGCTTCAAAGGGGATTTTATTAGCGTAGCTCCTGAGCAGGTGCAGTATATCGATGTGGCTCCCCAACAGATTGTCTCGGTCGCGACCGCACTGATTCCCTTTTTGGAGCATAACGATGCTAATCGCGCGCTTATGGGATCAAACATGCAGCGCCAGGCCGTTCCCCTTCTGCGCCCGAGTGCCCCACTAGTCGGCACGGGCATGGAAAAGGTCGTCGCGAGAGATTCTGGGTACGTCATTTATGCGACAGAGGACGGCGAAGTGGTAAAGGTTGACGGAACATCATTCACCGTCAAATACAAAAACACAGGGATGAAGACCTATCCGCTAATCAAGTTTAGGCGATCAAACCAAAATACCTGTCTTAACCAGAAGGTCCTTCTGAGCCCTCGAACGAAGTTCAAGAAAGGCGATGTTCTTGTGGATGGACCTTCGACCGAGCGTGGTGATTTGGCCATGGGGCAAAATGTCCTTGTCGCCTTCATGCCTTGGGGTGGGTATAACTTTGAAGATGCCATCCTGATTAGTGAGCGCCTCGTTCGCGATGATATGTTTACCTCCATTCATATAGAAGAATTTGAACTTGAGGCTCGTGAAACAAAGCAAGGGAAGGAAGAGATTACTCGAGATATTCCAAACCTGTCCGATGAGGCGTTAAAAAATCTTGATGAGGGAGGCATTGTCAGGATCGGCGCAGAGGTTAAGCCGGGGGATATCCTTGTAGGAAAGGTAACTCCTAAGGCAGAGACTCAGCTGACGCCAGAGGAACGTTTGCTGCGAGCCATCTTTGGTGATAAGTCGGCTAACTGGAAAGATGCTTCTCTAACGGTTCCAGCAGGGATTGAAGGGATTGTTGTTGATGTAAAAATCCTCTCCCGTAAGGGTGTTGAAAAGGATGAGCCGATTGTCTCGGCCCCTGTTCACGGTCAGGATATTGGTTCGCTTACTCATGCTTATCAAGGAGAGCTTCGCAAGGTCGAAGAAGAAAAGAAGGAAAAGATCAAAGCCTTCCTTCTGGGGAAAGTCATCAAGGAAGACATTCTCGACGCTGAAACAGGGGATGTTATTCTCAAGAAAAAGCGCCGTCTGACAGCGGATACCCTTGAAAAGCTGGGTGACTATTCTGCCATTACGCTCTCGGACCAAAAAGAGCAGGATGAGCTTCAAGCAATCGAGGCTCGAACAAAGGAAAAAATTGAAGCTATCCAGATGCGTCATGACGAGCGTATCGGACGACTAAAAAAAGGTGATGAGCTCGCACCCGGAGTGCTTAAACTTGTCAAGGTCTATGTGGCAATGAAGCGGAAGCTCTCTGTCGGAGACAAGATGGCAGGACGTCACGGGAATAAGGGCGTTGTTTCTCGCATAGTTCCCGTCGAAGATATGCCATTTTTGCCGGATGGAACTCCGGTCGATATTATTTTAAATCCTTTAGGCGTTCCTTCACGTATGAATGTGGGGCAGATACTTGAAACCCATTTGGGAATGGCTGCCCGTGCTCTCGGGCTTCATGTGGCGACACCTGTTTTTGATGGGGCCAGTGAAGATGAAATCAAGGCCATGCTCAAAAAAGGAGAAATTTCTGAGACAGGTCAAACCCAACTAGTTGACGGCAAAACGGGAGAGATATTCGAACGTCCCGTAACGGTGGGTGTGATGTATATGTTTAAGCTCCATCACCTTGTTGATGACAAGATCCATGCCCGCTCAATTGGCCCTTACTCTCTTGTCACGCAGCAACCTTTGGGAGGAAAAGCTCAATTTGGTGGTCAGCGTCTTGGGGAAATGGAGGTTTGGGCCCTACAGGCATATGGTGCGGCCTCTACGCTCCAGGAGTTCTTGACTGTTAAGTCCGATGATGTTTCGGGGCGCAGCCGGATGTATGAAGCCATTGTGCGAGGAGAAAACTACCTCGATCCAGGCCTTCCGGAATCTTTCAACGTGTTAATAAAAGAACTTCAAAGCCTCGCGTTGGATATTGAACTTCTAAAGACACAGGAGAAGTTGAATGACTGATATGTCGCATGATGAACTGGATAATTCTCCTACTGGGCAAGAATTAGCATTGGCAGATCCAGCACTTTCCGTTGATGCTGCTGACGCTCCAACCTATTCCTCTGAGAGAGGTCGCCACAGAGATCTTGAAAAGGGAGATATTTTTCAGTCCTTTGATTCAGACATGCTTTCTTTTTCTCAGATCAAGATCATGCTGGCTTCTCCTGACAAGATCCGATCATGGTCGCATGGGGAAGTGAAGAAACCTGAGACGATCAATTACCGCTCTTTCAAACCTGAGCGTGATGGTCTTTTTTGCGCCAAGATTTTTGGTCCGGTCAAAGACTGGGAGTGTAACTGCGGAAAATATAAGCGAATGAAGCACCGTGGGGTTATTTGTGACAAGTGCGGTGTGGAGGTTATTCAAAGTAAGGTTCGCCGTGAGCGAATGGGGCACATTGAGCTTGCGGCTCCTGTTGCTCATATTTGGTTTTTGAAGGGCCTTCCTTCGAGAATCGGGAACCTCCTTGATATGACGATCAAGGACCTCGATCAAATCCTCTATTTCGAATCCTATGTTTTAACTGACTTAGGGACTGTCGTTTCGGATATTGACGGAGGAAAGAATAAGTCGATTCTTGATCTTCTTTCCCAAAAAGCTGTGAAGTATATCCAAATGGATCCCCAAGGGAACACCTCAGAGATTGATCCTGAGCAAATCTCCCAAGCCTACTTTAAAGAGAGAGATACAACTCCTGTTTTTATCTTGCAGGAAAAGGATCTTCCCAGCATTGATGTGCTTCTTGTCGACCAGTCTCAGTCTGATTCTCCGGGAAAGAAAAAGAAAAAAAGCGAGAGTGTCGAAACCCCAAAAAACTTGGTCAAATTTAAATCGCGCCAGCTTCTGGCACTCGATCTCTACTCATCCGAAACAGGCGAAATTATTGCTCGCAGTGGCACCCGTATCCAAGAGATCTCTCCTGAAAAAGGAATGATGATTGTTGTTCTTCAGGAAGAATCCTTTACACCAATTATTAAAACAATTGCCGAATCGGAAAAGAGACGAGAAGAAATTCTTTCTTCCTTTGCAAAGCATCGTCCAATTGCCAAGGAGGAGTTTGATCGTCTTCGGCGAGACTTCCCTTCGTCAAATCTCAAAGGAGAGATCGGCGCAGAGGCCATCCGGTCCCTTCTTAGAAATCTCGACCTGGAGAAGCTTGCGCATGAGCTTCAGGAGCAAATGCTTGATCCTGCAGTAAGCTCGGCGACAAAGAAAAAGCACGCCAAGCGACTCAAAATTGTAGAGGCATTCAGAAAGTCAGGCAATCTACCTGAATGGATGATTTTAGATGTTATCCCCGTTCTTCCCCCTGACTTGAGGCCCCTTGTCCCTCTTGATGGTGGGCGTTTTGCAACCTCTGATCTGAATGACCTTTACCGAAGAGTCATCAATCGAAACAACCGACTCAAGAGATTGTTGGATGTTTCATCCCCAACGCCACAGCTTATCATCCATAATGAAATCAGGATGTTGCAGGAGGCTGTTGATGCTCTTTTTGATAACGGACGACGAGGTCGGGTCATTAGGGGGGCCAATAGGCGGCCATTAAAATCGCTATCCGACATGCTCAAGGGAAAGCAAGGACGCTTCCGTCAGAATCTCTTGGGTAAGCGCGTTGACTATTCGGGGCGTTCGGTTATCGTTATTGGTCCTGAGCTCAAGCTGAGTCAGTGTGGGTTGCCCAAGAAGATGGCTCTTGAGCTATTCAAGCCTTTTATTTTCCAGAAACTCGAGGAACGAGGTCTTGTCAATAATATCAAGACTGCCAAGAAGCGGGTTGAGGGGGAAGATCCCATTGTTTGGGACATCCTTGATGAAGTCATTCGTGAACATCCTGTATTACTGAATAGAGCTCCGACGCTTCACCGCCTGGGTATTCAAGCATTTGATCCAGTTTTGGTTGAAGGTAAAGCCATTCGTCTTCACCCTCTTGTCTGCGCAGCATTCAATGCTGACTTTGATGGGGATCAGATGGCTGTACACGTGCCCCTGTCGATTGAGTCACAGCTTGAAGCACGGGTGCTCATGATGTCGGTGAACAACGTCCTCTCTCCTGCTAATGGAAAGCCTATCATGGTTCCGACCCAGGATATGGTCATTGGCTGCTACTATTTGAGCAAAGAGAAGGCCGGGGAAAAAGGAAATGGAATGCATTTTTCCTCCCCGCAAGAGGTCCGTATTGCCTACGACAGTGGTCAGGTTGGTCTCCATGCAAAAATTAATGTTCGCCTGAATACCAATGACGGACCAATGAAAAAAGTCGAGACAACGGTGGGCCGAATTCTTTTCTATGAGATTCTGCCTTCTCAGATTCCCTTTGAGGCAATTAATCGTGAGTTAAATAAAAAAGTCCTGACGAACCTCATTGATTTTTGCTACAGGAATGCTGGTCGGAAAGAAACGGTTACCTTCCTTGATAATATCAAACAAATCGGTTTTCTTTTTGCCACGAAGTCAGGGCTTTCGATCGCAATCGGTGATATGAGAATTCCAGCGCATAAATCATTGACGATTGAAAAGGCAAATGAGGAAATTCAGGAGATTCAGGCTCAGTACAACGATGGTCTGATTACCTCAGGTGAGCGCTACAACAAGGTTATCGATAAATGGGCACAGATTACTGAGCAGGTTGCCGATGAAATGATGAAAGAGCTGAAGGACGAAGAGGCCTCTGTCAAGGAAGGACGAAGCTCTGGAGACTTCAACTCGATATATATGATGGCGGATTCAGGTGCAAGAGGTTCTGCGCAGCAGATTCGTCAGCTGGGTGGTATGCGGGGACTGATGGCTAAGCCTTCCGGCGAAATCATTGAAACCCCAATTACTGCTAATTTTAGGGAAGGACTGAGCGTTCTCCAGTATTTTATTTCGACGCATGGAGCACGTAAGGGATTGGCGGATACAGCCCTTAAAACAGCAAATTCCGGATACCTGACCCGCCGTCTTGTTGATGTGGCACAGGATGTCATCATCACTGAAGAAGATTGTGGAACGATGAATGGGATTGATGTGACGGCCCTTGTTGAAGGTGGCGAAACGATTGAACCCTTGGAAGAAAGAATCCTTGGTCGAGTCTCTTCCGAAGATCTATTTGCCCCCAGATCTTCTGGTAAGAACAAATCCTCGAAGCCTGAGCTGATCCTTCGCGCAGGACAGGAAATTAACGAAGAGGAAGTTGAGAAAATCAAGGATTCAGGAATTGATATCATTAAAATACGCTCCGTTTTGACATGCCAGTCGAAGCGTGGTGTATGCGCCGCTTGTTACGGACGAGATCTCAGCCGTGGAAAGAGGGTTGAGCTTGGAGAGGCAATCGGAATTATTGCAGCCCAATCGATCGGAGAGCCAGGAACACAGCTGACGATGCGGACCTTCCACATCGGAGGAACGGCTCAGGTTGGTAAGCAGTCTATCCATGAAGCGAAGCGGGATGGTCTTGTTCGCTACGACAACCTGACCACGGTCAAAAATAATGAAAATTCCAATATCGCCATGTCGAAAAATGGAAAGATTGTCATTATTGATGAGGATGGTCGAGAAAAAGAACGGTATTCTGTCGTCTATGGTGCCAAGCTGCTTGTGGAGAATGGGCAGAGGGTCACCGTCGGATCCAAGCTTGTGGAGTGGGATCCATTTTCCACGCCAATCATCACTGAAGTTGAAGGAATTTGTAACTTCAAGGATGTGATTGACAGGCAGACGCTGAAAGAAGAAATCGACGAAATTTCAGGACTAAAAAGCCGTGTGATTATTGACTCAAAGCAAAACCTTCGTCCTCGTCTTGAAGTTCGTGAGACTGGAACCAAAAACAGGAAAGAGTATCCCTTACCAACAGGCGCTCATATTCTCGTTGATGAAAAATCAACGGTGTACCCTGGAGATGTTTTAGCCAAGATTCCAAGAGAGTCGACAAAGACAAAGGATATTACTGGCGGTCTTCCTCGTGTTGCTGAGCTTTTTGAGGCAAGAAAACCGAAGGAGCAGGCGATTATCACAGAAATTGAAGGGACTGTGACCTTTGCTAACTCAAAGCAGTCAAGGGGAACGAGAACCGTCAAAGTGATTAATGACCTTGGGGAAGAAAAAGAGTACATCATTCCCAAGGGAAAGCATGTGAGTGTTCATGAGAATGACTGGGTTGAGGCAGGTGAACCTCTCATGGATGGTTCAGTTAATCCGCATGATATTCTTACGGTCCTCGGTCCACAGAACCTTATGTCTTACTTGGTGAATGAAGTCCAAGAGGTCTATAGGCTCCAGGGGGTGGGGATCAATGACAAGCATATTGAAGTCATTGTCCGTCAGATGCTTCGAAAAATCAGGATCGATGATCCCGGTGAGTCCATTTTCATGGTAGGGAGCCAGGTGGATCGAGGGATCTTTGATGAAGAGAATGCTCGGTTGATATCGGAGGGAAAGAAGCCAGCGAGCGGAAGTCCTCTTCTGCTGGGAATCACAAAGGCCGCACTTTCCACCGAGAGCTTTATTTCCGCCGCATCCTTCCAAGAGACAACTCGAGTTCTCACGGAAGCTGCTATCAATGGAAAGACCGACGATCTTCAAGGTCTAAAGGAAAACGTCATTGTCGGGCGACTTATTCCCGCAGGGACAGGTTTTCCCAAGTTTAGGAAGACCTATATTCCCCTTGAGGGAGAAACCGAAGGATCTTGACTTATTCTGACTCGATCAATAGAATGACAAGGTTCGCTTTTTGCGAGGCCGAAATCGGAAAAATGGAGGAAAGCTAAGTGCCGACAATTAATCAGCTTGTTCGCAGCGGTAGAAAAAAGATTCAGGATAAAAGCAAAAGCCCTGCGTTGACAAGATGCCCTCAAAGACGTGGCGTTTGCGTCCGGGTTTATACAACTACTCCGAAAAAGCCAAACTCAGCCCTTCGGAAGGTGGCCCGTGTGCGAATGACAAATGGATTTGAAGTCACTGCTTACGTCCCAGGTATTGGCCACAATCTTCAGGAGCATTCGATCGTCCTTGTCAGGGGCGGCCGTGTGAAGGATCTTCCTGGCGTGAGATATCATATTGTCCGTGGAGCGCTTGATGCGGCTGGTGTGGCAAATCGGAAGAAGAGCCGTTCCAAGTACGGTTCGAAAAAAGCCAAGGCGTAAACTTCGCCTAGAACGATTGACTCAATAATTCTGGAGTGTAATAGATGCCGCGTAGATCTAATCAGGTAAACCGACGAGAGGTTTTGCCAGATTCAAAGTTTAACAGCCGTTTGGTTTCAAAAATGATCAATACCCTGATGAAGCAGGGGAAGAAATCAACGGCTGAAAATGTTTTTTACGCCTCTATGGATATTGTGACAACGAAAATGGGGCCAGATCCACTGAAGGTCTTTAAACTTGCGGTTGATAACGTTAAGCCTCTCCTTGAAGTCAAGTCACGTCGTGTGGGTGGAGCTTCCTATCAGGTTCCTGTTGAGGTTAGACCCAATCGTCGGATATCTTTGGCCCTTCGCTGGATGGTGACCGGGGCAAAATCTCGTGCCGGCCATTCTATGGAAGAAAAGCTTGCCGCTGAAATTATCGATGCATCTAATAATGTCGGCTCTTCGGTTAAGAAGCGCGAAGATACTCATCGTATGGCGGAAGCCAATAAAGCGTTCGCGCATTATAAGTGGTAGGAGGCATTAAGTGAGTCGGCAGTATTCCCTTGAGAAAACCCGCAACATTGGTATCATGGCCCATATTGATGCGGGAAAGACAACGACAACTGAGCGTATTCTTTTTTATACCGGAGTTGTCCATCGTATGGGTGAGGTCCATGAAGGAAACACAGTCATGGATTGGATGGACCAAGAGCGGGAGCGGGGGATCACGATTACCTCTGCCGCGATTACCACTGTCTGGAAAGACCATCGTGTCAATATCATCGATACGCCTGGGCATGTCGATTTCACGATTGAGGTTGAGCGTTCATTGCGGGTTCTTGACGGAGCGATCGCTCTGTTCGATTCAGTGCAAGGAGTTGAGCCTCAGTCGGAAACTGTCTGGCGACAGGCAGACAAATACCGGGTTCCCCGCATTGCTTTTATGAATAAGATGGATCGGGTCGGCGCGGATTTTTACGCTTCAGTGGCCACTATGGTTGACCGTTTGAAGGCGAACCCGATTCCTATTCAGATTCCTATTGGCTCTGAAGACAACTTCTCGGGTGTCGTTGATCTCGTCACGATGAAGGCCGTGGTTTATAACGACCCCACTGGAATGCGGTTCGATACTGTTGATATTCCAGAGGATATGAGGGAAATATCCGAGAAATATCGAGAAATGCTTCTTGAATCCATTTCCATGCATGACGATTCTATTACGGAAAAAATTCTTGGAGAAGAGGAAATTACCTCAGAGGAAATCGTCAAAGTTCTCCGGAAAATCACCATCGAAATGAAAGGCACCCCAGTTCTCTGTGGCTCTGCCTTTAAAAATAAGGGTGTTCAGCAACTCCTTGATGCGGTGTTGGCCTATCTTCCAGG
Source organism: Nitrospirota bacterium (assembly GCA_021829515.1). The sequence continues at coordinate 1,402 of JAKBPM010000022.1, read as the reverse complement.
ACCTCTTGATGTTCCAGATGTCATTGGCATTAATCCCAAGGACAAATCGGAGATGGTCAGAAAGTGCGATGATGGAGCCCCGTTCTCCGCTCTCGCATTCAAGATTATGACGGACCCGTTTGTCGGCCAGCTCACCTTCTTCCGAGTTTATTCAGGAAGAGTCGATGCGGGATCCTATGTATATAATTCAACCCGTCAAGGTCGCGAAAGAATTGGTCGCATCCTGAAGATGCATGCGGACAAGAGGGAAGACATCAAGGAGGTCTATGCCGGAGATATCGCAGCCGCAGTCGGTCTCAAAAATACCTTAACGGGAGATACCCTGTGCGATGAGAACGATCCCGTTCTTCTCGAGGTTATTGAGTTTCCGGATCCGGTCATCTCTGTTGCCATCGAACCAAAGACAAAAGGCGACCAGGAAAAGCTTGGCCTTTCCTTGGGCCGACTTTCTCAGGAAGACCCTTCACTTCGTATATCAACAGATGAAGAGACTGCCCAAACAATTATTTCCGGAATGGGTGAGCTTCATCTTGAAATTATTGTTGATCGGCTTAAACGGGAATTTAAGGTTGATGCAAACGTGGGCAAGCCCCAGGTTGCATACCGTGAAACCATCACCCAAAAAGTTGAGATCGAAGGAAAGTATATTCGTCAAACCGGTGGTCGTGGACAATATGGCCATGTTGTTTTCGAATTAGAGCCTCTGGAGCGCGGCTCAGGCTTTGTATTTGAAAACAAGATTGTTGGCGGTGTTGTTCCAAAAGAATATGTTCCAGCCATTGAAAAGGGCGTTGTAGAGGCAATGGCAGGAGGGGTTTTGGCCGGGTTCCCCATCGTTGACATGAAAGTGGCTCTGACCTTTGGGTCTTATCATGATGTCGACTCCTCTGAAATGGCCTTTAAGATTGCTGCATCGATGGCTTTGAAGGATGGCGTTAGGAAAGCCGGCGGTGTCATTCTCGAGCCCATTATGAATGTTGAAGTTGTTGTTCCAGAAGAATACCTAGGCGATACGATGGGTGACCTCAGCAGTCGGCGTGGAAAGATCATTGGAATGAATGCCCGCGCTGGAGCGCAGGTTATCGATGCTCATGTTCCGCTGGCTTCTATGTTTGGGTATGCAACTGATCTTCGTTCAATGACTCAAGGGCGGGGTATTTTTACCATGCTTCTCGCCTATTATGAGCCAGCTCCTAAGAATGTGGCAGATGAGATCATTGAAAAGTCGAAATCCTAATCATTTTATTTAAGCAATCATAAATTCAGGAGTGACGCAATGGCCAAAGCAAAATTTGAGAGAACAAAGCCGCATCTGAATATTGGAACGATTGGTCACGTGGATCATGGGAAGACGACGTTGACGGCGGCGATCACGCGGGTGTTGGCGGCGAACAAGATGGCA
>JAKBPM010000076.1 GCA_021829515.1 Nitrospirota bacterium | reverse complement strand
TCTTCGCTGAATTCATCGTAGATTGTGTTCATCCTGAGCGTTTCCGTGAAATCCTCCCAGATGGATGGCACGAGGTCGTCGTCGATGGAAGTCTTCCGCTCGGACATCGACATCCACCCCTCTATCATCTCCTTCCATTCCTGGCTGCTTATCTCCGGCATCCTGCCGAATTCGCTGGTGTACCATATCCTGAAATTCTTCGGACTCAGGAAATCGTCGTCATGCAACCTGAATTTCCTCGTTTCCGAGCCTATCGATATGTCCATCCCCGACGCAGGTCCGTACGAGACCACCTTTTCCGTGTTGATGAATATCTCAGTCGAAGTGGGGGCGGATCCCTCGACCTCCTTCCTCCAGAGCTCATTTATCTGGTCCACCATCTCAAGGCTGCCTTTCTTCCCTGCCAGAACGAACAGATGCTTCGCCAGATCCATGCTATCCGGATTCTTGTCTATGGCATCCATGGATGCGATGTTGCCGTCGTAACGCAATTCCAGGAGGACCTTGCTTCTGTCTTTCCATCTCTCTCTATCACATTGTTCATCCCCCTTGAATGTGACGACCCTGGCATCGGATTTCCTTGATAATTTGTAATCTATCCTATATTTCTCTTCTTTCTTCAGGTACTTCCAAGAGACGAAGATGCTTATTTTTAATTTAGGATAATAATAAAACATCTCTTATATAACCCCCTCTGATTGTCCTATATATACGGTTTTTTTGAGAGTGGTTACAGTTACAGATCGACATGCAGAAAGTGTAACCGTAAAAAACCCCAATATATGGGACTTTTTTTCATATCCAGTTACACAGTTACAGTCTTTTCGAGAGCTTTCGCTATTCTCCAAAGATTTGGAATTGCTGTAACTCTGTAACTTTGCCGTACTATCCGTATCCGCCAAGTGTAACCACCTCTGTAACCAGCTGTAACTTCTGTAACTTCGTCATATCGGATACCTCCATTCCGTCACATTAAGCGTAAGGAGAGTGAGCGAATTCTTTGCCCTCGATACTGCAACATACAATGCCCTCCATTCGCTGTCCGGATTCTCCATGAATGTGTTGAAGACCTTTCTCGTCATGTCCAGGGCAACGGCGACGTTGTTCGATTCCTTCCCTTTGGCTGCGTGGAATGTATCTACGAGAAGTAAGTCACTTTCCAATATCTTGTTCAGGTGCATCATCAACCTCTTCTTGTCGTCCGTGACCTTGAGACCCCTGAGGAGATCCTCTTTCCCCGGAACGCGCTCAAAAATGATGTTCATGATGTCGGTGACGAGCGTGCCCTTCATCGACTCCCTGAGCTTGGTCATCCCATCCTTTTCGACCGATGTCTTGATCCCCCTCTTCAGCATCGCGGCAGGCAGGTGCTCCACCAAGAAAGCGAGATCTGCATCGCTGACCTCCGGAAAATCGTGCAGGATGTTGTTCAGCCGTATGAGCCGTTTCGACCAGGGGGAGATCCATGAATGCCGCGAATTTATCGGAAGGAAGGGAATGCCTCTCTCCACCAGCTGCCTTGAGTAGCTCGATGCAAGGAACCTTGTCCTGAACAGCATCATCTTGGACCCGTTCAGGTCGAGGAATTCTTCGAGGTTGAATCTCCTCGATACTTTATCGTCGATATTCGCCGGGGCGTATTCTTTCTTCTCCCTTGTCTTTATACGACCGGAAACGTCCTTGCACACGCTGAGGATATTGGGCCCAAACCTGTGGGTCTGTGACAGGTGGAAGACCTTCGATCCTTTGCGTCTGGCAAGGAAAAGTTCGGGAGTCGCTCCCCTGAATTCGTATATGCTCTGGTCATCGTCTCCGGCTATCAGGAGCACGTCCTTTGGCCATTTGTCTACGATTTTCCACATCAGTGGATTCATATCCTGGGCCTCGTCTACGATCAGGTACTTTATACGAGGCAGTTCGAGGGATGTGTATGATTCGACCAAAATGTCAACGTAGTCGTGTTTTCTCTTCTCTTTCTTGAGCCCCTCGTATTTTGCCATGATTGCATCAACGTTGAATGGAAGATCTACAAAGAGCGAAGGTCTCTTGACGTCCGGGAAGGTCGAATAAGCCCTTTCGTATGCCATCAGGAACCTTGACCAGTCATCGTCTCCTTCCGTGTCCTCTCTTTCTGTCTGGACCTTCCCTGTTTTTGATATTCCGTATTTCCTGCAAAATTCCGATACATCTTCATCTGACAGGTAGTCGCCCTCCTGACCGCGGCCCCTCACCCACCCCAGCATCCTGTGAAGAACGGAATGGAATGTCCCTACCATCGCTTTGCTGTGCAAGCCTATTCTTTCCCTTGCATCCTTGGCCAGCGCTCTCGAATATGTGAGGTAGGCCATGCTCGGATTGTCTGGCTCCGGAGAAATATCTCTTATCTGCGTGACCAAGCGTTCTATCGCGGTCGTCTTTCCCGTGCCCGGAGGCCCGAATATCACCGTGCTTTTGTCGAGCATGGAAAGATTGATTTCCCCTGAGCCTATCATAATCGGGGCGGCGGATGAGGAGCCCCTGTCAAACAGACTCCCGTTGAATTCGCCGTTTCTCCCTTGTACTTCGTTCATCTCAATGACCTCCTCTCCGTCTCCCTTTTCTTTTCCCTTACAAGGTAACCATGTCTCTTCTTTCTCTGGATCTCAAAATCTATGTCCTTCTCTGCCGAGTAAAACACCTTCACCCCTATCATCCCGTTCCCGAGATCCACCTGGTCAGAAACATCCTGATGTCTCGACTGCCACAACCTCAACTGATCCTGCGCAGCGACAATATCACCGCAGATGTGAATCACTTCATCGGGCCTCACG
>JAKBPM010000075.1 GCA_021829515.1 Nitrospirota bacterium | reverse complement strand
CGCCTATCTGACTTACAGACGAATCAAGAAAGTGTGGTTGTCCCATCCGGCCCTTATTTCCGAACAACGTGTTCAGGAAAAGTTGGCCGAGTATATTGCAGCTGTTTCGACTATGCGGCACGACGAGGCCTTGGTCGACTATAAAACGATTCGGGCTCCGTTCGACGGAATGGTGACACACCGGTTTGTCGATCAGGGAAAGCTCATATCACAGGGGACGAATCAGACGTTATCCATCCAGCCCATCGTCACACTGGAGCAGGTGACAACTCTTCGAGCCTATGTGTGGGTTCCCGCGGATGTAGCCCCTCAAGTTCGTCGGGGACAGAGGGTTCTTGCCCGGTTTTCCGGGTTGCCTGGGCAGACTTACGAGGGAAGAGTGACCCGTTTCGATTTTGAAGAAAATAAAAGAACTCGCACAATGCGGACGGAAGTCGATTTTGAGAACAAGGATCTGGTCATTCATCCGGGTATGTTTGGCCAGTTCACATTTTACCTGGTAAAGATGAACCGGGCCATCATTGTTCCGGGGGCAACGATTCGCTCAGAAAAGAACAAAGGTTTGTCCGTCGCGATTGTTCAGGATGGGGTTGTCCACATTCGTCCTGTCAAAATCGGGATCGATGATGGTGACTGGGTTGAGATCGAATCCGGACTTTCAGCCGGAGACCATCTGATCATGATGGGAAAATGGCATATTCATGACGGGCAACGGGTCCGTTCGATTCCCTACAGAAGTGTTCCGTTCCGTCCGGCCCGGCAGTTGTGATCCGATTTCAGAAGCAAATTTTAAAAAGAACGGGAGATCCCAGGATGCTTCGTACCATTTTTTTATACGGCACAAGGCTCATAATGATCTTTTTGGTCGCTGGGGTCCCAGGGGTTTCCAGAGGGGCCGACCCTTCTTCAGGAGGGCGCTCTGACCAGCCTCCACAAGAATTGCGACTGGATCAGGCGATTTTTTTTGGTCTCAAGCATCATCCTCAAATTTTTATGTTCCGCCATCAGGTGAAAAAAGCAAAAGCGGCGGTTCAGATTGCAAATGCCCATTTTTTGCCCAATATCGGTGCCGGTGCCCTGTTCGGTGTCGGAGAGCCTGGTGTCGGGAATCGTCCATTTAACAACGCTTATGCATATTCCGGTTTTATGCCGGTGACCTATGATGCTCTCGGACCTTACGGACATAATTCGAATCTCGCAATGGCCCAGACGGCGATGGCTTCATTGGGCGTTTCTCAGCTCCTTTACGACTTCGGAAAATATGAACATTTGACCCGGTCCCGAAAAGAATTGACGAAGGCCGAGACAGACAACCTTCTGACGCGTGATTCCTGGGTGATTTTGCAGGTAAAGGAAGCCTACTACCATGTTATTTTGGACCGCAAGCTGATCAAGGTCTACCAAAAAAACCTTGAACAGCGTCAAATGGTTCGCGATCTGACACGATCCCTTTACAGGGCGAACTATAAATCCCGCCTGGACTTTGATCTTGCTGTCGTGGATCTTGAGAAGGCAAAGGCTTTGCTCGTTAATGAACAAAACGACCTCGAGAGCCAGATTGCTCGCCTCAACGAAGCCATGGGACTTGGAAAAAACAGCCGGAATGATTATCAGATGAAAGACAGGGCACCGGAAAATCTCGTTCCCGTGCCACTGAAAGAGCTGATTAGTACCGGAATCCAAAAACGACCGGAGCTTTTATCGACTGCACATCGCTATCATGCAGGTGTCGAACAGACGGCGGCTGAAAAAGCGAAGCATTACCCGTATATTTCCGCATTTGGAAATTACGGATATTTGGGAAATATGGCTACTGGGCAGAGTTATTCTCCGGGTCTCTGGACGGGTGGTGCAATGATCAACGTGCCAATTTATACGGGCGGGATGATTCGAGGGATGGTGGCTCGGGCAAGGGAGGCGACTCTGACTTCCATGTATCACGAACAGGATTGGAGGATCCGTATCCGCTTTCAGGTGACGCAAGCATACGACAGGGTTCGTGCGGATGCGGCGGACATTGTGGCCTATACCAAAGCCGTCAAGGAGGCAAAACTGGCGTTGCTTCTGGCCAACAAGAAGTATGAAGCCAATCTGATCTCGATCGTACAGTTGACATTGGCCGAGGTTTATCTATTGGATGCCGAGGCCAGTCTGGCCATTTCCGTTTACCACATGGGGGTAGATCAGGCGGCGCTCCGATTTTCGACAGGCATTGATTATCCAGAGTATGTGACCATGACAGGACAGGTGCGGGATGCACCGGCAAGAACAGCCCTTGATGGCCGGATACCCTGATAATCAGTAGATAATCAACCGGAAGTTCTCGATGGAATTTTTCATGGTGGGTTGGTGGACGGTCTGCTAAGGTCAAGTAATGCTGATCAAAACAAAATCTGGTCAAAGACATTCGAACGGGTGAGGAATTTTCCCCGTTCAAGGAACGGGGAAAAGCACAGGCTTTCTTATTGGCAGTGAGAGTCATTGACGAGCGGGTAATCGAATGATAGGGTCAAATTTTGGGCTCCGGGTTGTTTTGGTGTTTTGTCGGGACGTTTTAAGGAGGCGTTTGGGTGGAGAAGGTCATTATATTGGGATCGGGTCCTGCCGGATTGACGGCAGCGCTGTATACCGCGAGAGCGTTTCTTTCGCCGTTACTTGTTGAAGGCCCCCAGTCCGGAGGGCAATTGACGACGACGACAGACGTTGACAATTTTCCCGGGTTTCCCAAGGGGGTGACAGGACCGGAATTGATCGAATACATGCGGGAACAGGTTTTGCGTTTCGGTACGAGATTCGATACCAGGGTTGTCGAAAAAGTCACTCG
>JAKBPM010000074.1 GCA_021829515.1 Nitrospirota bacterium | reverse complement strand
AAGAGGCTCTATTTATATATTGTTTTCATGAATTTTTCGGTGATCATTTTTCCATCTGTCTTCTTCAAGATCTTCCTGAATGTTCCCCTGGGTCTTGCCGTTCTTGCGATTGTCTTGACTGATGCAATCATGGTGAAGCGAACGGCAAAGGTCTTTGATTCAGTCCGATTTTTTCTTTGGAAAAAATATGTCGAAGTTGGGCTATGACAATCAGGTCTCTGGCATTTAAAACAGGCGGGGAGTCCCGTCCGAATTGCCTGACGGCAATCCACTGGATCCGTCTCTCGAAAGAGATTGCTCACTCTCCAAAAGCGACGGAAGGGATTGTCAGGAAGATGGCAACGATGAAACGGGAGATGGAAAATGATTGAAAAAGACTGGGACAAAAAAACGAGAAAAGAACAGATTGAAACTCTTTTAAGAATTGAAAAAGAAGGGTTGATTCTTCAGGAAATCGGGCAGGAGGCGGCACGTCTGGCTCGAATGAAAAACGCAATATTTTTGGAATATAAGAATCGTGAAGCGATTAAATCCATCGATCTACAGAATAATGAGGTTCTTGAAAGGATTCTCTTTCACGCCACAGAGATTCTTGTCGGGACGTATGGAGCAAGTCTTGTCGTGTTTCATGGATCACGATTGCAGGGAGACTATTCTTTAGACAGCGACATTGATCTTTTAGTCGTGAAGGAAACAGACAAAGATCCGATGGAGAGGACAAAAGAAGCGGAGAGGCTTCTTGGAATCATCAAGTCCCCTGTTGGCTTCGATATTCAGGTCTGGACACCACAAGAAGTAAGGCGGGGTCTTGAGACAGGGCAACCATATGTTGGAATGGCACTGATTAACGGAAGAATTCTTCATGGAAGCAATTTTGTCATACCAGGAGACTATTCCTTCAATCTCGATTCATTGTTGGCCGAAGCCCGAGAGCATTTGGCTTTTTCTGAAAACGCAATGGGGCGAAACAATGCGATTAGTGCGATGAATCAGCTTTTTCAGGCCACAGAACGCTACTTAAAAGCGTTCATTATGGCAAAAGTCGTTAAGGTAGGGATGGCCCACAATCTCACAGAACTTCTCGATCAGGCGGTCAAACACGAATCGTCATGGGAGACTCTTCGAGAGACCCTGACTCTGACTTCTCGATGGGGGAGGTCCTGTCATTGTCCTCCACAACACGAAGGAGAAGTTGTTCCAACTCTTCAAGAAGTCAGGGAACTTTATCGAGAGCTTGATCCGTGGCTCAAAACGCTTGACCAAATATTAACAACTTACAATTCTTGACTTTCCTTTGTTTATTTATTGCTTTCATGAAAGTATCCAGGGAAGGACAAGCGAATGGATGAAGATGAGGTAACATTAAATCTTGTTTCAAGCCTGGTTTTTGGAAGAACGCCTAGCCTGGACAAGATAGAATCTGAACTGAACGCTCATTGGGATCTTGTTAAACGTGTTATGGGAGAGGTTGAAGAAACCCTTTTGGCCGACAAGGAGAACGAGCTCGTTAATCGCAGGGTGCTGATCGAGGGAAAGATTTTTATCGAAGAGTTGCATCTCAAAAAGATGGTGGACCTCTCTTTGTCCGGAACGGATCCGGAAGCCTGGGAAAATCCCTGGAAGATGCTTTTCGCCATGTCGGTTCTGCCAAACTATTCCCGTCCAGACGAGATCGAAAATGCAAAGGGAATGAGGCTTCTTTCCACTTTCTACAACGATAAAAACACGCTGGAGCAGATCCCCGACTGGATTCTGATTCTGTCAAAACATGGAGAAAAAGAGCTTGTCCGTTCCGCAGAGAGGGTCAGGGCCGATCTCCCGAAGATCCTCTGGATAAAGAAGAACAAGACGCCATATCAATATTAATGCGAGGAGAAAAAGAAGGAAAAAAGAAAAACCGCCCATCGTTCCATTTTCAAAATTGTTGACCGTCAGTGAAGTCGCAGAAATTCTCGGTGTTTCCCCGTAACAATCCGGTCCTGGGACAAAGTCGGGAAAACTCAAGACCGTTAGAACTCCTGGCAATTAGAGAAGGATCTCTTCAGAAGAAGTGAACAGGATTCTGAATAATGTCTAACTCGAAGTTTCCGGAGAAAATCGAGGAGGGAGACGAATCAAAAGCTCCAATTGACAAACTCTTTGACACAAAAAGGCCTCTTCCGTGGCCTTTCCGTTTGCTCCCAGAGGCTCGTGATATAATGTGAAAATGGCGGGAGTCGGTTCGTGACATTCCCGAGAGAGACCGTCGGAAGACTGCGTTTCAATGCCCGTAAGGGTATTTCCCCAAGGAGAAACTGATGGAGAGTCCAACAGAGAAAACTCTGACCACTGATGAGATCGCCATTCTGGATCGGTACAGCCATGGAGAAATTGATACGGATCAAGCAATGGAAGCTCTGGGGAGCGATTACTACGGAGATCTTGTCATCCTGCTTTCAAAAGCTGATCTTCCTTTTCCCGGACTCCCGGAAAATGTCAAAAAAAAGCTGGTGGCCGATTTTGTGAGAATTATGAAATAAAGCGTGTACGATGGTGATTCTAGGCAGTTTCCCATTGATATCGCTAATATTCTGGCAAGGAATGGTGAAAATAAAAGAGTGGGACGAAAAATCTATTGAAGAAATAAAAACTTTCGGAAATTGAAAAAGAGGGATTGATTCTTCAGGAAATCGGGCGGGAGTCGGCAAGGCTGGCTCGAATGAAAAACGCAATATTTTGGTAACGTTTGCAAGTAGAGACCTGCCCGCCCTTCCCGATTTTTATACATTCAGGCGTCAAATCCGTTGTAATAGTAGGCCAGCCTGATCTTCGTCACATTGAGCCCGCCTTGTGTACTCCATT
>JAKBPM010000073.1 GCA_021829515.1 Nitrospirota bacterium | reverse complement strand
GTCGGAATCGGAATCCCGCTCCGATATCATTTTTCTGGAACTGCTCTGGCAGGATATACGTTCCAGGTCAGAGGCAATGAAAGCTCCTTCATTGGTCCGGGAAGATCTTGATGTTGTTTTTCGAACGATTCGGGATTATCTGACAAACGAAGTCGAAACTCTCTATATTGATGATCTGAAGGAATACAAGAGGGTTATGGATTTTATCGGCACTTACATGCCTGATTATGCATCTCGTGTTCGGCTCTGGGAAGGAACGACACCTCTTTTCACTGCCTATGATATAGAACGACAATTGTCAAAAGCGCTGGAGAAGAAGGTCTGGCTCAAGAGCGGAGGTTATCTGGTTATAGATCGGGCTGAAGCGTTGACGGTCATCGATGTTAATACAGGGCGATTTGTCGGAGAAAACGATCCGGAGTCGACGATCCTCCAGACGAATCTCGAAGCTGTGACAGAAATAGCTCGACAACTTCGGCTACGGAATATTGGAGGTATCATCATTATCGATTTTATCGATATGGAAAAGGAAAAAAATCGGGAAAAGGTTTTCCAGGGGTTACAGGAGTCTTTGGCACATGACAAGGCGCGAACGAATGCGCTCAAGATTTCCGATTTGGGTCTTGTGGAGATGTCCCGAAAAAGAGTGAGGGAAGACCTGGTTCACCTCTTGGGTGAAACGTGTGCGTATTGTGACGGAAAAGGCTACACGAAATCCCTCCGAACAATTGCCTACGAGATACTCGAAGAATTGAGAAACGTCCCTTTTGGAGGACAGAATCCAAAGGAAAAGAAAGCCATTCTTTTTGTTCATCCGGAAATACAGACAATACTGCAGGAAGAGGAACGGGATTTTCTTCAGGGAGTAGAGCGAAAAATCCGGCGCCAGATCATTATCAAGGCGGATCCACTTTCTCATATAGAAGAGTTTTCCATCGTGGCCCCCTGAAGGGCCTCGATGGAAGGTCCGGACGTTCAGGAAAGAATTTGGAGCCTTAAAAAGAGGAAGTTTGAAAATGCTTGCCCGAAAAGGATAAATATCAGCTCTACGTATAGAAGTCCTGTTGCCGCTTGGGTGGAGTGCATCTTTACTGTCTTGAGAGCCAGGATCGTGATGACCGTACCTCCGACAATCCCGAGAAGAATTCTTCCCCAAAGGTAAAGTCCGTCAAAATTTTCCAAGAGAAGCGCTTTCAGATAGTCAGGACTCGTCTTGATCATGTAGACCATTTCCGGAATTGCCAGAAGCGCGATAAAAATCATGACTCCCGTCAGAATGCGAGTGAGGAAAAGGAGTGGTTCGATGGGCAGTGTAGGATTTGTCAGATAGAAATGACCAAGGTTCATTGAAAGGAGTACCGAACCCAGCAAAAACGCAGACCCCAGAATCGCCAGAACCGAGAGGACATTGGAGGGTGAGAATCGCCAATCAGGTGTCAGCGCAAGGAAAGTGCTTCCCAAGGAAAAGAGGTGAAGCGTGGCTGTTGCGATCAAGATTGGTCGGGAAAGGGGCTTTTGGGTCTCCCATGTGCCAAAATAGACCATCAGGTTGTAGAGAAGCAATGTCAATATTCCAAGGCCAAGGAAGGTGATGGCAATCTGTCCGGGAGTGGCGAATCCCAGAGATTTGAGATGGGTGAAGGTCGCCGGCCCCATGAAAAAAAAGGCGAGGCCGGAAAAAATCAGAAAAAGGGTCCCGTGCAATCGGTAGAATGTCCGGTTAACACGGTTGAAACGGTAGACGAACGTCGTCAGATATAATCCTCCTGCACAAGTTTGCAGAAGAAGCAGACCAAATACATTGGGTTGAAATATCATATATGGTTCTCCGGAGTATAGGTGATGGAGACACCGATGGTTTCCGCGGACACGCCGCTTACAGGAGGAGGAACTTTTTTAAGAAAAACTGAAATTGACCGGATCCCCGGGTGCCGGCTGGCGATTTTCTCTGCGATCAACCGGGAGAGTCTTTCCAGAAGAAATGGGGAATTACTGAGTCCGGACTGAAGAATGTCTTCGATAACGTCTGAATAGTCAACCGTGTCTTGTATCTTGTCGGTTCGTGACGGATCATGATCCGGTGGAAAAAGAAAGTCGATATCGATCGAACAAGACAGTGTTTGTTTTTCCCCTCTTTCTTGGGGCAGAACACCGACGATAGCTGAAAACCGCAGATCACGGATCGAGATTCTGGCGTCTTCTGCCTTCATCATCGAGAGGAAGGGGTGTCAACCATTAAGTTGACCGGGGGACCTCCCACTGCCACTTCCCCGTCCGTTGTACCGGTATATATGCCACTCGCAACCAGAGGAGAGCCTGAGTCCATTGCCAGTTTTGCCACCAGTCGAACGTTTCCTTTCAGGTCAATGCCGGACAGGCGTACGTTTTTCTGAGTGATGAGAAAAGGAACCGGGAACGTGGGATGAAAGAACTCCTCTAATGCGACAGGCAAATAGGCCGGGGAAGTTGAGCCTTTCATATAAACGACAACCGTCAGCGTGCCATGCATCATCCACAATGGAACGTTCGGGCCCAATTGTACAGTACCCCTGATCGTTCCGGAGGGAGTTACCGGGGAAGGTTTTTGAGAGCAACCGTTTCCTGAGGTGACCAGAAGGATGATGGCGCAAAGAAAAAAAAGGGAGCTGAAACGATGAGGCAAACCCGACCCCCCCGATAGTGTTGTTGCAAAACTGAAAAGCTTAAAGAGGCAATAATGTGGGCCGATTGTAATACACATCGTTTGGGAACACAATTGAATACAGGAAGAAAGTTCGACGGTTGGGAAAACGACCGGGACCTTCTTGCATTCTGTAAGTTTACAAGGTTATTATGAAAGACCTTACCATGGCAAAGATACGCCATCGCCATGGCTTTGAACGGGGAAATGTTCCCGGTTGTTTGGGGCAA
>JAKBPM010000072.1 GCA_021829515.1 Nitrospirota bacterium | reverse complement strand
TCTACAATGCGGGAGTCAACCCGCCGATGACGCCTTATCTGAATCTGGCGAAAAAGACGATCAACCAGAAAGGTTGCGGGTCCTGCCATTCTATGGTCCAGTTCAATCTGCACGGAGTGCTGGCGCCGGATCTTTCAGGATTCGGTTCGCGAACGGAGCTTGGATTCTATAACGTCCATCTTTTTGAATACGTCAACGGCATTCATTCGGAGCGCGAATGGGAATGGGAACATTTCAAGAATCCCAGACGGATTTCGCCAGGCGTTCCGGCGTTCAAGGTGCCGCCGACAATCATGCCCAATTTCCATCTCACGGATGAGCAGACAACAGCTTTGACGACGTGGGTTCTGGGGCTCGTCGATCCGGCGGTTATCACGATCCCGCAGACTTATTTGCCGGTTGAACGTTCGCAAGGCAGACCGGTTCCCATTCCGATTACCAAGGGGAATATGGGGGCGGTTCCGGATTCAGCCTTCAAGAAAGTCGCCTTCAAACAATAACGAATTCTTTTTCTTTCCTAAAAAAAGGAGCCTTCGGGCTCCTTTTTTGTTTATGTTTGTTTCTTTCAGTTTTTCAGGTAAAAAAAACATGATCAAAATCGAGAAACTGAAAAAAATATTTTCCACCTCAAATGGAAGAAGAATTGCTGTTAATGAAATTAACCTTTCCGTGGAAAAAGGGGAATTTTTTGCGTTGCTCGGTCCGAACGGCGCTGGAAAGACCACGACGATTTCAATTCTTTCGACAATATTGAAGCCATCGCAGGGAACGGTTACTGTCGATGGACTCGATGTTGTAAAATCACCGCATCTTGTCCGTCAAAAAATAGGCATCATCTTTCAGGACCCGAGTCTGGATGATCGCTTGTCGGCGTCCGAGAACATGGATTTTCACGGTAGACTGTACGGGCTTTCCAAAGCCCAGCGTTTGATGCAGTCTGAGTCCCTCCTGAAAATGGTTGATTTGTGGGATCGAAGGAATGATCTCGTCCGGACGTTTTCGGGAGGGATGCGTCGACGCCTTGAGATTGCACGTGGACTCATGCACCATCCGAAGCTGCTCATCCTTGATGAGCCAACGATCGGGCTCGATCCGAAAACGCGCAGAACGATATGGGAATACATACATCTTTCCCGAAAACGATGGGGGATGACCATATTTTTGACGACTCATTATCTTGAAGAGGCGGATTCAGCGGACAGGGTCGGCGTCATGGATGAAGGAATATTGGTTGCGGTCGATACACCGGAAAATCTGAAAAAAATGGTGGGACCGGAAGTTCTTGTTTTGCAGACAGACCCGGAGAATCTGGAATCAATCCGCAGTTTTCTGGAAGATCGATTCAAAATAAACGACTGTCATCTCGATTCCGAGGGAGAAATATCCTTCCCTTTGCCGGCAGGCGAAGGAAATGCGATCAATATCGTTCGTACACTTCCAGGGAACATTTATTCGATGACTATCCGCAAGCCGGATCTCGATGATGTCTTTATCCAGATGACGGGAAAGAATATGTCCTTAAACCAGGAAAATGCCTCTCCGTTTCATCGTGTCTACCGGGGAAAACTGTGACGGACGATATTTTTGACAATCAAGCGGTTTCCATCGATATTCCCATGCCTCTGGTTCGCGATTTGCGCGCCATTTATACTTTGTGGCTTCGTGATGTTATTCGTCTCTGGAGAGACAAAGTACGGCTGGTTGGTTCCCTGATTCAGCCCTTATTGTTTCTGTTCATTCTGGGCGGAGGTTTGCGAGGGCGTTTTTCCGGTGGTATGGCAGGTTCGGAAAATTACCAGCAATTCATTTTTCCTGGAATCCTGTCCATGAGTATCCTTTTTACGGCATCCTTTGCCGGAATTGCCGTCGTCTGGGACCGGGAGGTCGGCTTTCTCAAGGAAGTTCTCGTGGCTCCTTTATCGAGAACAGCTGTCGTACTGGGCAAGGTTCTCGGAGGCAGTACCAACAGTTTGCTCCAGGCTCTTCTTCTTTTTGCCTTGTTTCCGATGTTCAAGATTCATGTCACAATCGGTCAATTCATAGGGGCTATTCTGACCATGTTTATGATTGGTCTGGCACAAACGGCGATGGGAATCGCCCTTTCGGCCCGAATGTCCTCGAGTCAGGGATTCATGGTCCTTTTGAATTTTATAATACTTCCTCTCTATTTCTTGTCAGGAGCCATGTTTCCGTTAAGCGGTCTTCCAAACTGGCTTTCGATGGCTGTTCTGGCTGACCCTCTGACATACGGAGTCGACCTTCTGAGAGGGATTCTGTTGGGATCTCACCATTTTGCTCTTCCGATCGACATACTGGCTCTCGGGAGCTTTGGAGCGGCAATGATTTTCCTGGCAGCGAAGCTGTTCAACATGGAAAGCCCAGGTCTTTGACGCAATGCGGTGCTCGCTTTCCCACCGCACCTTGTAAAAATTGAAAAGAACAATCCCGCGGACCATTCAAGGGATGGAAGACAGGGATAGGGAGGACCAATGTCAGGAGAGTCTTCGTTTGATGTCGTATCCAATGTGGATATGCAGGAAGCCAAAAATGCGGTGGACCAGGCGAATAAGGAGATCCAGAATCGATTTGACCTGAAAACCACGGGAGCTCAGGTTGAATGGGACAAGGAAGAACTTGTTCTGAATGCGCCGGATGCCCATAAGCTTGCCGCTGTCAACGAAATCCTCGACTCCAAGTGCGTGCGACGCGGCATTTCTCTCAAGAATCTCGACCGGCAAAAAGTGGAAGAATCTTTGGGGGGAAAAGTACGTCAGCGCATACGATTGAAGCAGGGGCTCTCCACAGAGGCAGCCAAGGAGATCGTCAAGGAAATCAAAACGTCAAAGTTGAAAGTCCAGTCTCAGGTCCAGGGGGATTCCGTCCGGGTGACGGGAAAGTCGAAAGACGATCTTCAGGCCGCCATTTCCATTTTGAAATCGAAGGATTTCGGATACGATCTCCAGTTTGTCA
>JAKBPM010000071.1 GCA_021829515.1 Nitrospirota bacterium | reverse complement strand
AAACTGGGGGCGGCGACTGTTTTTCATGGACCGGATGAAACATGCTTCTCCAGCCCAGATCTTATGACCAGATATGACTGCACCTTGGTGCGAGAGGCGGGAGTTGAACCCGCACGGAGTTTCCCCCGCCAGATCCTAAGTCTGGTGCGTCTGCCGTTTCGCCACTCTCGCAGTTTGTCTTGAGAATTCTAGCGAAAAAGATGAATAAAATCATGCACGAACGGAATAATCTTTTTTGGGAATTCCTAAGCGGTATCTTATTGCTATCAGTAGATTTGTATATTATTCTCCATGGCCTTCGTACCGAAACACCCGTTCTCAACTTTCCACTGCTCGCCCTGTTGCATACATTAGCCGTTCTTGTCGTTCTCCCCTCTGTTCTCCTGGGCAAGTTTCCCTTCTCAAGAGTTGCCCGAAGAGGCGAGATGCTGGTCATTATTGGAGGCATCACACTTATTATCGGATTCTTATTTGTACCAAGATCCCTCGTCATAGCCGAATCCGGACTGATGCTCCTGACCGGAGCATGGGTCCTGCAAAGGATCCTTCCAGAGCATTCTTGTTATGGCAGTCCCGCTCCGGAGCGTGGTCTTTTCTGGGGGCTCCTTTTGACTGCTCTCACGGGAATCTTTTTGGGACTCACGCTAGCTCGCCCATCGATCGATCCCATCCCTTTCCGGGGGATTCTCCTTCATGGATTTATGGGGATTGCATTTACGCTGACTTCTTTTTCCGTGATTTTCAGCAGTCCGGAACCCGGTATCCGCTGCTCTATCCGAAGAAACCTGACAGTTGTGTTCTACCTGTTAGGGATTGCATGTCTTTTTACCCTTCCGTTGACCAAAAACATCTTGCCATGGATCATGGCCTCACTTCTTTTTCTCCTTGGGGCTCTTTTTTTGGGATATCGCCCCCATCGGACTCAGTCGTTTACCGGGATTCTTATATTGACTGGAGTTATTATCATCTTGTCCAATGCAGGCTGGAAAGTGTCACCTGGCTCTTCAATGACCTTTTTCCTATTGGCATGGCTTTATCTTCTGGCAGGCATGTCTTTCAGTTCGGAATTGTCTGGTCGATTACCTGGACTAACGGGAAGCCTCATCTTCCTTTTCGGCGTTTGGGAGTCCCAAAAGGGGTATCTGTATACCGGTTTTCTAATCCACTTCCTAACCGTAATAACAGTTGTCATCCTCCCTGTTTTTCAGAGGACCCGTCAAAAAGTGGGAGTCGACCTTTAGGCAGAAGGGGAACACCTTTTTCACTTCACTCGGAAGACTCTTCCTCCGGAACAGAAGTTTCCCAGACTTCAACGTCGTATGCGTGAACTCTTTTGACCCGACATTGAACGATACTTCCCTGAGATGCTTCTCCACTCAAAACAAGCACTTCTCCATCGATCCCGTCCGGAGCCATCCCTTCCAGCCTTCCCGACAAAATCAGAGGGGACTGTTCGGACGGTCCCTCGATTAAAACCGGCATCACTTTTCCTGGCCAGTCCTTTTTTTTATCGAGGGAAATTGCCTTTTGAATGCCCATCAGTCTCTTGCGCCTCTGCGTTTTTATCCGGGCGGGAACTTGCCCATCCATATCAAAGGACGGGGTTCCTTCTTCCCGAGAGAAAGGGAAGACCCCAACGTGATCCAGTCGGGCCCAATTCAGAAACTCTTCAATTTCGAGAAATTCTTCCTCCGTCTCACCGGGAAAACCGACAATGAAAGTGGTCCGCAGAGTAATTTCAGGTAGTATCTTGCGTATCCGATCAATAAGTCGCATGGTGGATTCCCTGTTTCCAGGCCGGTTCATTCTTTTCAGGACCGTTCCACTGACATGCTGAAAGGGAATATCAAGATACTTTAATATCGTGGAAGAATCCCTTATGACCTTCAAAAGCCGGTCTGTCACCTGGGTCGGATAGGCATACAACAAACGCACCCATGGAATCCGTCCGATCCGGTCGATCTCCTCCAGGAGACGCGGCAACCCTTCTCCGTCCTCCAGGTCACTTCCATAACGGGTCAAATCCTGAGCGATAAGTGTCACTTCCTGAACACCCTCGTCTGCCAACATTCGCACTTCCTCCAGAAGGCTTTCCCTCGTCCGGCTGATCTGGAGACCACGAGACAGAGGGATTGAACAAAAGGAACAAGTGTGGTCGCATCCCTCTGAAATCTTCAGGTAGGCCCGATGTGACGGAGTCAGTCGTTTCCGTCTGAACGGAATAGAAGCAGGCGATATGAGAGGAGTTGAAGAAAAGACGTCCTTTGTCATCGGGGAAACCAGCCGTTCGGCAATTGAGGCTTCCTCGGAGGGCGACAGAAGCATATCCACTTCAGGCAAAAGACCCGGAAGCTCATCCTTATAGCGAGAAATCAGGCAACCCGTACCCACAAGAATCTTTGCTTTGCCGTTTTCCTTGTACTGTGACATTTCAAGGAGGGTATCGATAGATTCTTTCCGGGCATCTGTCACAAAACTGCATGTATTGACCACAATGACTTCCGCTTTCTCCAGATCGGGAATCACCTGGAAACCTTTTTCCGACAGCGCATGAATCATGGACTCCGTATCGACCAGGTTCTTGGGGCATCCAAGACTGACGATACCGACAGTCTTCTCCTTCAGTTCTGTGATGTTGGCGGGAGACCACTTCTGCCCGGATGGCGATTCGTCCTCATTGATATCCTTCACATTTTCATCCCTCTGATCCCGGGACATATGGAAAACCTCCGGCATATTGATTATTATGGCTTCAGCCTTTGGCATCCTTCACCTGAAGGACACCGTTTCCCGGACGTACCGGGCTTCATTCCTGAGAAAGGCCCATTTCATGAAATGGCTTCTAATAATCCTGATATTCAGCGTCATAGGGGTCGGATATCTTGTCGTGCAGTCCGGACAGAACTCGCAGAAACTGGGAAAGATTCAAAATCAGGTCACTACACTTCAGTCCCAACTGAACAAAGAGAAACTGGATGCCCTGAAATCCCTGCGGGGAGTCAAGCGCTCCCTTCACCTCCATATGGCTGAATCTTCTATCGAAGATGCCGTCCACGACATTCT
>JAKBPM010000004.1 GCA_021829515.1 Nitrospirota bacterium | reverse complement strand
GAATATTTCCGGAAGGAATGAAGCGACTCCTTCTCCGGCTTGTAACTGTCGGAGACCTTGGCGATGGCGCGTATGACCATCTGGGAGGTCAGGGAAGGAAACCGCTCCCTGGCCTCGAAATACACCAGATGGTGCAGTTCCACCTGGCGAAAAACTTCCGCCTCGAAGGACTTTCGGGAGATCCAGTTGCAGGCTTCATTAAACTGCTCCATGGTCGAAAGAAGAGCCCTGGACTGTTCCTTCGTCGTTGTCAGTTTGACTTTAAGCGTTTTATTCATGTTTCTATTTTATTTAATATTCGTTTTGTTATCAACCATCCAACAGAAAGGAATATCGCATTCCTCCCATCTCTTGGCTGATAAAACCCCAAGAGAGGGTATCCTGCGATAAACTGATGAAAGAAGGTTGAAGACCACAAAAAATGACTCTGGCCCCCCAACTTGCCAGATCTATTGGGGAACCAGAGCATATCAACTCAGGATCCCAGTGCTCAAAGAGTTCGAGAAAACAGCGGACCCTTTGCCACAACATTGAGATATCGGTCAAAGGTCATTGCAATATTGCGCATGAAGATTCTTCCCGTTGTCGTCAGAACAATCTTCTCAGGGGTGATATTCAAAAGACCGTCCTGCCGGAACCGCTCAAGATCCCCAATCTCTTTTTTGAAATACTGGTCAAAATCCTTGCCAAATGGATCAAGAACGTTCTTGCGATTAATCTCCAGATCACACATGATTCGGGTAATAACCTGACGTCGCATCTCGTCGTCCTGGGAAAGCCGATAGCCACGATGCACAGGGATCTCCCCTGCCATAACGGCTTTTTGATACTCAGGCAGACTTTTCAGGTTTTGTGAATAAACATCACCGACCATACTGATAGCGGTTACACCCATTCCGACGAGGTCTGCTTCGGCCTTTGTTGTATAACCCTGGAAGTTCCTGTAAAGAGAGTATTCTTTCTGGGCACGGGTCAGCTCATCATCGGGCTTCGCAAAATGGTCCATTCCGATAACAACATACCCTGCCCCGGTCAGTCGATCGAGGATCATCGACATCAAGGCAAATTTGACTTCGGGGGAAGGCAAATCCTGCTCCTTGATCAGTACCATATGTTTTTTCAACCATGGAACATGTGCATAATTAAAAATGGCGATCCGGTCCGGCGACATACGGATAACCTGATCAAGCGTCCGGGCAAAGCCTTCTACCGTCTGGAAAGGCAATCCGTAAATAAGATCGATATTGATCCCGTTGAAGCCTAACTTGCGGCATTCATTAAAAACTCCCTCCGTGAGCTCTACCGACTGGATTCTGTTGACCGCCAACTGGACCTTGGGGTCAAAATCCTGAACCCCCATACTGATCCGGTTAACTCCCAACTCCCTGATAGAAGCAAGATATTCATTCGATGCGTGCCTGGGATCGATTTCAACGGAAATTTCTCCCTGGGAGTAGTCAACATCAAACCATTTGTTAATATGGGAAAAGAGAAGACGGTTCTGGGGAGGGGTTAAGTTTGAAGGCGAGCCACCGCCAAAATGAAGTTGAACAACTTTCCGTTTTTTGGAATACAAGGGTCCGACAAGAGCCATTTCCGATGCCAGAAGGTCAATATAATCGGCTGTTTTGCCCCTGTCCCTCGATATAATAACGCTACATCCGCAAAAATAGCAGAGGCTGTCGCAAAATGGCAGATGAAAATAGAGAGACAAGGGCTTATCTATTTTTTTCGATTGCCCCCGCCTGATGGCATCCTTGTAATCTTCTGCCGTAAAATCCGTAGACCAGACCGGAGCTGTTGGGTAACTCGTATAACGAGGACCTGCCACATCATATTTTTTCAGAAGTTCCTGGCTGACTTTTACATCAGCCATCATATTCGGAGTCATTCATATCCTCATCAAAGTCGGAAAATTCGCCCAAAAATGGCATTTGAGTTCAGGATTCCTGAACCAGTTTAACAAGATACTGCGCCATCGAAACAGATGTTTCAGGAAGAATTCCATGGCCCAGATTAAAAATATACCCCTTGCGTCCTTTCATTTCAGACAGGATTCTGTCTACCTCTTTTTTGAGAGCCTCAGGAGTTCCCAGAAGACTGACCGGATCGAGATTTCCCTGGATTCCCCTTCCCTCCGGAATGATACTCCTGACCGCAGGGAGCGATACTCTCCAGTCCACCGAGATCACATCAGTACCGGCATGAAGCATGTCAGGAAGCAGTGAACAACTTCCGTTGACATACAACAAGGAAGGGATACCCCGCCCAGAAAGGGCCTGAACAATCTTTTGCGTATAGGGAAGGGCAAATTCACGATAGTGGACAGGATTCAGGGATCCGGCCCATGTATCAAAAAGCTGGTAGGCATGTATACCGGCATCAATCTGCATCCCCAGATAATCAATGACTGTTTTTGTTGCTCGTTCAAGCAAAAGATGCAGTGTTTCCGGATCCTGAAACATCATTTTCTTGACCCGACTGAAATCCTTTGAAATTTCACCCTCAACCATATAAGTTGCCAACGTAAAAGGTGAACCAGAAAAACCAATCAACGGAATGCGGCCATCAATTCTCCGGTTCGACTCATTGATCGCCTTCGCAACAAATCCGGTTTTCTCAAGAGGATCCGGAGAACAAAGAGCCTCTACGTCTTTACGTGTTCGAACCGGTAAAGGAAAAGACGGACCTTTTTTTTCGGAAAAGATCAACTCAAGTCCCATCGCCTCCACCGGAACCAAAATATCCGAAAAAATAATGGCTACATCAATTCCCAACATATCAACGGGAAGAAGTGTTGCCGAAGCGGCAAGGTCGGGAGTTTTGCAGAGGTTGAGGAACGTCGTGTTTTTTCTGAGAGCCTGATATTCTGGCATGTAACGCCCAGCCTGGCGCATGATCCAGATGGGTGGACGCGGAGTCTCTTCACCCCGGCAGGCTCTTAAGAAAAGGTCGTTCTTTACTGAAGGGCGCATTTTTTTCCTCTCGGGCTTGATGCTTCTTTCTCAGTCAATGATTATCGCCAGCGCTGCCATAAACTGCCGTTACAATCGGCCATCTTGGCATGGGGGTGCGCCCCAGGTGAAGCAGGCGTTTTATCCTTTTTGCCATATGGGACAGAAGGATTGGATGATCTCCGAAGGCAGGAGTGACGAGAACTTCCCCTTGATATCCCGTTTTCTCCTGAAACAAACTGGCCTGATGGCGAATCCTGTCCATGAGGACCCCTTCAAACAAAAACACCGGAACGATGATCAACCGATCGAAGTCGGTCTTCATCTCCGACATGACGGAAGACAACCGTGGCTCCGTCACCCCGATGAATGTGACTTGGGGGTCAGCCCCTCCCCTTCGTTCCCACAAACGCCGGGCTTGATAGTACAGGGAAGCATTCGCATTGGCATCCAGACTTCCCCTGCCAACAAGAACAAGGTGATCCTTCTTGTCTTTTTCAGGCGGAGGAATGATCTCGAGAAGAACATCAACGAGGACCTGATCCGTTCCCAGAGCCCACTCACGAATCACAGTCAGACCGGGAAAAAGTTTTTTTGCTTCCGATATATAAGAAGGAACATCACTTTTGGAATGACCCGCATCGAAAAGAAGATAGGGAACCATGGCAATGCCGGCCGTCCGGGGAGAGGAGTCCCTGATTGAGTCCAAAACAGAAGGAGAGGCATGTTCGATGAACCCCTGCCTCAGGTCAATCTCGGAAGGCACCATCTTTGACAACATGGAAAAAGTCTGCCGGAAATGGATATTACCCTTCTCCTCGGGACTTCCATGCGCAACGATCAGGACAACCCAATCCCTTTTTGAGAGGTCCGAAGAAACAGGATCGGGCAGAGATTGCTCTTCTGAAGGAGAACTCATTTTTGAATGGTGTTCAGTCATGAAAAGATTATAGGGTTGGCTTAAAAGAAGGTCAATAAATCCGAACCAAAAAGCATGGAAGCGCTCTTTCCGCTTAGTGACTGAACAGGTTCCCGGACTTTTTTTTCACGAAAAAGAGCATCAAGAACAAAATCAGGAGCACAATCAAGTCTGATGCGCACAGGAAGTACTCCTCAAGGTACAAAGCGATCCCGAAATTGAACAAGTAAACAGAGAGCCAAAGGAACGATGGGCCCCAGCAGTCGATGGGTGAATAACTCCGGGAAGAATTTTTGTCGACATCCAGAAGAGGTGTCAGGCGTCCCAAAGCACGCCACAAAAACAGGATTATTCCACCCAGAACCGCCCATCCGGCGAAATTTGCCAACGGGACACCGAAATAAATTCCACCTTGTGGGTAGTAATAGATTTGTCCCAAAAACCATCTGTTTCCCCTGAGAGAAACGGGATCGATCACCATGTCAACACCAAAAAACATAAGGTCGGACAACAAAAAAAGAGGCCATGTAATCTTTAGGGGCTGTTGCAGGACTTCGCCCACAGACACTCCCCAAACACGGGAAACAATGCCAAGACTTCCAACCATCAAAAAGGAAAAAGAGAGAAAGTCCATGAAAGGGAGGTGCCCGACCCATAGCTCTTTGGCACGGGTTGTCGGCAAATAGGTGTAATGGCCAAAAGGGAACCAGCCATTTGGAAGCGAAGAGCTCCATTCACAAAAATAACTGGCCGCAAAAGAGGTGAGGAATCGAAGACCTGCCCCCCTCTTTCCGACTTGGCGGGAAAGGAGCCAAAAGCCCAAAAAAAGGAAAAAAAAGACATACCATCTGAAAAGAAGTGTCTTGAAAAAGAGAAGAATCAAGAAAACCTCATCAACTTCTGGAAACCAGAAAGACACCCGAAGTAATCAGTAAAATTCCCACCCACCTCCTGAAGGAAACATGTTCCTTCAGGAAGATCCTGGCCATGAACGCAGTCAGCACATAACCGAAACCTGTCATTGGAATCACCAGACTCACAGGAAGGCGCTGAAGAAATCCCAGAAGCATGATGTAATAGATTGCCTGGAGGACAACGCCTGACCAGACCCATGGGTTTAAAGCTGTTCCCCTGAAACGTTCTCCTGGGGCTTCTCCCGAATCTTTTCTGGACTGTCTCATCCCCTTTGACAGGAGAATGAAACCCAGATGTTCAAGGATCAGGGCCACCAAAAACCCTGAATAAAAAGTCCATTCCCCGATAGAGGTGATCGGTCCGTTCAATTTTGCCTCACGAAAAAGGATGCTGCTGCTTTTGAGGTTTTGTGGATTGATCCAGCTCCAGCAGGCCGCCTCCCTTTTGAACAGAAAAACGTCTTCCTCTCCAGACAATCTGATGACCATAGCTTGCAAAATAAAGGGCCAGAGACAGGATTTCCCTGAACAACAGAAGATACATCCGGCTCCATGGGATCGGTCTCGATACAAATCGTTTGGCAATATCGGAAAGAATCAGCAAATGCAACGACCAGATAAGGAGTGCGGAAAACGCAGATAAAGCATACCCGCTCGCCTCAAACAGAACCCCCGAACCCAAAAGGAAGGGAAAGGGCCTCAAGAGGATGGAAAAGGCATATCCAAGAGGACGACAGCTTCGATAGGTAATAACCCACCTTCTCTCCTGCTCCCAGAAGGAAAGAAGGCTCTGGTCAGGGATCTGGGCATCAACGATATATTCTGAAAGGACAATACGATACCCCTCCCTGATCATTCCCTGCGCCAGATGAAAATCATCCGCCAGGAGATCCCGGATCGGTGCGAATCCTCCCATTTTTTCAAGGGCATCCCTGCGCATCAGCATTGTAGGACCATAGGCAAAATCAACCGGAGCAAGCGCTTTTGCCAAGAGTCCCTGGGGGATCGCCTCTGTATTCAACATGACAGAGGCGATCTGGCTCGTTCCGGATCCCGAGGGATTCCCCCGCTGGAAGCAGGTCACCATACCAATCGATGGATCCTCATGGGCCTCCCGGACGATCGACTTCAGATAATCTCGCCCAACCCTGATATCACTGTCATTTAAAAGAATGTAGGGCTCATTGGAAAATGCGTTCTGCTCCATGAGCAAAAACACATTACTGATCTTGCGGTTGGCCCCTCTCGGACCATCGACGACCTTGAGGGATACACGATCCGGAGCAAGAGAACACATTTCTTTAATGAGTGGCAGAACGGGATCGTTTGAAGAACTGACAACAAAGACAATAGAAAAGCTGGGATAGTCCTGATGTATAAGCGAGAGAAAATTTTCACGAGCGCCCACATCCAGGCCGGCGACCGGCTTGACCATCAATACCTGAGGCCATGTGGGAGGATCAGGAAGAATTTTTTTCTTGAAATGACGATGGCCTGACCACCAGGCCAGACCATCGAACAGCAAACCAAGCCCCCCGACAGCGAGGAGCAATACAGAGAGATCAAGAACAGATACTGGCAATTTGGGCTCCGGGCTGAGCACAGAGCCATAAACAGCACCAAGGCCCAACCGTTTCAGATGCTGCTACGACAAACTTAACCCCAGAGAGTTCAGGCAACCGAAGCAGGAGGAGTCTTGAGAGCCGCTTTTCTCTTCGAAAGAAAGCGAAAATAGGCCACCGCTTCCCGGAAAATTTTCCGGGCTTCCTTCCCATTGCTCATTGCCCTTTTTAAGACCTTAAAAATATAGCTTGGGCGATAGTAAAATCGCTGGTAAAATTTTGGAACGGCCATGAAAATCTCTCTGGCACTGATTTCCGGATAACTGATATTGCAGTTCTGAATGCCGTCACCATTAACCATATCGACCTCGCTCATGTAACCTTTTTCCCGGGCCAGCTCAAAAAAATGAGTTCCGGGATAAGGAGAGGCAAGAGAAACCTGAAGTGTCTCAATATCCATTTCACAAGCAAAGTCGATCGTTTTCTCAATTGTCTCAGGTGTTTCGCCGGGAAGCCCGACAATAAAAGTCCCGTGAATCGTCATTCCAAGCTGATGGGCATTTTTGGTGAACTCCCTCGCCTGTTCAACACGAATTCCTTTTTTGACGTTATTGAGGATTTGCTGATCTCCCGATTCATAGCCGACAACCATTACACGGCATCCGGAGTCCTTCATGATGCGAAGTGTCTCGAAATCAACATTTGCCTTGGAGTTGCATCCCCAGGAAAGGTTGAATCTCTTCAGCGCATGGGAGAGCTCCCTTGTCCGGTCGCGATACTCGGTGAGTGTATCGTCATCAAAAAAAAGCTCCTGGATCCCGGGGAAATTCTTGACGATATACTCAACTTCCGAGATGACGTTCTCCACAGAACGTGTCCGGTAGACATTTCCGGAAAAAGTCTGGGGCCACAGGCAGAAAGTACACTTGCTGCCACAACCCCTGCCTGTATAGATAGAAACATACGGGTGCTTCATCCAGGGTATTTCGTACAGGGAAATATCCAGATCCCGCTTGTAAACCTCGGAAGCAAAAGGCAGAACATCGAGGTTTTCCAGTACTGCACGATCAGGAGTCGCGTAGATCTTGCCCTCTTTGCGGAAATTGATTCCAAGAACCTCATCCCAGGGCTTCCCTGATGCAATCTCCGGAATCGCATAATCAAACTCTTCCCGAACAACGAAATCAATGACATCATCAGCCCTGAGCGTAATTTCCGGCAAAACGCTCGGATGCGGGCCGACAAAACCGACAACCATGGAGGGGTTGATCGCCTTGAAGCCCTTGGCGGTCGCAATATCATTATTCAGGGAGGGAGTGCTCGTATACAGGATAACCATATCAAAATCTTTGGCCAGGCGAAGCGTTTCCTTGACGCCCCAGCCCATTGGCGGAGCATCAAGCACAAGAGAATTGGGCATCATTCCAGCCGGATAGGTCAGCCATGTAGGATACCAGAATGAGCGAACCTCTCGCGTGGCCTGGTAACGGGCCCCGGCTCCCCCGTCAAAGTCCGAGAAGGAAGGTGGGTTTAAAAATAATGTTCTAAGCATCAGAAGCCTTTCTTTTTTGGTCTCCTCCCAAACAGCACTGAAGAAAAATGCCAGAATCCGGAAGATCCCTATATCCTGCTTTCACCGATAATTCCTGTTTCATAAAAGAACGCCAATTCATCGCCAGACGGAACTAGTGGGTGGAGATGAACTCCTCTTCTGCGGACTCGCTACGGTTGACCGTAACAGCATATCCTCGCTGGGCTGATATTTCTCCCAACCGCTCGATCACACCCTCAATCAGCCAGTCCGGGGTTGAAGCCCCTGCGGTAACGCCGACTCTTTCGCTTCCGTTAAACCAGTCTGGGTTGATATCCTTCGCGCTATCAACCAGATAGGACTTTGGACAAAGCCCGGCAGAAACCTCCTGAAGCCGGCGCGAGTTGGCACTCGTCATGGAGCCGACGGTAATCATCACATCCATGTCTCCCGCAATTTCGAGGGCCGATGTCTGACGCTTCTCGGTAGCATCACAGATGGTGTTGTGGACCTCAAGCTGAGGATATTTGACCGTCAGCAGGGCCAGAATCTCGTCAAAGTACTTGATGCTCTGTGTCGTCTGCGAAACAAGTGCCACAGGTCCGTCGACAACAGGAAGGCGATCGATTTCCTCAGGCTTGTGAAAGATGTGGATATGTTCCTTTGCCCAGCCCTGAACACCCATGACCTCATCATGGCTCTCCTCGCCCAAAAGAAGGATCGTATAATTTTTGTCCGCGAGGTTCCGAACGATGCGATGGATCTTTGAAACCAGTGGACATGTTGTATCAACCACTTCAAGATTCTTGTCCCGGGCTTCCTTGATCACATCCGGAGCAACGCCGTGTGCACTAATGATCAAGGTACCACGATCAACTTCCGAGACGGCATCAACCGACTTCACTCCACGGTTGGCCAAATCTTTCACGACATGTGTGTTATGGACAATTTCATGGAGAATGAAAACAGGCCCGACCGACTCTTCCGCAGACTTGTTCGCAAGCTTGATTGCTAGTTTCACGCCGACACAGACACCCGCATATTCCGGTAAAAATATATCCATCAGAATCTCCTGCTTTTAGGGTTACAACTATCCGAAACTGAGACCGGTGCTCTCGTGAGCTCCCGGACAGGCATTTATTGGTTACATCAGCCCGACTTATCCGGGGAAGGTCCCGGCCCCCATATACTCCTCTTTTGAAAACCACCGGACAGCATCATCAAAAGCTTTCTCCACCGGCGTCAAAACAAGGCCCAATTCCCTTACAGCCCTGTTTCCTGAGAAAAACATCATTTTATGGGCCATACGCGCCGCATCGAAAGGAACAAGCGGCTCACGGCCTGTCAAGAGGGAGATTCCCTCAGAAACGATGGCAACGGGGTAAAGGAGAGATCTTGGCATCTCGGCCTTTGGAGCCGGAACCCCCGTTATTCCTGCCAGAAGACGGAATATCTCGACCAGTTGCATATTTTGATTCGCCAAAATGTACTTCTGCCCGGGAACGCCTTTTTGCGCTGCAAGAAGATGTCCCCTGGCCACATCCCGGACATGGATGACATTCAGCCCTGTCCTGACGTACGCCTTCATCATTTTCCGCATATAGTCACGAACAATCCGCCCAGTGGGAGTTGGCTTGATATCTCCGGCCCCGATTGGAGCACTGGGGTTAACGATGACGACGGGAAGAGGCTCTCCCCCATCGCATCCCCCGGCGTAGGACAACACCAACTGCTCGGAAAGATACTTTGACAGCTTATATTCCCCGATCAGCGTTTTTGTGTCAACTTCCATCGTCTCATCAATGGGAATTCCATCTGAACGAGTCCCCAATGCCGCAACGCTCGAACAGTAGACAATCTTCTCCGGACGGCAAATTCTGCAAGCTTCCAGGATATTTCTGGTTCCCTCGACATTGGTTTGGATGATCTCACCTTTGCGGGGGGTCCAGAGCCTATAGTCCGCCGCGACATGGTACAGCTCCTGCATCCCGTCGAGCGCCCGCACAAGGGACAATGGGTCAAGGAGATCTCCTGTAACCCAGGAAACATGCTCACTCTCTCCGGGAAGATTTCTTTTATCGCTGCCTTCCCTTGCCAGACAGCGGATCGAATATCCTTCTTCGAGCAGAAGTTGCGCCACATGTGAGCCGACAAACCCAGTCGCCCCGGTCACCAGAGCTGTTCGCTTTCCTGTTCCCATCAGGAGTCCTCCCTGTTTTTAAATTTTTTCAGGATGGAACTCCTGTGATAAAGTAAATAAGCGTTGCGTTTCATCATCAACTCCGTTTGAATACAATTCCAATCGTTCCTTTTTGAAGAGGTTTTTTTGATCGGCCCAATAAAAGTCATAAAAAAGTTCCTCGCCCTCTCCGCCCTTCTGCTGTCTATTGCTTCATGCAACACGGCGCCGGTTCCACTGGAAAAACAGAATGCCCTCGATACAGCTCAAATTGATCTTCCCGATACCGTTTTCCCGTCCCGAAAGGCAGAGGCCCAGATAGAGCCGATTCTCAAAAAAGACGGATTTTCATGGACAGACCCCAGATACTCTCTTGGAAAGCACCTTGTCAAAGGGAATGAGCTCTTCTGGTTTGACCAGAACCAGAACTGGCATATCACCCGTTACTCTGCCCTGCTGCGGCCAAATAAATATTCCATTAACCGTTATATGGTCAACTCAGCACGGGACGTGCACAAGCTGGGGAGAACAACAACAACATCTCTCGCGACATGTATCTTTGCCCGGCCTGCTTTCACCTTCAGGCACTATGGTGATGTTTCTTTTCCAACATTCCTCGCAGATGGACTTCTGATGGGGACAGTTGACCTGTTTCTGTCGCCCGTCTCCTATCTCTCCTGCAGCCTTCTGGACAGCAATAAAAGATCTGTCCAAAAGGTTATCAAAAAAAATGACCGGGCAGCCGAAGACCGTCTGAGAAGGGAAATTCAGAAGGGGAACCCGATTCCCACATACTCCACGACCCCCGCCTGGGTGGAATAACCCATGTCAAGACGCCCAACCACATTGGGCTCGACAAGGGCCCGGAAGCCGACGCCCGGATTGATTGCATAAAGCGAGGGATTTGTAAGCTCCCTCTGATCATGAAAAACCTCTCCTACCCCCAAAAACGGAGCGATTTGCCAGGAACTGGTTACACCGAGAAGTGTCATGTCAAAAGCCTGTATCCGCTCTTCAACATTAAAAAGGGCCGCATCAAGATCATAGAAACGTCCAGTACCAAACCCTTCAAGGGTATACGCGCCTCCCAGCATGCTTTGTGCGTAGAAGGGAATATTCGGACCATTCATCAGGTTCACCATCCCCCTGATCGCAAGCACATTCTGATCATTCTCCCCCTGGGGTATCCATGTTTTATACTCGGCATTGAAGCGATCGAATACACTTACCTCACCGGCCGTTTCGTTCTGGTCAAGTTCTGCAAAAGCCCGTGCATAGGTCCCTGTCGACGGAATCAGGTGGTTGTCCCTGGTATCATAAGTCACATTCGCCCGATGGGAGATAATCACAGGATTGTTTGAAAGACCATTGACATTAGGGAAAACCGTCCCGGAGTAGGGCAGGCCGGGAATCACTCCGGGGGAGGCACCATATTCCCTGAGTCGCTCCATAAACCAGGCCCGGATTTTCTGATGGTCAAGATTCGCACCCACCGTCACATGGGCCGAGGCTTCAGACAGTGTGTAATTTGACTGATTTCCAAAAGCGGAGTCCGGCCCCAAGCCATAGAATCGGGCAGCGGGATTCTTGAAATCCTTCAGACGGATATCAAGAATATATCGACCATCTCCCATGGAAAGGTCTCTGTAATGAAACTCATAAAAGTTCCAGATAGAGTTCGACTGAAGCCCGATAAGATGCCATCTTTTGAGATTACCTTTGTAATAACGGTAATAACGCGCGCCCACCTGGGTACCCAGGTAAGGATTGTAGGTGATGGATGGTGCAAGGATTGAAGTAATACGGCCGCTGGGCAAGGCAGAAAGGATGGGAACAATCGTCCCGACCGTTACCCCCGTATTGTAGCTGACACCGATAGCAGGAAGTGGAATGACAACCGTATTCTGAGTTGGAGTACTGAAAGAAAACGGAGATGGGACACCAATCGGCAACTGTGGAAAGCTTTCGCCATTGCCCGGATTCAAAAAAGGCCCGGTTCCCGGTGGCCCCGACGAAGATGCAGGTGGCGGGAGAGGAATCGCATAAGCGCTGACAGAAAAACTCCCCAGGAAGAGCATCACCAGGACTCCAAGAAAAAAGCCCCGAAAAACTTCCCCCATGGTTTTATCTTTTGATTCTTCCGTCAACAAGACGCCAATTTTTCTTCCAAGCTCGGCAAGACCTTTTCTCGCAACTCTCTGTGAGTAACCGATCTTGACCAGTGCCAGAAGCTTTTGAGGTGAAAGAAGCGCAAGCAACAGTTTTCTGAGGGACAGCTTCCCGTTTTTCTGGATGAGATCCCCTAAAAACTCCGGCAATGTTTCTTCAACTGAATCAGATATGACTCTTGCCACAATAAACCGGCACCCCTTCGACTGAATGACTCTTTCCCATGCTCCGGTTTCCATGTCGCAAACATCAGAGCCTGTCAACCGGAAAAGCTCTTTTTTTTCTTCGGGACTTCCTGCAATTTTCAAAAGGGAGACCCCTGTCCCAAGCGGGAATCCCAAGATTCTCCCCATTATTGATGAGCCAGGCAGTGATGCCTCCGAAAAACGCCGGGATTCCTCGCCATCCTTTTCCTGAAAAGTGGAGACCGAAGAGAGAAAGAAAACATCTCCCCTCTGGGCACGGCTCGAAATTCCACCCCCAAAACCGACCAGGAAAACGACATCATCTGGTTTCAGGCGCGACAAGAACGCATCATCATCCTCATCGGGAGGCCCCATCCCGATAACCTGCAAGCGGAAGAGCCCCGGGGAGAAAACAGACCCCACCCTCTCCCGCTGAATCAATAAACCATGCCTTTTAAGCACAGGAAGAAGCCCTGACATCAAACATCGGGCCTCTTCCTCAAGTGGTGTAAGAATCAAAAGGGGCCGTGAAGACAAACGAGAATCGTGATCAGAAAAATGAGGCGAGAGGGGCAAAGGGCTGCTTCCTCCATACGGCTACTTTCCCGGAAACACGGGAAGCCCCCTCGAAATGGACATTCTGGTAAAGGGCTAGTGCCCACAACGGGAAATAGTCTCTGTACATGTTATAGCGAAGATAAAAAACCCTGGGGAAACCGGTTCCGGTATAGAGTGATTCATCCCAGCGGCCATCTTGTCGCATATTCTCAAGAAGCCAGGAAACTCCCTTCCGGACTTTTGGGTTGTCCGCATGTTCCCCATGAACCAGCGCAATAAGAGCCCACGCTGTTTGCGATGGAGTTGAATCCCCCACACCTGCAGACTCTTTTTTGTAATAGGAGAGGCAGCTTTCGCCCCATCCCCCATCTGGATTCTGGTGATCAAGTAAAAAGCCCATTGCACGCTGAACCATCGATGACTTCATATCGATCCCCAACGCCTTCAATGCCGAAATCACAGACCATGTGCCATAAATATAGTTGACTCCCCATCGACCATACCATGAACCGTCAGCTTCCTGCTCACGACGCAAGTAATCGAGAGCCCGCGCAACCGGTGGAAAATCGGGCCGATAACCGTACAGCCCCAAAAACTCCAGGACACGCCCCGTCAGATCGGCCGTTGACGGATCGAGCAGCGCCCCGTGATCGGCAAAAGGTATGTTGTTTAAAAACAGGAGATCATTGTCCTTGTCAAAGGAGGCCCAGCCCCCATCCGTGCACTGCATTGCCAGAACCCATCTGGCAGCTCTCCTCACAACATCTTCATATCCCTTGAATCCATTGGTCCACTTGGCAAAGTCCATCAGAATAACAGCAGTATCGTCAACGTCAGGGTAGTAATCGTTTTCAAATTCAAAGGCCCAACCACCAGGCTCGACACCCTTGACATGAACCGACCAGTCGCCAACAGTCCTGACTTCTTTTCTGCGAAACCATTCAAGTGCGCGGGTAATTGCCGGATGATCGGCAGAAACACCCGCCTCAAAAAGGGCCCCAAGGCTGAGCGCAGTATCCCATATCGGAGAATGGCAAGGCTGAACGGACTGCATGTTGTCCCGGGCAAAGACAAGGTCATCAATCGATGCAATAGCCCTTTTCACAAGCGGATGATCATCCGAGTACCCTGAAAGCCTCATTGCAATGACACTGTTGGCCATTGCCGGATAAATCGCACCGAGGCCCCCCTCTCCTTTCATTCTGGGAATCAGCCATTCGACAGCTCTTGCAAGAGCTCTTTTCCTTAAAAATCCAGGGGGGTGGCGGTTCCAGTGCTGGATAAAATAATCCAGGACAAAAAACAGGTTTTTCCAGGAAAAAAGTTTTTTATCCCAGGAATAGCCAAAGTGAACCTCCTCCATCGGTTTTAAAAACAGCTCATCCATTCCCTGTCCCGGAGGAACCGGGGTAACCGGCTTATAGTGATAGATGATCAGCAAGGGAACAATGACCGTTCTTGACCAGTAGGAAACGGTATAGATCGAAAGAGGGAACCATTTTGGCAGCAGAATCATTTCACAAGGCAAGGCCGGAATACCCTTCCAGTCGTATTGCCCAAAAAGAGCCAGGGTGATCCGGGTAAAAACATTGACAGTAGTGGCTCCGCCCCTTTCAAGAATGAGCGCACGCGCTTTTGCCAGAGCCGGATGATCGGGAGAATACCCCAAAAGCTTCAAGGCAAAATAAGCCTTGACGCTGGCACTGATGTCAGCTGCCCCTCCTGTAAATAAAGGCCACCCCCCATCCTCACCCTGAATCGAAAGGATGTACTCCGCTACATCGCGGAAAAAAACCTCATCCTTTCTCCCGAGGATAAACTGAAACATGACATACTCAGCAGGAATGGTTACATCTGCATCAAGAGGTTCGACCCAATACCCCTCCGGATGCTGGCGATCCAGAAGAGATCTGGCAGCCTTTGCGATGGCTTCTTCCAGTCTTTCCCTAAAACTGGAGCCAGAACTCCCTTTCGAATCCAGAAACGGTTTCTCGTCATCCGATAAGGACCGGTCCCCTGCATTGGGGGAAGCTACTTTCTCCATCGTGTCAAAACCTCCAGGGAGCGGATCGCGTAAAAGAACCCCGCTCTTCTTGCATTAAGGATTTTTTCTAATGTGTTCATTCTACAGGGAGAACCGACTGTCTGCAAGAAATCGGCATAAACTTGATGATTTTGTGGAAGGGATAATTTCAGGAAATCCGGAGCAGGATCACCGTCACAATCTTCTGTGTTTATCGCGAACGGATCTGCCCAGCAAAACCCCTCCCAAAAAACCGGACAGGGAAAAAAGAGCAAGGCCGGAAAGAAGAGCCAGGGGAATTGGCGGAGAAACAGGAATCGACCGGAGAGCCCAATGGGTGTCGACAAGGGATCTTCCCGAAGAGGCAATTGACCAAAGGGACAGAAAATAGCGTCCATCATCAGGAGGGAGGAAAAAGGAATTTTTTGATCCAAGAATACCGACTTCTCCTTCAAAAATGGTCAATGTACGACCAAACTCTGTCCATGAGTCCATGTGATGACGAATGGTCAGATAGCCAGGAGAACCATTTGCCTCCAGCGGAGACAGGGGAAGAGGGTTGGCTTCACTGCGCCCCTCCGACTCCGGCGCTGATGCCACAACACCCTTGTCCGGCACGGTGCCCGCGGGCATCGAGGAAATTAATGGGAAGTGGTGCTCCTTCATCTCCGGATAGGGGATAAAGATCAGACCCAAAGCCATTAACCCTGCAGCAAGGATCACCAGACGGATTTTCTGCTGAAGACTTGATGTCAGACAGGGCTTAACCTCCCCCAATACCGAAGCAGCAAGTTTCCCTGAGCCCCAGGACAAGAAAACCGTCAAAAATATCAGAACAAGGTCATCCCTATAGAGGGCCAAAGGAGCGATGACTCGCAGCGGCGAAGAAAAAACCTGACGCCCGGATGGATCAGAAAGAGTTATGCGGTAAATCCCTGGATCCCAGAGCGCAAGACGGATACAAATGCCACAGGATGAAATCCGGAGAGGAACAGAAAAAACCGTTTTCCCCGAGTGCCAGTAACTCGCACTTCCGAAAGAACCCTTCTCCTTGCGGATTTTCAGAAAAAGGGTACCGCCAGGCAGATCCGGAAGATGATCTTTGGACACATTGAAAGAAAAAGAGCGCTGGGATTTTGGTGTCAATGGAGAAAAATTGACTCCGGGAGCATAGGACATGCGATAAAAATGGACGGAGAGAACAAGTGCAGAAATGATCAGCACAGAAAAGATCATCGGGAGGACTACGAGCTTGAATTGTTCCCACAATGAGCGGCGAGAATGATCCGTTAACTGAAAAGACAAAATATATCTCCTGACAATTGATATTCGCCTCCGGCCATAACCGGAGGATTGCAAGGATCGACCATGTTTTTGACGTGATCGACCCGTCCGCACTGCGCGGGAGAGCAAGAAAATGTCTCGTCAGACTGAATGGGAAGCCCTTCCATTATAAAGATGGCTTCTCCTACCGGCCTTGGATCGGATTCACGGGCAAATGGTAAAATTTTTCAATATAGCTTTTGACAAGAAGGTCTCCGGGATGATGATCGTAAAGATCTTCAAACAGGATTCGTCCCGCCTCACTGTTTCCATCCTTGACCTCAACAATGGCAAGAAGGAGTCTGTACCCATGGAGCCATGGGTGCCGGGGCAACATCTGGAAAAGGATCCGCCTTGCATCAGCAAGCCTGCCTTCCGCCAGATAAAGACGCGCCTCGTTCAGCAGAAGCCCCTGATTCCCGGGGTCGATCCTGAGTCCTCTATTCAGCATTTTCTCGGCCGATGGATAGTGACCCTGACGAAAATCAAGATATGCGAGATCATTCCAGAAAACGGTCTCGGAAGGATATCTCCGGGTCCCTTCAAGAAGAGCCGAACGGGCCAGATCGAAATGGTTTGAGCGCATGTCCCTTGAATACGCTTCCATAAGAGAGCGCTTGGAGGGATTTTGCATCTGTACCGCTGCACATCCCTGGAACAAAAGGATCAAGAGAGCAAACAACATGAAGGGAACGATCTTTTTCAGCATCCACCCCAGTTCTGAACGAAAAGGACCCCTTGATGGAAGAAGGATGATCTCAACAGAACATGAAACTTAGTCTCAACACAGAATAGGAAATATGCCTGACACTGTCAAGATGACCGGGAGATGACAGAGTTTTGACTGGACAAACGGATGCTACCTTCCGGAAGGAGAAAGGCTTTCAACGGATAACGTCCCTCGGGCATACTGAAAATCAGCATACCCGACCATCAACTGGTAGCGGGCCTGGATGACAGACTCACGGGCCTGTCTCAAGGCGGCTTGCGCATCCATGACATCGACAGAGTGAACGGACCCTACACGATAGGCCTCCTCAACAAGAACTTCGTTCTTCTCGGCATTCATCCTTTCCGTTTTTGCCTCCACAAGTCTCTGTCTGGCATCGCGGATCTCCAGAATGGCCTTTTTGAGGTCCGTGATGACCCTCAGCCGCACAGACCTTCTGGACTCAATGGAAGAAGAGAGGTCGTAATGCGCCTGGGACATCTGGTGCATGATCAGCCCTCCTTCAAAGATCGGTATATTGATGACGCCACCAAGATTGATCGTTGAGTAAGGTGTGTTGTTGGGTGCGTAAGGAATGGGCAAGCTTCCCTGTGGCATTGTTGCGGTAAAGGACTGAAAAAGGCCCGTCACAGAAGGATAGTTTTGGGATCTTGCATTTTCCAGGGCCGACCGGGACATCCGAACCTGGTCCACCGCTTCGATCATCACGGGCCTGTGCTTCATGGCCCTGGCGAGATCGGCTTGAAAATCAGGCAAAGACTCCTTGTTTGGATCGACGGAAACATCTTCGGCAACAATCCGCTCACTTTTCGAGCGGCCCATAACCTGGGCGAGATCGATCGCAATCGACCTTGCCGCATCCTTGTCCCTGATCAGCTGAAGCTTGTCCGACTCCACATTGACCTGGGCTCTCGTGACATCAAGAATAACACCATCTCCGGCCTTGAACCGGTATTCCGCCCGGGCAAGCTGTTCCTGGGCATCGGCAAGGTTCTCCTTGTCTGCCAGGACCTGGTGCTGACTCGAAAGAAGGTTGAAATAATCAGTCTCTGCCGCACGAATCGTATTCTGATAGATTTCTGCTTCCCGGCCCTTTTCAAGCTCAAGAGCCCATCGGCTCCGGGAAACTTGCGAACCAGTCCTGCCAAAATCATAGATGGTCTGGGAAAGAGTGACCGTCAACAAATTCAGATCGGCATAATTATAACCC
Organism: Nitrospirota bacterium; assembly: GCA_021829515.1. The sequence goes on along the minus strand of JAKBPM010000004.1, from coordinate 48,123 downwards.
GGAAATAGAAAAAACCCGAAGAAACTGTTCCCATAAATAGTTTCAAAACTTAAAGAAAGCTGAGGATAATAATTTGACTTTGACTCTCCTACCCTCTCCTTTGCGCTCTTCACCCGGTAGATCTCGGCCTTGAGGTCCGGACGGTTCGCCAATGACTCCGAAACCGCCTCTGAAAGAGAAACAACCTCACCGGAAGCAACCGCAGGAGTGATATTGGCGCCAGACAGGAACGCCTGCGCAATCAATGGGACAAGAATAACCAGGAAAAAACGTGTACGAATGGAGCACACTGCCACGAACACCTCTCCCACGTCTTATGCATGAGGCACTGTCTTTTAAAATCATCATTTTGCCAAGCTGTGGTATCATGCCATTTGGTTGATCGAAATCACAACTTTTCGCCATGGAGTGCAGGCATGCTACCCAAAAAACGAATTTTCCTGGTGATTCTGATCCTTTCCGCCATCCTTGTTACCGTCTTCCACAAAAAGCTCTTTTCGTCCGGCGATCAAGGGAAAAGCAGTCTGACCCTTTATGGAAACATTGACCTACGGGAGGTCCAGCTCGCATTTCACGACACGGGCAGGATCGAAAAACTCCTTTATCTTGAAGGCTCTTCCGTCAAGAAAGGCGATTTGATGGCAACACTTGACCCCATACGCTACCAGGACATGGTTGATGCGGACAAAGCCACTCTCGACCGAGCCAGAATTCAGCTGACAGATGCACAACGAACCTATGTCCGGGTCAAAAGGCTTGCCCATGCCAAGTTCAATTCCGAACAAAAACTCGACGATGCCACAGCGGCCCTGGATGCCGCAAAAGCCTCGATCAGACAGTCCGAAGCCCAACTTGCCCTTGATCAGCGCCAGCTTGTCGACACAAAGGTCTATGCCCCCGTCGATGGAATCGTCCAGAATCGCATTCTTGAGCCTGGTGACATGGCATTTCCCGCATCCCCGGTCTATACCATCGCCCGATCCCACCCTCTATGGGCACGCGTCTATGTGGAAGAGCCGGAGCTTGGAAAAGTCCATGAGGGAATGATCGCAACGGTCACATCGGATTCATACCCCGGCAGGAAATATTACGGCTATATCGGGTACATCTCACCAACTTCGGAATTCACTCCCAAAGAAGTTCAGACCCTCCATCAAAGAACAATTCTTGTTTACAGAATGAGAGTCTACCTCAGCTGTCCAACAACAGAGCTCCGGCTCGGGATGCCTGTCACCGTAACAATCCCTCTTGTCTCCGACCAGCCACCTCCATCAACCTGTCCGGATGGCCGCAAACCGGAATTCTCACCCCGTGGCTGAGCCAGACTCGCCAGAAGGGCTGATCACGGCCAATCGCCTGACAAAAACATTCCCTTCTCCAAGAGGCCTTGTAACCGCTCTCGACGATATTACCTTTTCCCTCAAAAAAGGGTCGATCACCGGCCTCATCGGTCCTGACGGAGCCGGAAAGACGACACTGATGAGGCTTCTTGCGGGCCTCCTTTTACCCGACTCGGGGGAAATCAAAATCATGGGTATCAACCCATCAAAAGACCCCTTGTCGGTCCAGGGATCTATTGGATACATGCCCCAGAAATTTGGACTTTACGAGGATCTGTCCGTCCAGGAAAATCTTGATCTCTATGCCAGCCTTCAGGGTGTTCCCCAAGATCGCAGAGAGGATCTCTACGTCCCTCTTCTTGCAATGACCGGGCTTTCCCCCTTTCAAAAAAGGCTGGCGGGCCAACTGTCCGGAGGGATGAAACAAAAACTGGGGATTGCCTGCTCGCTGGTCCATCAGCCACCCATTCTTCTCCTGGATGAACCAACCGTTGGAGTTGATCCTGTTTCACGCCGGGAGCTCTGGGAAATCCTTAAGAAGCTTGTCAGCGAATCTGGTTCCACCCTTTTTGTCAGCACCTCATACCTTGACGAAGCGGAACGATGCAACGAAATCCTGATTCTCTACAATGGAAAAATCCTTGGGAACGGTACCCCGGAAGCCTTCAGGATGGAAGTGGCAGGACGAGGATACCGGGCCGAGGCCCCTGGGCAGTCGCTCAGGGTTGTCGAACCCAAGCTTTCAGTTCTTCCGGGAGTTGTGGACACCGTTCTTGAAGGATCAACCGTGCGGGTTGTCATGGATAGCGATATGCCGCCATCTGTTCCTCAAGGTTTGGGGAAGATCCTTCTCCATCCAGCACCGCCACGATTTGAAGATGCATTCATGTCCAGAATTAAAAAAGTGACAAGGGAAAACCCCAAAACCATTTCCATTGACCGACTTTACCCAAAACATTCACAGGAACAGAAAAATATTCCGGAAAAGCCTGAAAACGCCATTGATGTCGAGAACCTTGTCCGGGATTTTGGAACCTTCAGGGCGGTGGACAATCTGACATTCCATGTCAGGAAAGGGGAAGTTTTCGGACTCCTTGGAGCCAATGGTGCAGGAAAGACAACAACGTTCCGGATGCTTGCAGGTCTTTTGGAGCCAAGCGGAGGGAAACTCATCGTAGCAGGAAAAGATGTCCGGAAGGCCGCTGCACAGGCGAGGCAGAACATCGGATACATGGCCCAGAAGTTTTCCCTCTACTCCCAGCTGACTGTTTTCCAGAACCTGATCTTCTTCAGTAGTGCCTATGGGCTTTCCGGCTCTCTGCAAAAGGAAAAAATCCAGAACTCATTGACCTTCTTTGAGCTTGAACCCTACAGGAATGTCTCTTCCGGCATCCTCCCACTGGGATTCAGACAAAGACTTGCCCTTTCCTGCGCCCTGATCCATGAGCCATCCATTCTTTTTCTCGACGAACCGACATCAGGCGTTGATCCCAATGCCAGACGGGAGTTCTGGCATATCATCAATGCACTGGCGATCGTCGGTGTCTCCGTTTTGGTCACAACCCACTTCATGGAAGAAGCCGAATACTGTGATCGACTTGTCATCATGGCACAGGGAACACTTCTCGCGATGGGCAATCCTGAGGAAATCAAGGAAAAGACCCGTACACCCCAAATGCCGGAACCATCCCTTGAGGACGCATTTGTCTCCCTTCTCTCGGACTTCAGCAGAACGCAGGGTGACCACCAATGAATAGTTCATCCAGCCGTGCATTTTTCTCTGCCCGGCTCAACAGAATCAGAGCTCTTGTTTACAAGGAGTCACTGCAGATTGTCAGGGATCCATCGAGTCTTGCCATTGCGCTTGTCCTTCCTTTTGTTCTTCTTCTGATTTTTGGCTATGGAGTCTCCCTCGATGCGAGCCATGTCCCGATTGCCGTTGTGCAGGACAGCCGCACCCCCGCATCGGAGGGATTTATCGCAAGCCTCAGAAATTCCCGATGGTTTTCACCAAAACCCTATGCCAATATTCATGATGCCATCGGAGCCCTTAAACGTCAGGATGTCGAAGGAATCCTCTGGCTCAGGGAAAACTTTGGGAGGGGAATCGAATCATTTCATAATGCCCCGATTCATGTCATTGTCGATGGTGTCGACGACAACACGGCAAGACTTGTCGAGGGCTATCTCAACAATACATGGCAAACATGGCTGCACCTTCGGGCTCAACGAGGGCGACTATCATCCCCCTTGCCAGCAGAGCTTCAGGTCAGGATCTGGTTCAATCCTGATAACAGGAGCCGGGATTTTCTCATCCCTGGACTGATTGCCGTCATCATGACCCTGATCGGAGCACTTCTGACGGCCCTTGTAATCGCCAGGGAGTGGGAGAGAGGCACCATGGAGGCACTGTTTGTCACACCTGTTTCGATCGGGGAAATTCTGGTCGGAAAATTCATTCCTTATTTTATCTTGGGAATGAGCGGAATGGCGCTGTCTGTTCTCATGAGCCGGTTTCTCTTCGAAGTTCCCCTTCGGGGCTCGGTTATCACCCTCGCGCTGACATCCTCACTGTTTCTGACAACGGCACTCGGAATGGGACTTCTGATTTCCACTGCAGCAAAAAACCAGTTTGTAGCGGGACAGATTGCCATTGTCTTTACCTTTCTTCCCGCCTTTATCCTTTCCGGATTCATTTTTGATATCCATTCGATGCCGCCCTTCATCCAGGCCATTACACACATTATCCCCGCAAGCTATTTCGTCACCATACTCCAGTCTGTCTTTCTAGCGGGAGACATTCCGAAAGTCATCATTCCCAATTCAGTGGCACTTGCGCTGTTTGCTGTTTTCCTGTTTGCACTGATTCTCCGCGTCAGCAGAAAGAGGATTGAATAATGCAACGATTGCTCAGGATCATGAGACTTGTCCAGAAAGAGTTTCTGGCACTTCTCCGCGACAAGAAAAGCAGGATGGTCCTGATCGTTCCCCCGACAGTCCAGCTGTTGGTCTTCAGTTACGCGGCAACATTTGACCTGAACAACATTTCCTACGCAGTCTGGAATGAGGACACCGGCATTTATTCAAGACAGCTCCTTGCCAGGTTCTCCGGCTCTCCAAACTTCAAGCTTGTGGGAACAATCACCCGCGAACAGGAAGTTGCACCACTGATCAACAACAGAAAGGTCCTGCTCGTCCTCCATATCCGCAGTAACTTCAGCCGAAACCTGCTTTCCTCAAACCCTGCGACGATCGAAGCACTCCTTGACGGTCGCCAGTCCAATACCGCCATGATTCTTCTCGGTTACGTCGAAACGATTGTCAACAACTACACCACAGACGTTGCCACGGCAAGGGGGATTCCCACACCGATCGCCCCGATCGCACTACGCGCATGGTATAACCCGAATCTCAAGAGCCGATGGTTCATCGTACCTGGAATTGTTGGGCTCCTGACTCTTGTGGTAACCCTTCTCGTAACCGCGCTTTCTGTTGCCCGGGAGCGGGAAGAGGGCACATTCGATCAGCTTCTCGTCACCCCGCTCACCCCTTTGGATATCATTCTGGGAAAAGTTCTTCCAGGGTTCGTGATCGGAATGGTCGAAGCGACCGGAATTATTGTTCTGGCCGTGTTGATATTCCATATTCCACTGCGAGGATCGCTCGAGGCACTTTATCTGGGCCTCTTTTTGTTTATTCTTTCCGGACTCGGAGTGGGACTGATGATCAGTTCCCTTGTCTCCACTCAACAGCAGGGGCTTCTAGGAGCTTTTCTGTTTCTTGTGCCCTCGATCATTCTCTCGGGATTTGCAAGCCCGATTGCCAATATGCCAACCTTCATCCAGGACCTGACCCTGTTGAACCCTCTCAGGTATTTCATGGTGATCCTCCGCGAAGTCTTTCTTCAGGGAGCGGGAGTCTCCATTTTGCTACCGGAATATGCAGCACTTCTGGGCATTGGGACAACGACACTTCTCCTGGCCGGCCATTTCTTCAGAAGAGGGTTGCGTTGACATCCTCCCGCCGCCAAACCAGAGAAGCGGTTGTCGCGAGGGATTCCCAAGATCACTCCTGGGGTTTTCTGGTTCATCGATCCTATTGACGGGCATCTCCCCAGACTTACCTCCGGTACCCCTGGATGTATTCTGTTTCACAGGGAGCATTCTGCCTTGAATATGGGCTTATAGCCTTCAGTCGGTGAGGAAGACCCACGAAGGGGGCAAGCACGAAGACCGGGATGCCCAGTTCGAATTCATCGCAAAAACGGTCTCGGACTTCCAGCGGACCGGAGCTCCTGTCATCTCCGTCGACACCAAAAAGAAGGAACTCGTCGGAGACTTCAGGAACGCGGGTCGGGAATGGCAACCCCAGGGCCGTCCCGAAGAGGTCCGCGTGCATGACTTTATCGATCCGGACTTGGGGAAGGTCGCTCCTTACGGAGTCTACGACCTGACAACCAATACCGGATGGGTGAATGTCGGCATCGACCACGATACCTCCGAGTTTGCTGTTGAGAGCATCCGGCGCTGGTGGCGGGAAATGGGGCAGCCGATCTACCCCGTTGCCCGGCGGCTCCTCATTACGGCTGACGGGGGAGGGAGCAACGGATACCGGGTTCGCCTGTGGCGCCGTGAGTTCCAGAAGCTGGCCAATGAACTCTCTATTCCGGTCCAGGTGTGCCATTTCCCTCCGGGAACGAGCAAGTGGAACAAGATCGAGCACCGAATGTTCTGCCACATCACGGCCAACGGGAGAGGACGTCCCCTGGTCAGTCGGGAAGTCGTGGTGAATCTGATCGCAGGCACCACGACCCGGCAAGGCCTGAAAATCAAGGCGGGCCTTGACGAGAACCGCTATGAGGCCGGGATCAGGTTGCCGGATGACGAGATGGCCGCCCTATCCATTGAGCCAGCGGAATTTCATGGGGAATGGAACTGCCGGATCAATCCCCAGACAAGTTCAACCTAAGTGTTCCCGTTATTTTTGCTAGACCCCCAAGTTTCTTCAACCGGATAATCTTGGCCATTAAGCATATGTACGACAACACACATACAGATTTATAGAGAGAATGGTAGACTAAGGTCGACTTTGGAAATGATTGTCTCATAACATTGCTTCATCGCATTTCATGCAAAGGAGAACATAATGAACAAGATCGTTCTTTCTGGCGCACTCTTTGCCGGGCTTCTTTTCACCCAAACGGCTCAAGCGGGCAATGTTCAGAAAATCATGGGGTCCCAGGACTGCGCTTCATGCCACAGCGTCGACCAAAAGCTTGTGGGCCCTTCATTTAAAATGATTGCTGACCGCTACCGGGGGAAAAAAGGGGTCGTCAAGGTTCTGGCACAAAAGATCATTACCGGAGGTGGCGGGAACTGGACTGCAGACACAGGTGGGATGGCTATGCCACCGCATCCGGGACTTCCTCTTCCACAAGCCGAGGAAATCGTGAAATGGATCCTGTCACAAAAATAGACCTGCTGGGTTAGGAGCCCCTTATCCGGGGCTCCTGACCTTGACTGTGTACAATCCTATTTTCCGGGAACACCTGATTTTTCCCATGTCTCGATCAACGTTTTCGTTTCATTGGCCCAGTCAGACGTCTCCGGAACTCCCTTGTCTGAAGCTCTCTCCGGATTCATGATCCTGACCTTGTCGGCAATTGCCAGATTCAGCGTCTCAAATGACTGCTCGAATGACTTCAGACCTTCTTCAAGAAGCGTTTCGAAGACCTGATCGCAGGATATTCCCAAAGAGGCAAGATCCTTGTAGAAAGCTTCGTCTCTTCCTTTTTTTGCCAAGAGTGCCGGAGAAACCTTGCCGTGATCGACAAATGCCTTTAGAGTCGCCATGGGAACAGTATTGACCGTATCCGGTGCAATCAGCGAATCCACATACAGGACATCCGAATACTCAGGATTCTTTGTTCCTGTCGACGCCCAAAGAGGCCTTTGAACATGTGCGCCGTTACCCATGAGTGTCCTGGTTCGCTCTCCCCTGAACAGCTCTTCAAAAATGGCATAAATCGTGCGGCAGTTCTCGATCCCGAGGCGTCCTTTCAAGCTGTCCGCCTGTGTTTTTTTAAGATCTGACAGTTTTCGGTCAACTAACGTATCAATCCTGCTGACAAAAACACTCGCCACACTATGAACCCGAGAGATGTCACCGCCTTTCTCAAAAAATCGGGAAAGCCCTTTTATATAGGCCATTGCCGCATTTGTATAAGCTTCGGGAGAAAAAAGAAGCGTGACATTGATCGATATGCCGATGGCGGTCAACTCCTCGATTGCAGGCATTCCCTCCGGAGTTCCAGGCACCTTCACCATCAGGTTGGGGTGGTCCACAAGCGCATGCAAAAGTTTTGCTTCGGCCACAGTCGCTTTCGTCTCCCGGGATAAAAGCGGGCTCACCTCGATCGACACAAAGCCGTCACTCCCTCCAGACTCCTTGTGGAGAGGAAGAAAAAAGTCACAGGCTCTTCGAATGTCCCTCACCATCAGAAAACGGACAATTTGCTCTGTTGAGTACCCTTTTCGGGAAAGAATCGCAATTTCGGCATCGTAGGAAGGGCTCCCGTTAATGGCCTTTTCAAAGATCGTCGGATTCGAGGTCATGCCCCTGATCCCTGTCACTTCAATCAGGTTTTTCAACTCTCCAGAGTCCATCAGCTCCCTGCTGATACTGTCAAGCCAGAGGCTCTGTCCAAGCCTGGTCAATCCATCAAGTCGTGAAGACGCTTTCGTTGCCGACATACCCGTTTTTTCAGATGACATCTGCACCTCCCTTAAGTTTCCCACTTATTTTTTCAATCCAACGCTTTTGACAACCAGCGCATCCATATGTCGAAATCAGAATGGCCATTTCCACTCGGTGATTTCCTGGCGATCAAGACCTTCTTTTTTCGCATAATTCAAGTGGTCTGTAATCTGATCCTTTAACCACTCCTTTACATGGGCCCCTGTACACTGGAGACGAGGAACACGATCGATCACATCGATCGCCAGGTTGAACCGGTCTATCTGGTTGGCAATAGCCAGTTGCAATGGAGTGTTAAGTCCTCCTTGCTCCTTGTATCCGCGAACATGGAGGTTCGCATGATTTTTTCTCCGGTAGGCCAATTTATGGATCAGTGACGGGTATCCATGAAAATTAAAAATAATGGGCCTGTCGATCGTAAAAAGGCTGTCGAAGTCACGGTCTGAAAGGCCATGCGGGTGCTCCAATTCAGGCTGCAGCTTGAAAAGGTCGACAACATTAACAACGCGAATTCTGAGATCCGGAAAATGCTCCCGCAAGATAGCCACTGCGGCAACAGACTCGATCGTCACGACATCTCCTGCGCTTGCCATGACAACGTCCGGAACGGATCCCGCGTCATTTGAAGCCCATTCCCAAAGACCTATCCCCTTGGCACAGTGGCGAACGGCACTGTCCATATCCAGAAACTGAAGGTGGGGCTGCTTGTCCGCCACAATCACGTTGATGTAATCGGTGCTTCTAAGACAATGGTCTGCCACCGACAAAAGGCAGTTCGCGTCAGGAGGAAGATAAACCCTTGTGACAGAAGCGCTTTTGTTGGAAATAACATCAATAAATCCGGGATCTTCATGGGTAAATCCGTTATGATCCTGACGCCATACGGTTGAGCTCAGCAAAATATTCAAAGAGGAAATCGGCGCGCGCCAGGAGACCTCGGTTTTGCACTTTTCAAGCCATTTGGCATGCTGATTCACCATGGAATCAATAATATGGGCAAAGGCTTCATATGTATTAAAAAAACCATGTCTCCCCGTCAGAAGATACCCTTCAAGCCAACCCTCAAGGGTATGCTCGCTCAGCATCTCCATGACATGGCCGGTTTTTGACAGCTCCGACCCATCGGCATCTTCCGGAAGGATATCACCCATCCAGGCTTTTTTGGAAACATCATAGACGGCACTGAGCCGGTTGGATGCCGTTTCATCGGGCCCCATCAACCGGAAGTTGTTCGGGTTATCCCGAAATACATCCCTGAGAAACTCCCCAAGAACTTGAGTGTTCCCCTGATATTTTGTTCCGGGCTTTGAAAACTCTGCCCCATAAGTCCGGTAGTCCGGAAGCCGGAGAGGCTTTCGCAACAATCCGCCATTGGCCAGGGGATTGGCGCTCATCCGTCTGTCTCCTTGTGGAGCAAGAGCCCTGAATCGCTCCCGAAGCCGACCATGATCATCAAACAACTCTTCAGGACGATAACTCATCAGCCAGTCGGACAGAATTTTCAAATGGGCCGCATTACTCTCGACATCCAGGATCGGGACCTGATGAGCCCGCCAGAATCCCTCAATCTTGTGACCATCAAGAGTTTTTGGCGCAGTCCATCCTTTGGGTGTTCTCAAAATGATCATCGGCCACCGGGGTCTACCCGTCTCCCCCTCTTCGCGAGCCTTTCGCTGGATCGAACGAATATCACGGAGACAGCGGTCCAACGTTCTTGCCATATTTCGATGCATCTCCATCGGAATATCTCCTTCCACCAAATAAGGAGTGTATCCGTAGCCGACAAAGAGACTCTTGATCTCCGAAGGAGAGATGCGCGACAAGATGGTCGGATTTGCGATTTTATAACCGTTCAGATGAAGGATCGGGAGAACGGCCCCGTCCTGTGCCGGATTCAAGAACTTGTTTGAGTGCCAGGATGTGGCCAGAGGACCCGTTTCCGCCTCTCCATCCCCAACAACGGCGGCAACGATCAGGTCCGGATGATCGAATGCCGCCCCAAATGCATGGGACAGGCTGTAGCCCAGTTCTCCACCTTCATTGATCGATCCCGGAAGCTCAGGAGTGCAGTGGCTTCCAACCCCTCCAGGACTTGAGAACTTTCTGAAAAACTGGCGGAGGCCTTCGATATCCTGACCACGGTCCGGATAAACTTCGGAATAGGTCCCTTCAAGATAGGCATTGGCAAGGATTGCCGGAGCCCCATGCCCCGGACCGCTGATATAAAGGGTGTTGAGATCCTGCTCCCGAATCAGCCGATTCAGGTGAACCCAGATAAAGCTTTGTCCCGGGTCAGATCCCCAATGTCCCAGAAGACGTCTTTTGATATGGGCCGGAGCAAGCGGTTCGCGAAGAAGGGGGTTTTCCCTGAGGTACAGCATCCCCAGTGCCAGATAATTGGCTGCACGCCAATAGCCATCGATGGCTTCAAGATCCGATTCCGTCAACTCTTTTGCCATGTTTCCCCCTTGTGTGTGGGCATCCCAGGACAGTGGACATTGAAAAACAAGATCCCCCGGAAACAGCCAGTCGATTTTAGACTGTGCTCAGAAAAGTGACCTTGCCGCTTTAGAGATCCCTTCTGATGCCATCGGGTGCTGGTCGGCAAAAGAAGCGAGATCCCCGGCCGACAATCCGGCCGAGACAGCAAGTCCGATCTCTCCGATCAAGTTCCCAGCATCAATTCCGACGACATATCCCCCCAGAAGCTTACGCGTTTCAAGATGAAAAAACAGATGGATCCCCCCACCAGTTTCTCCAAGAATCTGGGCACGGGAATCTTCTTCGAACAAATACGTGGCTCTCTTGAAAGGAATTCCCCTTTCTGTCAGGGTCGATGGCGTCAATCCAACATAAGCAGCCGCCGGCAAGGTAAACACCGTTGTCGGGACCGACTCAAAATTCATCCTGTCAGACGCAAGGTCCCCCCCGAGGATCTGGTGTGCACACACCAGGGACTGTCTGACAGCCGCATGAAAAAGGGGCGTTCTTCCGTTCACATCACCACATGCAAAAACATGGGAGATATTTGTTTTCATCCGGTCGTCAACCTCAATCCCTTTTTTGGTCACCACAACCCCAAGCTCCCTGACCCCTCCAGGGATAACCGGACGTCTTCCCGCCGCCAGAAAAACCATCTCCGCGACAATCTCCAAATCCATCTCGTTCTGACGATAACGCACAATCTTTTTTCCGTCAGTCCGGGAGGATACAGAAAGAAGCTGTGCGGAAAGAACCGGTGTAACAAGAGATGAGATTTGGGGAACGAGCATCGAGACGATTTCCGGGTCGACACCGGGAAGCAACGTCTCCCCGATTTCAAGGAGTGTGACGTTTGTGCCGAACGAAGCAAAAAAAGTGGCGGTTTCAAGACCGACATACCCTCCACCGATCACAACCATTGAAGAAGGACATGATTTCAGCGTGGAATTCATCTTGTAAAGGTCATGGCTTGTCAGGCAAAGCTCCGCTCCGGGAAGCGGAGGGACAAAGACGTCGGATCCGCTTGCGATTAAAATATATTTTCCGGAAAAACTTTTCTCACCCGCATCCGTCAGGACAGAAACCTCATGATCAGAGATCATTTTGGCTGTACCCTTAAGGAGGGTCATTCCCGGAGTTCTGGACAACTCTTTCGCGTGCTGTTCATAACGAAACCGTTGCACCGCATCCTTGTGGCCCATCAGAGCGGCAAAGTCGAGACTCCGGTCACCCTTAATTCCGAAAGAAGAAAATCTCCGCTGACGATCCCATTGTTCCGCCACCTCGCGAACAGCTTTCGAGGGAACGCATCCCTCTGCCAGACAGTTCCCGCTCATAACTCCCTTCGGATCAACCATCAAGACGCCCATTCCCATTCGGGCCAGTCTGAATGCGGCTGGGTAAGCCCCTCCGCCCGCTCCGATAGTAATGACATCATAATCCATATTCACCGATCTCCCGCGGATGACATTCTGCAATCAGTTGCCAAAACGAGACAACGCAGTATTTTCAGGATAGAGGAAAAAGATCGAAAACAAAACACGGAAATTTTAATGTCTTCAAGTACATATAAAACCATATAAAAACATTGGCCAGAAAAAGAAACGGCACATAACACCACTCGACAGGAAATCCGCAGGAAAGAGACAACAGCTGCTCTATCCTTGCCCTCCGAAGCAAGTCGGGTTAGAATGGGAAAATTATGCTTGATCAGGAGAAAAGACAGTGACTAATTCTTTCGGAGCCACAGAGCCCAGATGACATCCTCACCCGCGACACCCCCCAAAAAAGAGCAAAAAGAACAGGGTGACCACGATCGCCATGGTTCGAAAAATCCTGCGCCACCAACCTCCGCGACTGCACCGAAGGATGGACAAAACCCCTACCAGGAGTTGCCGGACGAGGCTTTTTTCCAACCATCGAAACCGAGGGAAGAACCTGGCTTTTCACCGACAGCGGTCGCAGTCTATATTGTTGTCGGCCTTTTATTGGTTGCCGGAATCGGCGGATCTATCGTAGGACTTTCCGGAAAGCCTCTTTTTGGAAAACACAAGGTCGTTTCGGAAAGAAGCATCAGCACAAGAACGACCTTCCAGAACATACAGGGGCTCGACTGGAACATGAATATCCAGATGATGCTCTCCCCTTCAGTTGCTTATTTCAAGATCCACCTGACAGGAAAAACCCCTATCAAATACCAGATTCTCGGTGCCCACTACAAGATCGGAAATGGGTCAACCATCCCGCTTAAGCTCCCCCCGACATACCTTTTGTTTGAGCCGATCTCTCCCGGAGAAACATCAGAGCGAACACTGTGGCTCGGGGGGTCTCCCGTTGACTCCATCACCCTTGACATCAGGGTGGACGACGGGCATGAGGTCAAGAGCGCAAATCTGACGTTCGACTGATCAACCGTCCGAAAAAAGATTTTTCGCACGCTCTGACAGCTCGTCTTCTGAAATGGGAAAAACAATCTCTTTGTAGCGTGAGGAGATGCCCCGGTGGATCGACAGGAGAGATGGAGGGACCGAGAGGATCTTTCCCAGGAATCTCAGAAGGTACTTGTTCGCCTGACCTTCGATAGCTCGTGCCTCAAGGTCAATATGAATCTCCCCGTCAATCGCATAAAGCCGGTTCACCTTTTTTCCCGGATGGACACAGACACAAAGTCGGGAAACATTTTGTGCACTGTGAGTCAAGAGCCTGTCTCCTGCGCCTCATCACTCCGGTTCCGATCAGGATCCAGAAACAACCACTTCTCTTCCAGCTGGGAAAGTCCCGCCAAAAGCTTCTGGACGTCCTGTCGCACGCTCGAAAGACCAAGAAGCCACTCGTCCCTTGTTCTTTCCATTTCCTGAACAGATCGGGAATAGACGGTTTTTGCCTCGTCAAGAACTCGTGAAGCCTCCCTTCTGGCCTCTTCGATCATGGACTCGGACTCTCTTCTGGCTGACTCCCTGAGTGATTCCGCTATCTGCTCGGCTTTTAATAATGTTGCGCCAACCAGAGCTTCTTTTCCGGATATATCCCCTGAACGGGCAGAATATTCTGCAAGCCGTTCCTCAAATCCCCGACGCTCATCAAGAAGCTCCGTCATTTCAGCAATGACCTGGGCAAGAACGGCATCAACATCTTTCGGCTCATATCCACGGAAAGCTTTTCCAAACTCCATGTGTCTTAGTTCGTTGATTCGGTTATGGTCGATCATCAAAAAACCTCCTCTCGGCAAAAGAAGATGGATTGCATCCCGGCAAATGGAGATCTTGGCCGAACATCAATAGATAAAATGCTGAAGAACCTGAATCAGGAAAATGACGATCAGTGGTGAAATATCCATCCCCCCGAGTTTTTCCGGCGGAACAAGTTTTCGGACTGGAGCCAGAACCGGCTCGGTCAACATCTCCAGGAATCGTACGACAGGGTGGGATCGGTCAGGAAGGATCCATGAGATCAGCGCACGAATAATGATAATCCAGGAATACAAATACAAAAGCCTGTAGAGCAACATCGACAACCCTCTTTTCGTTTTCCCGTCAAAAATCAGCGTTGGGTGGACGACTGAAAAGCTAGCCGTTCTCCTGAACTGATAAGAAGCGTTTCATTGATCAATAATGAAGGCAGAATACCCCCTTTTCCATGCCAAGAGGGGATGAAAACCTTTTAATATTTTGTGTAAAAAAAGTTCAAAAACACTCCAAAATGTGGAGGTTCGCTTCAAGGGGAAGGGGCAGGACGCTTCCCTGACCTCTCCCCGGGGGGAGCAGTCACTCAATGACGCCGGGCTGCCCCCCCTTCTCCGAGCAACCGGGATTTCTTCACTGCAGCCGATACTGCCTCAATAAACGCCCCACGAACAGCCCTGGACTCCAGGCTGGCAAGACCTTCAATGGTTGTTCCTCCGGGAGAGGAAACCTGACCTTTCAATTCTGCAGGAAACGAACCGGAAAGAAGAAGCGTTCCCGTTCCCACAAACATCTGTGCCACCAGAAGGGATGCGGTTTCTTTCTTCAACCCATGAAGCACCCCGGAATCAACCAATGCATCTCCAACCAGAGCCATAAAGCCAGGACCGGACCCGGCAATGGCTGTCGCAATATCAAAATCCCTTTCAGGAAGACAAATAGCTTTCCCCATTCGGGAAAAAAGCTCAAGGACAAGACGTTCATCCGAAATTGTTGCCAGGGATCCCGGGGCGATAACAGTCATCCCCTCCCCCGTCGTCAAGGCAAGATTTGACATGGTCCTGACCCATCTGAGATCAGGCAAGCTGCGCTCAAGTTGAGAGAGGGTGACCCCAGCCATAACCGAAATGGCAAGTGCCGCGGAAGAAGCGGAAGAAAGGGAGAGAAGCTCTTCTGAAAGCTCCGGGAATCGGTCTGGCTTGACAGCAAAAAAAATGACTTCCGGAAAAAGTCCGGCCTGTAGGACATTGCCAACAGACGGGAAGGTCAAAACCGGGTATTTGCAGGAGAGCTGATCCCGAATGGTGTCGACAGGCTCTATCACAAGAAGGTCCTTCTCACGTCCGATCTCCGAGAAATAGCGGAACGCCCCGCCCAAAAAAGCTTCTCCCATTTTTCCGCCTCCGATGATCCAGACGGAAGTGTTAGACTGAGTGGTCTTTTCCAATGATTTCTTCCTTTCCGAACAGGATTGCCCCGAGTCGAAGCTGTGTGGAGCCTGCTCGAACCGCCTCCAGAAAATCTCCGCTCATCCCCATGGACAGAGTGTCGATTCCGGGCCATTGTCCGGCAAGCCAATCGTAGATATTTTTTCCTCGCTCAAAGATCCGGCGCGTTTCCGCCAAATCTCCCGACGGCGACGGTGGCACGCCCATGACAAGGATTCCCCGGAGACGGAGAGATCCGATTTTTGAGATCGCATCGAGAAGTGCCGGAAGGGATTCCCCGGAAACGCCGCTTCTCCCCGGTATTCCGGAAAGATCAATCTCCACAAGGATATCCTGACGAACAGCATGGGATAGCGCCATATGATCGAGCACAGGCAGTATTCCCTCCCGGTCAACGGTTGAAATCAGACTGACCGGGATACCCTTCTCTTTTGTGGATCTCCGCTGAAGGGCCCCGATAAAGTGAAACGAAGGATCCAAAGAGGAATTTCTCGCCATCAGCATCCTTGACACGAGCTGGTCCCATCGATTTTCTGCAAGAGGCAGATTCAAGGATGCCATCGCCAGGAAGTCCTCATCGGAAGCAGCCTTTGTGACGGCAACAATATCGATCGAGGCAGCCTTTGCACGATCTGAAGAAACAGCTGGAAATTCCCCCGATATCAGGTTTCTGATCGTCTCGATCCGTTTGGCAAGGAACTGCTGCCGAGTCACGACGATGTCTGAATCCAGTTGATCATGGAGCGACCTTCCCTCAAAATTCCCTGACGCCGGTGGGAGAAGAAAAGTTCAGGATGACAGATCGTACACAAGTCGATCGAACCGGTTTGGCCGGCAGGGATCCCCTCATTGCCCAGCTGGTGGAGGACCAGGGCAGGAAGATCCAGATGTCCGTCAATGGTCTCCCGCCCCCGAAAGCCCGGATAACGGGAAGAGACTTCAGAAAGAACCTCCTGACCGACCTGGTAGCAACAACGCCCCGCGGATGGCCCCAAAACCACAAGAAGGTCGGATGAGACAAGTCCCTGTTCATCTTTCAGGCGCGCGAGAGCCTCGTGGACAATTCCCCTCACAGCCCCCCGCCATCCGGCATGAACGGCACAGGCAACACGGCCTCTCCTGTCGGAAAACAAAACAGGAAGACAGTCTGCCGTCCAGACCCCGACCCTCGTACGGGGAGAATCCGTCCACAAACCATCCGCTTCTGGACGCTCGCCACCCTCCGGATCAACCCTGACAACATCCAGCCCATGGACCTGACGGGCCGTCACCAGCCTCTCGGAGTTGTTTGGCGGGGAGACAAGACCAAACCCGTGCTCAATCCCGTAAGAAGAAAAAAGCGGATGACGGAGAAACACTAGGAGTCGCCCCTCTTTCTCCAGATTGCCGGTGTGTCAATATGTGCAGGATCAAGCTCGGATGGTTCATCCCCCGAATCTCTCTCCATTGGAATCTTGCCCACAGGTGACTGTCTCCTGAGATAGGCAGGTATCGACTGGATGGCTTCAGGATCGATCTCGCCGGAGGAAACCAACGACTCCGGAGCGGAAACCTCTTCTGTCTCCGGAGGATCGAAACCGGCCGCAATAACAGTAATGTGGATAGCATCCTGGGGAACCTCATCGACCACCGTTCCAAAGATGATGTTCAACCCTTTCTGTCCCTCATCCTGAATCATGTTTGATGCCTCCATCACCTCATGGAGAGTCATGTCGGATCCTCCGCTGAAGTTCACCAGAACACCCCTTGCACCACGAATGGAGGCCTCTTCAAGAAGAGGACTGTTAATGGCATTTCTGGCAGCATCAACAGCCCTTTTCTCCCCGGTTCCCGAACCGATTCCCATAACGGCACGTCCCATTTTGGACATTGTCGTGCGAACATCCGCAAAGTCAAGATTGATCAGTCCAGGCTTGGTGATGATATCGGAGATCCCCTGCACACCCTGGCGGAGAATATCATCCGCCGTTTTAAAAGCATTCGTCAGTGGCACATCCTTTCCCACCACAGACATCAGCTTGTCATTTGGAATGACAATCAGTGTGTCTGAATTTTTCTTCAGGTCAGCAAGCCCCTTCTGCGCATTGGCCTCCCTTTTTGGCCCCTCAAATGAGAATGGGCGGGTCACCACCGCAACGGTCAGTGCCCCAAGCTCCATCGCAACCTGGGATACAACCGGAGCCGCACCCGTTCCGGTACCACCACCCATTCCGGCAGTGACAAAAACCATATCCGCGCCTTTCAGCACATTCCTGATCTTGTCAATATCCTCAAGAGCCGCTTTTCTTCCAATGTCGGGATTGGCTCCTGCACCAAGCCCCCTGCTTGTGGAGCCACCAATCTGGACCCTGTGTGCAGGAACCCTGTTCAAGGCCTGAAGGTCTGTATTGACCGCAACAAACTCAACACCCGATACCTCCGCCTGAATCATCGACAAAACGGCATTGCACCCGCCCCCTCCGACACCGACGACGATAATGCGGGCATTTAAAAGACCGGACTGGTTATAGTCGATCAACGGCTTCTGGTCTTCCATCGGAAAAATCCTTTCAAATATGTCTTCACATCCCGGCACCCGGTTCTGATCAAGAAAATCCCGGCTGGTTATTTTTTAAATAATTTCCTTGAGCCAGCCCCAGATTGAGCCGGAAGACTTCTTCTCGAGAGACGGCAAAACAGATTCCTGCACCGGCTGGTCAACCTCTGAAAACAGTTCTCCCCAATGATCACGTGCACAGAACAAAAGACCTACCGCCGATGAATACTCAGGAAGGGATGCCCGATCCACAACACCCTGGATACGGGACTCCACCGACCCAAGGGTAACATGAAGGGGGGAGAGGACCTTTCTGGCGATTTCAACCATTTGGGGCATATTGGCAACCCCTCCCGTCAGGACGACCCCTCTCTGGAGATACTGGATATCCACCTTCATCTCCTTGAGACAGGAGACAACCCGCTCCAGAATCTCGACGAGTCTCGCCTCGACAATTTCAACAACTTCCCTCGAAGGGGCGTCAAGCTCTTCAGCCGGTTCCTCGCTCTCCGGATCAGGGGAAGGGAGTCGTGACAGAGTCTGGATCTTGATCCTCTCGGCCTCCTCCTGAGAAACCCGGCGGACAATGGCAAGATCCCGGGTCATATTGATCCCGCCCAAAGGAATAACCTTTACCCCGACAATCGCCCCATTGACATACACCGCAACATTGGTCGTCCCTCCCCCGATATCGACCAAAACAACGCCAAGTTCCTTGTCATCTTCGGAAAGAACAACCCGGGCGCTGGCCAGGGGATGAAGGATCAGGTCGCCGTCCATCACCGAGAGGCCTGCCCGTTCAACCGTTCTCTTCAGATTGGCAATCACCATTTCCGACCCCTTGATCACATGGACAGATGCCTCCAGACGGTTCCCCACCATTCCGATGGGGTTCGGAATCCCCGAGAGATCGTCAATGGTGTAGGATTTTGGAATGACGTGAAGGATCTCCGATACAGGACGGTTTACCATGGAGCGGGCCTCCTGCATGACCTTCTCGATATCGGGAAGCTGAACCTCCCGGTCTCTCAACGCCACGATCACCCGCTGGTCGGTTCCGACCACTTCGCCCCCCGCAAATCCGACAACAACTTTCTTGACCGGCTTGCCGACAACCCTGACAACCTGGTCGAGAGCCCGGTTGATCGCAGCAACTGCCTGCTGGACATCAACGATCGTACCGTTTCTGATAAAGTTTCCCGTTGGGGCTACCCCCACAGAAACGATCTCGAACAAATTGTCTTCAAGGGCATTTCCAACGATCGCCACAACCTTTGTCGAACCAAGATCAAGCGCCGCATACACCGGGCTTTCCGGAAAACGTTGAGATTCCTTCAGTTCCATAAACACACCACCCTCATCATTGCGCTTTTCCCCAGAGACTTCCCCATTTTCAAGACAAGACAAAAAGAAACGATCCATACCGCCACCATCAAGGCTGAATGATTTTCTCACACCTTCGAAATGATCACAACTTTCGCCTTGACGAAGATCTTCTTGAGATGGGCATCTCGGGAAGATGCTGGCGCAAAAGAATCATTTTCGAAAATCTGAGGTCAATTCCAAGAACAGCTCCTCCCGCCCCGACAGACAGGTTTCCACCGCTGTCGAGGGGACGGGACTTGAGAAAACGCCTGAGCATCAGAAAAGAATCGCACCCTGGCTCTTCCGGAAGGACCAGATAATAGGAAGCATGATCGGGAAGCATTCTGATTTCGTGCTTTCCAAGGAAAACAAAAATTCTCCCTTCCGGTGCTCCCTGATCCCGACATTGCCTCTCTCTTCTGATCGCGTTTAACAGGCGCTCTCCATCGCCTGATCTTAGCGGAGTCTGGAGAACGATCTCCGGAAGGTCCCTGAATGCAGAAACGGACAGTCCCGTCACAACTTTCCCCGACGACAGGAGATAGGGAAGAATACGCGGACTGCCCCATGGAAAGGATGGTTGACCGGGAGAAAAGATCGTCGGAGGACGCAAAATCGCTTTTGGTTTTTGAAGGTTTACAATGACCGAACCACCACCCCATGGTTGCCGGACAAGGGCCGCAGACAAGACCCATGGATGCCGGGAGACCCACAAGCTGATCAGATCCCTTGAGCCCATTTGAGAGAGTGTGTCCGGCCCTATCCAGTAACTGACAGTACGGGCTGAAACGGCACCATCTCCCTTGAGGACAAGCTGAAAAACCTTTGATTTGGACTTGTTGCTCGATTGGGGCAGAAAGACCAGAAAAACCAGAAACAGACAAAAGATCAGGACAATAAGCCAGCGTCCCTTTCCCTTCAATGATTTCCCTGGACTCAACGAGACGGTCTGACGGGCAGGATCACCCATTTTTTACTGTTTGATTTGCGAAACGGGGAGACTGTCCAGACAGGCCCCATTTAATATGCGGCACACCAGGTCAGGGAATGAAATCCCCATCCCCATGGCGATCTCGGGCAAAAGAGATGTTTTCGTCATTCCGGGAAGAGTGTTCATCTCCAGAACGACAACATGACCATCAGCCATCAAAATGGTATCAAGACGTGCAACGCCTCTCAGCTCAAGAACTTCCCATGCAACCCTGGCCGCATGATTTAACGACCTTTCTTCCGACTTTGAGACAACTGCGGGAAAAATATGACGGGACCCACCTGGCTGATATTTCGAGGAAAAGGTATAAAAAGGCTCTCCCGGATCTGGAACGACTTCAATGATCCCTATCGGTTCCCCTGCCAAAAGGCCGACCTGGATTTCTCTTCCCGAAAGAAAGGGCTCCACCAGAACTTTCGAGGAATGCACCATCGCATCAGAAATCGCATTTCGAAGATGTTCTGGAGAATCAACTTTCAGGATCCCGATCGACGAGCCGGCGGACTCCGGCTTTACAATAACGGGGTAAGGGAATGGAAGGAGCAGATCTCCCGACAGATCCGGATCGGAAAACTCAATTGTTTCCGGAACAACAAGGCCTGCAGAACGAAACAACTTCCTCGAGACACTTTTGCTCATTCCGAGAGCGGAGCCAAGAACGCCCGTTCCGGTATAAGGGATTTCCATGACTTCAAGCAGCCCCTGCAAGGCGCCATTTTCCCCTTTTCCGCCGTGAGTCGCCAGAAAACAGGCATCGGGCCTGAACTCTGCCAGGAGCGCAGGAAGCCCTGGCCCAACCTCCATTCCCGTTGCAGTGACAGAGAGTTCGGACAAGACAGACAAAACGCCTTCCCCCGTCATTCTTGACACTTCTGCCTCAGGAGAATCACCACCGTACAGAACAGCTACCCGAGCAAACCTTGAAACCACGTGCTATCCTCTCAAAAAACGGTTGGGAGTTAAGATTGACGGCAATCTAGAAAAAATCTAGAAAAAATTGAGAACCTCCGGAAACAGGACAACGCCTGTCAAATCCTGAACACGTTGACGCGTCTCGGACATCAGGTCGAGAAACTCACCTGCCGTCCCGGACCCTTCATTAATAAAAAAATTACAGTGCTTGGGACTGATCCTGATACCGCCCTTTTTGGCACCCTTCAACCCTGACTGTTCAATAAGGCGTCCGGCAAAGTCCGGTTGAGGATTTCTGAAAACAGACCCCAAACTTGGCTGATCGAGCGGCTGGCTCTCACTTCTGCGCAACAAGGCCATTCTTCCTGCTTCCTGCAACAGGAGAGGATCAGCTGGAACACCGGACAGAAGAACATCGAGGATCATCGCCCCCCCCTGAAGATTTGAATCTGAACCAGTGTCCATCGTTTTTGAATGCACCCCAGAAAAGATGGAATGCCGGTAGGAGAATTGCAGGTCTTCCCCCGTCAGCCGGGTAATCGTCCCTGATGGGGAAAGGACACGAACTTCCCGGACGATCCGGGAAAAATCTCCGTCCGGAGTCCCGGCATTCATGGCCACCCCACCGCCAACTGTTCCGGGGATACCGGACATAAACGAAAATCCGGACACCCCGGCAGTAGCAGCCACACGGGCAAGATAAGGCATCGAAACACCTGACTGGGCCAGGAAACTGCCATCCGGCAGGACTGTCATGGCTGTCAGGCGCTTTGTACTGATGACGGTTCCCGAAAGTCCCTTGTCGGCAAAAAGGATATTGGACCCTTTTCCAAAAATGCGAAGGGGAGAAGGCAAACTCCCGGACGAGACGTCCGCCAGGATCACCATAAGCTCTTCAACCGTCTCCGGAAGAAAAAAATATTCCGCGGGGCCACCGATCCGGATGGTCGAATGCATTGAAAGACGCTCGTTCTTAAGCGTTTTTATCTCCCCGGCATGTGTCATGAAATTCGGCTGGCACTCCTTACAAGATCCAGATATTCCTGGCCAAGGCTTGTAATGTCCCCGGCCCCGAGGGTCAGCAGAACATCCCCCGGTCGCATGATGTCGGCAAGAAATGACGGGAGCCTCTGACGATCGCCCTCAAAAAGAACCCGGTCTACCCCCATGACCTTCCTGGTTTCATCACAAAGTGCTTCCCCCGTCACACCCGGAAGAGACTTTTCTCCCGCACCATAAACTTCAGTCAGGACCAAAAGATCAGATTTCAGGAAAGAATGGGCAAATCGGGACATGAGGTCTCTCGTACGCGTGTAGCGATGGGGCTGGAAAACAACGACAAGCCTTCTGTCGGGAAAACTTTGCCTGGCGGCTGCAAGAGTCGCCTCAATCTCTGTCGGATGATGTCCGTAGTCATCAACGATCAGGATACCTGACTCTTCGCCAACAATCGTAAATCTCCGTCCCACTCCCCTGAAGCGGGACAAGCCTTCGCGGATCTCCGACAGGGGCATTCCCAGCTCCCGTGCGACCCCGATCGCAGCCAGGGAATTGATGACGTTGTGGCGTCCAGGAACCTCAAGGGAAAAGCTGCCCCACCGCTCACCATCCCCTTCCACCGAATAGGTCGAAGAAAGACCGTTAACGACAATACCGTCCACGCCACCAACCACCCTTATCATGGCATCCGGACTCAGGCCGTAAGTAATGACCCTGCGATCGACTGATCCGATCACGCTTCTGACGCCCGCATCGTCTATACAGGCAAAGACCTTTCCGTAGAAAGGAACATTGTTCATAAATTCAGCAAAGGCATCCTTGACCCGTTCATAAGACCCATAAAAATCCAGATGTTCCTGGTCTATATTTGTAACAACGGCAATAATAGGCGGAAGCTTCAGGAAAGAACCATCACTTTCATCGGCCTCTGCAACAAAAAAAGAGGATTTCCCAACCCTCGCATGGGCTCCGAAATGGTGGACACGACCACCGACAACACATGTCGGGTCAAGGTTCCCCATGTAGAGCAAGGTTGAAATCATGGATGTCGTCGTGGTCTTTCCATGGGAACCTGCAACGCAGACGCCAACGGTCCCCCGCATCAGCTCACTTAGCATTTCGCCCCGGTGAACAACAGGAATACCTCTCCGTCTGGCTTCCCGAACCTCCGGATTTTCAGACGAAATGGCCGTTGATACCACAACTGCATCGACATCACCCACGTGTTCGGCCATTTGCCCAAGATAAACCGTCGCACCCAGCTCCGACAACCGCCTTGTCAATTCCGTCTGATGGCTGTCCGAGCCAGTGACGCGAAACCCCCTCGCCAGAAGTATCTCTGCAATGGGTGCCATCCCGTTTCCACCGATCCCCACTAAATGTAGCGACTTGACCATGTATCTAAGCATACACCCATTCTCCCTCATTCATGTGCCAACAGCCCGACCCTGGCAGTCAGCCATACCCCAAGCAACTGCCATTATGGATTAAATTTCAGGCATTGGAAAGATTTCCCCATATTGGTGACAGACGGTCCAACCATTGGCCAACCATGATCGCAGGCGAGTTGCGTCTGGCATTATCCCCGAATTTTGAGAGCAGGGACGGATCAGACAAAACCCTGATCAAAAAACGGGAGAATTCGGGATCCGACATGGACGACTCCCTCCATAACCACCCTCCTGAACAGTTGGCAATGATTTCAGCATTTCGTGTCTGGTGATCACCAATAGCATGCGGATAAGGAATATAAACTGCCGGAGCGCCAGCCGCGGTGACTTCGGTCACGGTCATCGCTCCGGAACGGCATATAACAAGAGATGCGGTCCGGTAGTATTCCGGCAAATTCTCCATGAAACCGCTGACAGTTACCTCAAAAGGAGCATTGAGATAGGCAGAGCGAGTCATTTCAAGCCATCTCTCTCCGCTTTGGTGCACAACGGAGAACATGGGAACCCCCGGAGTTTCCCTGATCTTCAAAAGGAGTGCTGGCATAACCTCATTAAAAACCCTGGCGCCCTGACTGCCACCAGCAATAACGATCCGAAGCGGCTGAACAAAGCGTTGAGCAGAACCACATTCCGGGACCTCCCTGACCGGAACCCCTCCAAACGGGGTTTGGGGATTCATGGTTGAAACAATCCGGGCAAAAGGAGAAAGCAGCCTGTTTGCCCACCCTGAAACCGCGTTCGGTTCCAGCAAAACAACCGGAAGACCGGATAATCCCGCGGAAATAATCCACGGAATCTGGACATAACCTCCTGTACCGATCACAAGGTCGGGAGAAAATGACCTGATCCGCTCTTTTGCCATCAAGACCGCACCAGGCAACACCCCCAAAGCCTTCAGCTTCTCCGGAACCCCTTTCCCGGCGAAGCCTGTTACCTTAAGAGGGGAAAATGGAATAGAGCGTTGTTTTGACTGGCGTTCCTCAAGGCTTTCCGGAGCACCGGCATAGAGAATCTCGGCGCCCCTCCTCCGAGCCTCTTCAAGCAGGGTGATCGCAGGTATGACATGCCCCCCTGTCCCGCCACCCGTTACAAGGATCCGTCTTACCCGTTCAAGCGGGAACGTTTTATTGTCCACGCGCCAAAACTTTGGCTGTGCTCTCGGCTCCATCAGGGAACAGGGAGGTCATCCGGGAGGGTTCCTTTCTTGAGAATCGTGAAACGGAAAGAATAATGCCGACACCTATCGCATTCGAAAGAAGGGATGATCCTCCAAAAGAGAGAAATGGAAGCGGAATTCCCTTCGTCGGAAAGAGACCGGTCACAACCCCCATGTTGAAAATGGCTTCGACACCGATAGACAGGGTAAATCCCTGCGCCAGGATTCTCCCCAGAAAGTCCGGAGCTTTTCCGGCAATACTCATTCCCCTGAAAAAAATCAGGAGAAAAAAGAACAGGATCAGGAATGTCCCAATAAGCCCGAACTCTTCTCCAACCAGTGCAAAAATAAAATCCGTTCCCGGCTCCGGGAGGATCCCCCCGCCAACCCAGTCATGGCCAAGCCCCAGACCGGCAAGACCGCCGGCACCAAGAGCCACCAGAGACTGGCCAAGCTGGGTTGTTGCCGATGAAGCGCTATGATGGGCCAGTGTAAAATTATGGAATCGCTCAAGTGCATATCTGTGAAAAAAAACGAACAGCAAGGCGGAGGGGACGGTAACGCCCAGGATCTGGAAGAGTCGCCTCCAGGAAAGACCTGCCAGAAAAAACATCGTTCCCAGAATCATGACCATAAATGCCGTAGAGCCAAAGTCCGGCTCCTTGAGCATCAGTGCGCAATAAACAGACAGGGGAACACTGAAGATGAGAAGGGATTTCACAGGCAGATCAAGCGGCCCCGATTCAGTACCCGACTCTTTTTTTTTCCTGTAAGCCTTGTCGAGAAGAACCGCAGCCAGAAAGATCATGGCATCCCTGGCAATTTCTGAAGGCTGCAGCGTGAGGCCCGGGAGATGGATCCAGCGTCTTGCCCCATTCATGACCATCCCGACATGAGGCACATATAAAAGAATCAGGAGAAAAAGTCCGGACATGTACACGAAGAACCGGTGCCTGGACCAGAAATGATAGTCGATCATCGAGGTCACAAGCATCACCGTTACAGCCAAGATCGCGGATATCATCTGACGGTTGAACAGACGAAATGGCTGGTTCGTGGCAATGGCTGCAGACATCACCATCCCGACTCCGATAAAAATAAGCAGGATGACGCTGAAAATCAGGACAATGTCGGTCTTCTGGCTTTTTTCGGGAAAGGGTTCGGGCAGTCCCGCCGAAGCTTCAGAGGGTCCGGACGAATCCTTTTTTTCCGGGGGATGCCCCCCGGAAACAGCATTCGATGTCATTTGGCGACTCCTCCATAAACACCCAGAGCCTCCCGCACATGCATGGCAAAGGCATTTCCACGCTCTTCATAGCCATGAAACATATCGTAACTTGAGCATCCCGGAGAGAGCAGAACCGTATCACCCTCTCTCCCTTTGGAGATTGCGATCTCAACGGCCATCTTCATGCTTGAGACTGAGATCGTTTCGCAGAAGGATGAAAGGGAGCGGGCAATCAGATCCTTGGCCTCGCCAAGAACGATCAGAACCCTGACAAGCTCTTGCACGGGAGCTGACAAAGGCAGATATGAGGCCCCCTTGTCACGTCCCCCCATAATCAGTATCAGGGAGCGAGCGTCGGACGAATCGGACTTTTTCCCGTCTATCGGGGACGAGAATCCCTTGAGTGCCATCAGGGTAGCATCAACATTTGTTGCTTTTGAGTCATTGATAAAACAGACTCCATCTTTTTCCGCGATGATTTCCATCCTGTGGGGAAGCCCCTTGAAGGAAGCAAGACTCTTCAGGAGCAGCTGTTTTTCCGGAAAGGGAGAGTCACCCTGTGTTGGGGTCAGGACATTATGCAGTTTTCTCTGCTCTTTCAAAAAGATGAGCGTCCCCAGAAGACTTGCCGCAAGATTCTGGCGATTTCCAAGGCCCGGCAAGGGAAATTCCCCAAACTCCCAAACTTCACTTTTTCCGCTTTGACCGGGGAATCCGGATATTCTCCCGGTCATCCCGTCTTCCGAGAGGATAAAAACCGGAGCCTCCTCAACAGGGATCTCGGGAGACACTCCTTTCCGACTCGCAAAAAAGAAGGCCGGACGCCCGGGGGTTTTTCTGAGAGGATAAAGCCCCGAATCCGGATCGGCATTAAAAACGGTGAAGTGAGATGGAGAAATCCCCCTGAAGGACTGCCACTTGGCTCTTCTGTAGGCCTCTTCCGATGGATGGCGATCGAGATGGTCAGGGGTTATATTCAGGAAAAGGTGGACAACCGGATCGAACCAGGATCTTATCGGACTCATTGTTTCAGCCTGAAAGCTTGATATCTCAACAACACCGGCATCATATTCAGGAGAGAGTCCCTGAGAGATCCTTTGGCGCTCGGACAAAACCGCCTCTGAAAGGGGAGTACCAAAGTTCCCGCCCAGAAAAACGGACAGACCGCAAGCTCTCAGGAAGTGGGCCGCCAGAGCGGAGGTCGTCGATTTTCCATTAGTCCCACCAACGGCAAAAAGAGGAAAAGGAGAGAGGGCTGAAGCCCATTCAAGTTCTCCTATAACCCTGCTGTCGTGCTCCGGGATCGGATGCCCCGACCACTTTTCAGGAGGAAGTCCCGGACTGACAATCACCTTCGAGGCCGCTCCAAAATCAAGGGGTTTCATGACGTTTCCAAGGTCAAGCTGGATCCCCTCACCGACCAGCTGCTCTTTCAGGACAGGTAAGAGACAGTCACCGCTCTCATCCTTTAACGTAACGTCACCACCAAGATAAACAGCCAGTCTTGCAGCAGCAACTCCTGATCGGCCAGCGCCCAGAACCAGAACCTTTTCCTTTTCTCTTGGAGTCGCCTCTTCCTGCTTGCCGGGTAGAGATGAGAGGTTTTGTGTCTCAGAAACAGCCATAGAAGTATCCCTTTCAGCGAATTTTCAATGTACTAAGGCTCACCAAGGCCAGAACCAGCGCGACGATCCAGAATCGGACAATCAGCTTTGGCTCACTGACTCCCCCCAGCTCAAAGTGATGATGAAGAGGGGCCATTCTGAGAACTCTCTTTTTCCGAATCTTGTAAGACGTCACCTGTGCTATCACCGAAAGGGCCTCTGCTACAAAAATCCCACCAAGAATCAGGAGGAGAAGCTCCTGACGCGTTATAATCGCCATCATTCCAAGAGCCCCCCCCAAAGCCAGAGCGCCGACGTCTCCCATAAAAACGGATGCAGGGTAGGCGTTAAACCATAAAAATCCCAGGGAGGCACCAGCCATCGCGCCTGCGACAATGGAAAGCTCACCCGCTCCCGGCATCCCCGGCAACTCCAGATAATGCGCAAAAACCTGATTACCCGTCAGATAGTCAATGATCAGAAACGACATGGAAACGACAATCACCGGACCAATGGCCAGACCATCAAGCCCGTCGGTGAGATTGACGGCATTGGACGTTCCTGAAATAACCCCGATCGCAAAAGGAACAAAGAACACCCCCAGATCAGGGTTGATTGATTTGAAGAAAGGGACAATGATCCGGGTATCAGGAGAGGTTTCCACAAACCAGATCGCCAACATCAGGCCAAGCACCGTCTGAAGGAGAAATTTCTGCCAGGCCAGAAGTCCTTTAGACTGTTTTCGGATGATCTTCAGGTAATCATCCAGAAATCCTATAGCCCCGTTTCCCATAAGAGCCAGAAGAACCATCCAGACGAACCTGTTCGAGAGATCCGCCCAGAGAAGAACCGGGATCAGGATTCCAAGAAGGATCAGGATCCCACCCATCGTGGGAGTTCCTTTTTTGGAGAGATGGGATTTTGGACCATCATCCCTGACCTCCTGGCCAATCTGAAAGCGCACAAGCAGACGGATCATGAATGGACCCAACAGAAGCACAAGGACAAGGGCCGACAGGGATGCGTATATCGTCCTGAAAGTGATATAGCGGAAAATATTGAAAGCAGAAAAATCATGGTGAAAATAGTGAAGAAGATAAAGCATTACAGCTCCAGTCCGAGGTAAGGGAATTCTGACTCCAGGGCTGTCCCCCTCGAAGCCTTGACAAGAACGATGTCACCCGGACCAATCGATTGGTAGCGATTCTCTGAAGAGCCTGCACCATTTATATGGTGCAGAATTGATGGATCCCCACCAGAAGAAGAGAACCCTTCACGGAAAGACTCAAAAAAATTGCCCTTGAACCAGAGGGCGGACCAGGGAATCCTTGCTGCCTTCTCCCCGACATGACGATGCCACATTTCCGCATCCTCGCCCAATTCAAGCATCTCACCAAGAATTCCCCAGAGTTTTCCTGATGACCACTCACCCCCGTGATAATTTTCAACAAGAGAAAAAGCCGCATCCATTGACAGTGGATTCGCGTTATAATGATCCAGAAGGTACAGGACTCCGTTTTTTCCTGTCAGGGGCTGCATCCTTCCCTCTCCCCCCCTGTACTCTCCAATCGCTTCGGATGCCTTCTCAAGACCGACCCCGAATGCCCGACATGCCCCTATGGCAAGAAGCATATCCATCGCAAGTTCCGGCGAGGGGATATCCATCCTGATGGAAAAAGACTCCCCCAACAACTCTCCTTCCAGAAAGTATCCCGATTCTCTCCGGGAAAAGGCCCCTTCGAGAGAAGTTATCCTGGAATCGGAAAAAGTACGTTCGGACACAATCGGTGACAAGGGCGACTCATGACGATTCAGCCTGGTCAGGATCAGGTGGATTTTACGGTCCTCCATCCACTTTCGTTGAAATGGGGAGGAAAAACACTGCCAAACCTCTTCAGGCAAAACAAGGAAGCCACCTTCACGGATTTTCTCGATCAGCCGACTTTTTTCTTCCCATACGCCGGAGAGGGTCCCGAGCGTTTCAAGGTGTGAGGGACCAATTGAAGTGATGACCAGACATTCTGAGAGGACAACATCTCCGAAATACCCGATATCTCCCTTTTTGCGAACACCAACCTCAATCACTGCATATGCCTCGGAGTCCCTCCATCCCCAAAGCGTCAGGGGAACACCGATCTCATTGTTCTCGTTTCCCGCACTTGCCAGAACAGATGCCCCGCTTGAAGACAATCCACGGCGGATCAATTCCCTGGTGGTTGTTTTCCCTGCGCTTCCGGTCAAAACAACCATTTTTCCGCCACGTTCCCGTCTTTTTTTGATGATTTTCAACGCCAGAGCAAGCATGGACTTTCTGGTATCTTCCACCAGAATCTGGGGGATAGGAACATTTCCAGTCCTTTCGACAAGGGCGGCAGCCGCCCCCCTGTCTCTCGCTTCCTGCAGATGGGAGTGTCCGTCAAATCGCTCTCCGCAAAGAGCCACAAAAAGATCCCCGCGCCGGATCTTCCTGCTGTCCGTAGAAACTCCGTCAAAATAATCCGGAAGAGGATCTCCATCCTTGTACCAGCATCCCCCGGTCGCATCAAGAACTTCTGGCACCGTCATCCAGATATTGCTCATTGTCCGGACTCCAGGGCTTCTCTTGCAATCTCCCTGTCATCAAAATGATGTTTGACCTTCCCCAATATCTGGTAGTTTTCATGGCCTTTCCCGGCAATAACAACACTGTCCCCCGGACTGGCCAGGGAAATCGCCCGAAATATGGCAGCTTTCCTGTCGGAGATTCGTTCATAAGGGGTACCCGTCTCCTTCAGGGCTGGCTCAATCTCGTCGAGGATCGATTCAGGATCTTCAGTTCTGGGGTTATCAGACGTCAAAACGACAAGATCAGACAATCGTCCGGCCTTTTCACCCATCCTGGGTCTCTTGCCCCTGTCCCTGTCACCTCCACACCCGAAAACGGTAATGATCCTTCCCTTGCACAGCGGACGCACCGCAGAGAGAAGATTTTCCAGTGCATCATCTGTATGAGCATAATCGACAATAACCGAGATATTCCGATTGGATCTCACAACCTCAAATCGCCCGGGCACCCCCTGTTGCGCCAAGATCCCCCGGGCGATCAGCTCCAGAGGAATTTCGAGTGCCAGAGCACATCCAATGGCACCCATGATATTCATCAGGTTATAATGACCCGTCATGGGTGATTCAAGATCAATAACGCCCTTTGGTGTCCGGATCGCGCCCCTGATCCCATCAATCCCCATGGTGAAGGTTAATGGGGCAATATCCGCCTCCTGTCCTTCACCAATGACAACAATAGGCACCCGTGAGTCCGAAACAACCTCAGAAACGAGTCTTTTCCCCCATGGATCATCCCCGTTGACAACACATATCGGGTAGCTTCCGTCAGGATTCTTTCTGAAAAAAAGCCGTTTTTTAGCCTGATAGTAAGATTCCATGTCAAGATGATAATCAAGGTGGTCTCTCGTCAGATTCGTAAAGTGGACAACGGAAAGGGAGAGGCCGGCAATCCGGTCCTGATCAAGGGCATGGGATGAGACTTCCATGGAGATTCCTTGCAGTCCATTGGAAAATCCCTGAGCAAAGAGTCGATGCAGCTCAAGGATCCCCGGAGTCGTCTGACTTGCCTCTACCGTTTCACCTCCGAGGTCGAAAACAACCGTTCCGATGAGTCCGGTTTTAATCCCTCCCTGATTCATCACCGATTGGGTCAGAAAACTTGATGTCGTCTTTCCGTTCGTTCCGGTAACAGCGACAACTTTCATCTTCCCGGATGGATTTCCCCAGAAGGATGAAGCGACAGTACCCATCACACCCAACAGATCCTTTACGAAAACCACCGGAACAGAGTGAAAAAGAGTCTCCTCCGCCCAGCTTCCAGAAACGGATGCATCCGTTACGACAAGCCTCACACCAGCCCTTATGGCCTCTCCCAGAAAGGACCAGTTCACGCCATCTTTCCCTGGCCTCAGGAAATAAAGGTCTCCTTTTGCGGCAGACTTTGAATTATCGGACAAGCCCGTAATTTCGTCAGGGAATACGCCCCATGCCGGAGAGGGGAGAACACTTTCCATCCATCTCCGGTCTTTACGTACGAGAGTCTCTTTCAATCTCCCTCCTTGATCTTTTTGGCCTCGGCTATAATGCGAACTGGATAGGACTCCACAGGCGAAGCGGATGGTGGGGGTGAAGGAATACGGAAGTGAACAAGCGCCATTTGGGCAATTTTTCTGAACAGGGGAGCAGCGACCGTTCCCCCCCACGAAAGGGACTTTGGTTTGGCAACAATCACAAGAATAACCAGGGAAGGATCCTGGACGGGGAGAACACCTACAAAAGAGTCAATTGTTCTTTTCCTGGTATAAGCCCTTTTCAGGGGGTCGTAGACTTGGGCAGTTCCTGTTTTTCCGGCCACATCGTACCCGCTTATGGCGGCATTCACTCCGGTCCCTCCAGGAGAAACCACATTCTCCATCAGACCGAGAAGAGTTCTTGATGTTTTGCGGGAAATAACCTCACGAACCATACGGGGTTTTCCCTTCCATATGGTCTCCCCGGCAGGAGAGGCAATCGAGCTCACAAGATAGGGTTGCATTAATTTTCCGCCATTTGCGATAGCACTGACCGCAGTCACAAGCTGAATGGGGGTTACCCCAATTTCCTGCCCCATCGAGATACTGTAAATGGATCGGTGCGACCAGCGGGAAAGGGGATGGAGGATGCCTGAAGACTCGCCCGGATAGGCAATTCCCGTTCGGGCGCCGAATCCAAACAGGCGAATATACCGATAAAATCGGGATGGCCCCAATCTTAATCCCACCTGGGAGATACCAATATTGCTGGACTTCGCCAGTATACCAGCAAGATTCAGACTTTTCTGGGGCTCATCATCATGAAGAACCCCTCCCGGGATATAAAAGATTCCATCATGTCCATCAAACTGCTCACCTAAAGTTACAGCCTTTTCATTCAGTGCAGCCGATGCGGTAACCAGCTTAAAAATTGACCCGGGCTCATAAACCATTGAAACAGCAGGGTTGATCTGTGCCTGCATCCCCTTGTTGTTCGAAGCCATTGCCAGGATGGCGCCCGTTTTTGGATCCATGACCAGAACAACGCCACCTTCCGCCTGAACCTTGTCCACCTCCTCATCAAGTGCCAGCTGGGCATACTTCTGAAGTTCACCGTCCACAGTCAGACGGATCACATTTCCCGACAGCTTTTCGGGCGCCACCAGGTCCCTGAAGAAATAGGATCTCCCCCTTGCCGAGACCTCGATGACCCTTCCTCCCGTATGGCCTGAAAGCTCGCGGTCAAATCTTCTTTCAATCCCTGAAAGCCCTGAATTATCTCTTCCGGTCGTCCCGATCAGGGTATGGAAGGCTTCCCCCCCCGGATAGAATCGTCTCTCTTCGTTCATGACGTAGAGACCCGGGATACGAAGCTCCTTTATTTCCGACACAGTCTGAGGGAAGAGGTCATGACGAATCCAGACAAATCGACTTTTTTTGTTCAGGATCAAAGACAGGTGTGCGGGTGAAATTCCAAGCGGCCCGGATAGCTCCCGGGCAACACGCGATACAGAGGAGTGCTTTTTAAGGACAGTCGGGTCACAAACAAGGCCAGGAAGAGAACGGTTGGAGGCAAGAACATCCCCATTCCGATCCAGGACAACACCCCTTTCACCATGGACGAGAAGGATGCGCTGATGTTCCTTCAGGGATAGCTGCGCGTAATTTCCCCGACCGACTCCCTGAACAACGACGAGTCGCAGGGCAACGCCAAGGAATCCAAACAGGACAAGGGCCATGATTACTCTTGTCCTGTTCTTCATCGTGCCCCCTTCAGAAAATCACCCTTCACAAGATGATTTTCCCAATGTCTTTCAATGTTAAGTCCGTTAATGCAAGTAAATCACCGAAGCAGGGTTCGCAAGAACAAGGTGATGACTTCTCGCATAAGTCATCACCCTGCTTTCAGTCATCAGCTCCGCCTTGCGGATTTCAAGGAGCTTCTCCTGCCTCATCGAAGCTCCTATCTCGGCTCTGAGACGACTCACATCATGGTCAGTGTGTACGCTGAGAATCGAGATGCTCATGCTGAAAAGGAATACCCCCAGGGCACCCAGAAAGAACCAGAGAGCCCACTTGAAGGGAACAATGGGGCGAGAGAGGTCAGTCAACGGAAAAAGCCCTCATTCTGGCACTCCTGGCTCTAGGATTTAAAAGAACCTCTGACGGATCAGGGACAATCCCCTTTTGAAACAGGACCTGCCCCAAATCGGCCTTTTTCCAGTCCCTAAAAAGATGTTTGACAACTCTGTCTTCCCTTGAATGGAATGAGATCACGACGATCCTTCCCCCGGAAGACAGAATCTTGCGCCCTTCGGTTATGCCAAGGGAGAGAGACTCAATCTCCCGATTTACCGCGATGCGAAGAGCCATAAACACTCTTGTTGCAGGATGCCTGCGACTTCTTCGGAATCCCTTCCGGTAATAAACCCCGGAAACAAAAGACGCCAGCTCTTTTCCAGTACGAGGCAAATGGCCCCGACTTCTGGCTTCGACAAGATTCCTCGCAACCACCCATGCCAATGGTTCTTCGCCAAGGTCAGAGAAAATCCGGAGCAACTCCTCCTGATCCAGTGTTTCAAGAAGATCTGTCGCGGAAAGCTCAAGAGTCGGGTCCATCCTCATATCAAGCGGACTGTCGCTTAAGAAAGACATCCCGAGAGCCTCATCTGCCATCTGGGAGCTTGCCCAACCGGAATCAATCAGGATCCCTCTTGGCTGGATACCAAGCCTTGTTGCAACTGAGGCGATATTTCTGTGGTTTTCCGGAACAATCAGGAATCTGCCAGGAAAATCTTTCCGGAAGGTTCCTGACCCTCTCTCGACAGCGGCCGGATCGACATCAAACGCGAGAACATTCCCTCCTCTTGAAAGGATCTCCCCCGAATGGCCCCCATGGCCAAAAGTACCATCGACATACCAATCGCCAGATGAAACCTGCAGTGCATCAACCGCCGGGCCCAACAAAACCGGTATATGGGAAGTGGAAAACGAAGTTTCTTCCTCCCAATCTTCAGGAAGGATCTCGTCCATGTCGATTTCCTCCACGAAGATATGTGTCTGTCAAAAAAGGCCGGACAGGGAGAGGGAAACACTTTGAATTCTGTCCTTCCCTGTCATTTCCATCAGACGGGCTCCATCCCATATTTCAAATTTATCAAGCACTCCCACGAACCATATATCGCGGTCAAGATGAGCAAACTCCCGTAACGGGGCAGGCAGAAGGATCCGCCCCTGGCGATCGGGAACACATTCAGTCGCAAATCCGACCACAAAGCGGAGGTATGTTTTCAGATCCGGATTCATCTGAGGAAGAGCCATGATCTTTTTCTCAAGCTCGGACCATACCGAAAGCGGGTAGACAGACAGGCATTCGTCAGGCTCTGCGGTCACAATCAGGGTAGAATCCCCTGCTGCCCCATCCAGGATTTCCCGGTAGCGGCCAGGGATTGCAACGCGACCTTTCTCATCCAATGCATGCTGATATCGACCACGAAACAGGCTCACCACATTCCCCCACTTTCCACCACCTGTCCCCATTATAGGTCTCAAAAAAAAGATGTCAACAATCTTCTCACCACAAACAAAAAATCCATAAAAAATACTTTCAAAACTGAATTTTGAGTCTTTCAGACGATCTTCCCGGGAACGCCAAAAGCGTTTGGATCAAGTGTGACAGGGAGTACACAGAATATTGATCTTTCTGTCATATGATTCTTCCAGAATTGCGTTGGGAATAATCCCACAACAATTGCGAGAAAAAGGGTCCGACATCCTCCCGCCTGACTATCCTCAAAACTCCTCCTCTGACACCAGATCACCTCACGAACCCATCCCAAACGGACAAGGACCCGCCACTCGCAGGCATTTTGAGCAGATTTCCACAAAGACCTGTCCTCAGACTTTCCCCGCTCCTTGATGATCTCTCCATTCTTCTGATAGATTGGATGAAGAAAAAGGATTGTTTTTTTGTCCGTTTAAAAACGTTCGGGGGGAGTTCAAAGATGCCTATTTACGAATACCGATGTGAAGAATGCCACCACACATTTTCTCTGCTCCAGTCCATCAGGGTCCAGGAAGGAGAAACAGCCTGCACCCACTGCCAGAGCCACCACCTTAAAAAGATACCCTCGAGCTTCAGCAGTTCTGTCGCAGGATCTCAAATGGGCGCCATGGACTCAGGCAGCATGAGTTCGCCTCCACCATCGGGGGGAGGTTCTTGCTGCGGCGGTGGTTCCTGCTGCGGGTGAGAAAGGGAATGGGAACAATCCTCTCGACCTCTTCCATCAGGAAAACATTCTTTTCCATGGCAGGGGCTTTACTTCTGTTGTCAGGCTGCCATCTCAGCACCGAATCACCAGTTCAGATAGAGCCCCAGAACGTTCAGATCATTTCTAAAAATGGCATCACCTTTATTCTGGTGCCACTTGGGGTCCTCGATAAAGGATCCAGAACGCTCAGGGTTCATCTTCGACACAGCATTCTGGATCTCACCACCGACGATAAGAGAAATTATCGCTTGAGAGGATCGGATACTTCAGATTTTGTCTTGCATCATTCAGACAAAAAATATGCTGATATTTATCCTCCCAACTGGAAAGAGTCATGGGTCGACAGGGTCATGGCCCATAAGGATGCGATTGTACCTGCCGAGAGCCAAAAGTTTCTTCCGATGCTCTATCTCTATAGAGGAACACTCACCGGACTCGCCCATATGACCCTTCACCTCGTCTACTCTTACCCACAAACAGCCTCCAATGATGAAATCATTCTCGATTTGCCGAAAACACCGTCCCCCAAATAAGAGAAGATCTCCTCATTTTCCTTCCTTAGATCCGTCAAAAACAAAAAAAGGGGATGAGCCATGGCCCATCCCCTTTCTGTCCGGCAGACGAAAACTTACAGAGCTGCCAATGCTTTCAGAATATCCTGATCATCACGAGCGGTCAGAATCTCCTGAACCTTAACGTAACGCACAACACCAGACTTGTCGACAATCACGGTTGCACGCTTGTTGATATTGGCCTCTTCAATCAAAAGCCCATAACTTCTGGAAACTTCTCTTTTGATATCAGACAGGAGGTTATGCTTGAGCTTGAGGGCATCCTTCCATGCCTTGTGACACCAGGTGCTGTCGGTGCTGATACCAAAAATCTCTGCATTCGCATCAGAGAAACGGGGAAGGTCATTTGAGAAACAGGCATTCTCATTAGTGCAGACCGGGCTCCAGTCCAATGGGTAGAAAGCCAGAACAACATTCTTCTTGCCCTTGAACGAAGAGAGTGTAACCTTGTTTTTATCCTGATCCTCAAGAGTAAAATCAGGTGCAATATCTCCTACTTTTATTTCAGCTGCCATGCGCAAACTCCTCCAGATTTTAAAGTGATATTCATCTTAACATCCGGGCCGGGAGAACAGCTCCTGGCCCTCTATGCCACCCTCCCAGAATCAGAGGGCCGACCCCTCTCAGGACCGTTTCAGGACATCAAGAACTGTCTGACCAATCATCGAAGGGTTTTCAACAACGGTTACACCCATTCCCTCAAGTGTCTTCATTTTGTCTTTCGCCGTTCCCTGGCCACCTGAAACAATGGCACCGGCATGTCCCATCCGTCTTCCGGGAGGAGCTGTCTGTCCGGCTATAAATCCGATGACAGGCTTTTTCATGTGACACTTTGCAAAAGCGGCAGCTTTTTCCTCATCTTCCCCGCCAATCTCTCCGATCATAACAACAGCTTCCGTCTCAGGATCGTTTTCAAAAAGCGCCAAGACATCAATAAAATTCAACCCCCTGACAGGATCACCACCGATTCCAACACAAGTGGATTCTCCCAGGCCAAGCTGAGTCAACTGCCAAACCGCCTCATAGGTGAGGGTACCGCTTCTTGAAACAACGCCAACCTTCCCCCGTTTGTGAATATAGCCGGGCATAATTCCGATCTTGGCACCATCCGGGGTGATAATTCCCGGACAGTTGGGACCAATCAGGCGGATAACAGAACCTTCATCATTTTTGGCATCAAGGAGACGGCGGACCCGAACCATATCAAGAACCGGAATCCCTTCCGTAATGCAAACGATCAGGGGAATCTCCGCAGCGATCGACTCCAGAACAGCATCAGCAGCAAATGCTGGTGGAACAAAGATCAGGGAGACATCGGGATCCTCCGCTTCTACCGCATCATGTACTGAATTCCAGACAGGGAAGCCCTCATGGGTCGTCCCGCCTTTTCCAGGGGTCACCCCTCCAACGACATGTGTTCCATAATCTCTGCAGGCCCCTGCATGATATGATCCTTCCTTGCCGGTAATACCCTGTACAATAACCTTTGTGGAGCGGTCGACAAGAATACTCATTTCCCCCCCTTCTTCACCGCGAGAACAACTTTTTCGGCTCCTTCAAACAATTCCTCTGCAACTTCAATATCCAGACCTGAAGTCCTCAACATCTCCCGGCCTTCGGCCGCATTGGTTCCTTGAAGTCGGACAACCAGGGGAACGCTGATCTTGACGTCCTGGGCTGCGGCAATGATTCCACCGGCAATTCGCTCACATCTGACAATCCCGCCAAAGATATTGACAAAAATGCCCTTTACATGCGGATCACTTAAAATCAGCCGAAAAGCCTGCTCAACCGTATCCTTGCTCGCTCCGCCACCAACATCCAGAAAGTTTGCGGGGGATCCTCCGGCCAGGGCAATCACGTCCATTGTTGCCATGGCAAGCCCCGCGCCATTCACCATGCAGGCAATATTCCCGTCAAGCTTCACATAATTGAGATTATATTTCGAAGCTTCGATCTCAAGAGGGTTTTCTTCAGCAAGATCTCTCAACACCTTTGTTATCGGCTGACGATAGATCGCGTTGTCATCAAATCCGACCTTGGCATCAAGCGCGATCAGAGTCTTCTCTGCAGTCAGAACAAGAGGATTGATTTCGACCATGCTGGCATCTTTCTCATGGAAGAATCGAACAAGGTCACCCACCATCTTTACAAAAGCCGATTGCGTTTCGGCAGGAAGGCCCAGAAAGTAAAACAGACGCCGGCCAATATGAGCAGAATAACCCTCGCATGGATCGACGGAAAGATGAAAAATGCGTTCGGGATGCTTCTGGGCAACCT
Organism: Nitrospirota bacterium; assembly: GCA_021829515.1. Next base: position 9,496 of record JAKBPM010000004.1, on the reverse strand, counting down.
CCTCGATTTCCATTCCACCTTCGGTGCTTGCGATCAGAGTCACTCTCCTGGAGTTCCGGTCGACGACCATCCCAAGATAAAACTCTTTCTCGATCCGGGAACCTTCCTCAATCCAGACCTTTCCAACCTGGCGACCTTCCGGGCCAGTCTGGTGTGTGACCAGAATCTTGCCGAGAAGACTGCCTACAATTTCAGGGATTTTATGCACTTCCTTGGTAATTTTTACGCCACCGGCCTTACCTCGTCCTCCGGCATGGATTTGTGCCTTGACCGCAAAAACCTGACCATTTGATCCCTGAAAGAGAGGGTTGGTTTTCACCGCATTCTCGGCTTCGGCAATAGACTCGACCATTACACCTTTGGGAACGGGAATCTGGTACTGGCCAAAAAGTTCCTTGGCTTGGTATTCATGGATATTCAAACGACGCTCCTTCCGGATGCATTGTCAATGATAATAAGAAACATCAAGCACTATCGCCTGATGTATTCCGGCGATAGTCCGGAAACAGCAAAGGCCCCTCAGGGCGTACAACTCCATGGAATTCAGAGTCAAGAGCCTGCTCAAATCGTTCAACATGGCCAAATCCAACCTCCTGCCACGAAAATGGCTTCCGGCTCATCCCAGCTTTCGCGGCCGACAGTCCGACTCGGTGGCCAAAAACCAGAACCTCAAGGAGGGAGTTTCCCATCAGACGATTTTTCCCGTGCAAACCACCAGTCGTTTCACCGGCCACATAGAGATGGTCGATCGGAGTGCGGCCTTCCTTGTCAGCGGAGATACCTCCATTTTGATAATGAAGTGTCGGATAAACGAGGATTGGATGTGTGGAACAATCAACATCATGTTTTGACATCAATTTCAGAATGTTGGGGAAACGTCGGGCTACAGTTCCCTCTCCCATTTCCCTGTCAATTGCCGACAGGTCAAGATAAACCCCAAAATGGCCAGCTCCGGTCCTGACACCTCTTCCTTCAGAACATTCCCGGATGATTGCCGAGGCCACCACATCTCTTGTTTCCAGTTCGTTGACGAATCTTTTTCCATCTTTATTGTAAAGTCTGGCCCCCGCTCCACGAACGGCTTCGGTGATGAGCATCCCGGCCATTTCAGATGGGTAGATAACCCCGGTCGGATGGTACTGGAAACTTTCCATATGCAAGAGAGGCGCCCCCATCCTGTAGGCCATTCCAAGACCATCTCCCGTAGCCCCGAAATGATTTGAGGTCGCAAACCCACCAATATGAAGACGACCGGTCCCACCGGTTGCAAGCATGACTGCCCGGGCTTTTACCCATTTAAACTTTCCACTGTCGACATCAAGAAGCACAGCCCCGGCACAGGAGCTATCCGGCCCCTCAAGCAACTCAACTGCGGGGCTGAAGTCCCAGATAGGGATCCCCGAATTCAGAAGATCTTCCTTCAGGACCCTGACCAGCTCAAGACCCGTATAGTCTTTTGCCGAGATCAAGCGGGGACGGGTTGTACCGCCTCCTTTCCTTAAGGCAAGATTTCCGTGCGCATCCCGATCGAAAAGGACGCCCTTTTTGACCAGCCAGGAAATCACTTCGGGCCCCTCCCTGACCAGAACAGAAAGGAGCTCAGTGTCCCCAGTAAAATGTCCGCCTCTATAGGCATCTTTCAAATGCTGTGCCGGACTGTCATCATCTCCCAGTGCAACCTGAATACCGCCTTCAGCCATCACTGTATTGGAATCACCGATACGAAGCTTCGTCGCAACCAGAACAGAAGCTCCTGTTTCTTTTGCAAAAAGAGCAGCAGTAATTCCTGCCCCACCGCCTCCAATAATCAAAAGGTCAACATCAGCATCCGGCGCAGATGGCCGCTCAACCTTCTCGGGGTGAAGGAGACGACTTCTGGTCTCAAGAATATTGGCAATTTCCTCCGGAACGACATTCCCCCTGTTGGCTCCGACCCTGAGGGTTGTTTTCCCCTCAGGGCGATAATCAGGATAGTAACGGTTCAGAAGCGCCATACGTTGTTCGGAAGTGAGTGCCGGAGGTTCATCCGTAATAAAGTTTGGCAAATTGGCATACAAAGGGAGGGATTCTTTCTGATCCGGACTCATTTCACCTCACATTCGGACTTAAGCATTTCCGGTGACAAAGACAAAAGCCTTGACAGCTCTGCATCAAAATCACCTGACTGGATCTTCTCCATTCGGTGAAGCAGATTATCCGGGAATTTCAATTCCTGACTTCCATAGGCCCTTCTGGCATAAAGGGCAATTTCATGCGGAGCCATTTCAGCAATGCAGCGGGAGACACATAATCCACACATGACACAGCTCATCGTGCCTTCCGTCACTCCTTTGAAATCGCCAAAAACAGATCTCCAAACGGCATCTCTCACATCAATTCCCTGCGGGCAAACTTCTGTACAGGCATTGCAGTTTCTGCATGTTGCCGACTCGGGGTAAAGCTTAAAAAGTTCTTCCTTCGTATCGGCAATGGTTTCAATCTTGTAGTCTGCCCTCTGCGAAGGAAATGAGGGAATAAGGCTGAAGGCCATATTTTCCTTCACAAGGGTCTGACAGGCCAACGCGTTGTGAAGATGGAAGTCCCCGGGCATTCTGTAAACCGCTGCACATGCTCCGCAAACACCCCCCAGACATCCAATACCATGAATCACTTCATGACCTGTGTACCACATGGCCTGAATCATGGTCAGCCCTTCCGGGACACTCCAGTCCTTGCCATTAATACCCACTTTTATCATTTTTGCATTATCGGGTTTCTCATACTGGAACATGGGGACCTCCCCTATTTGATGTTACTTGCTCAAGGCATACCACCCGGACCGATTAAAAAAACAGCCTGACGATTCTCCACTTTTATATGTAGGGCGGATTTTAGCAGATCATCCCTATAATCATCAACGTCCAGCCAATTTATTCCATACGGAAGATCAGGGAGCTTTTTTCCCGTTTCCTTTCCGGCGAACGACTTCCATGAGTTTCTGGAGAGCAAGGGAGTGGGCCGAAAAATCCGGAGCCTCCTGACGGGGAGGCTGGTAACGAATTGCAACAAACCTGAGGATGGCAAGAGACAGAATCAGGATAATCAGCTCAATGATCCGTTCAACGCCCTCTCCCGAGAACCATGTAACAACCGCTTCCGACAAAAGAAGGGCCAAAACGGTATCAACAATAAAGGTCACTTTTACTCGCCCAAGCATAAAGTAGGCCATCACCGTTCTCGACACTTCAAGAAGTGCCAGCACCAGAAGAGAATTCACAACCAGACTCTTGAGGACCATCAGAAGACCGTTGGGGATTTGTCGAAAGGCAGCAAGAGCTGTTTCCATTGTTCCCCATATCATTGCAATGACCTGGATCAACAGAAGACTCAGGAGAACAAACTTGACTCCCTTCACATACCATCCGGGAACTATATTTTGGTTATGAGATTGTCCATCTTCTTGGTTTTCCGTCACGCCGGAAACATCATCCTGAGACTGAAAAGGCTTTTTCTCAGGTTGAATCTCCTGATTTTCTTCTGTCATTTTTATCCCTCAGAAAAGGTGCCTGACAATCCGGGAACTCTCAAAAAAAAGGGCTGGCCTTTTGGCCAACCCTATCTTAAAACATTGGAATGAAGTTCTCATCAAGAGAGAATAGGATCTCGGGTAAAGATCAGCCTTTTTTGGGAACGGGTCTTAGGCCAGGTCCATCATATTCATACGAACCTTCCTCTAGTCGGCGAAATGGCTTTTCCCTGTTCCACTCTTCAACGATGTGGGCCACAAGTCCAGGAATTCTGCCAATAATAAAGATTCCCTTGCCTGTTTTCCATGAAAGCCCCATTTCAGAGATAACCGCTGCAATCATCCCATCCACATTTAACGGGAGAGGTTTTTGAGACTGGGCCTCCAAGGCATCCTGGATGGCAACGGCAAACTCGACATAACGACCCGAGAATCCGTACTCTTTTGCCAGCTCAAGAATTCGAAGCGTTCTGGGATCCCTCTTATAAAGTTTGTGTCCATAACCCGGAAAGCGTTTTTTCTTTTTCGAAAAATCTTCTACCACCTGGCGGGCATGAGCAGTCACATCGGTCACCTCGGGTCCCAGCTGTTCCTGGTAGATTTTTGCGCATTGCTCAATAGCGCCGCCATGATGATCTCCCAAGGTCAGAACTCCGGCTGCAACAGCCGCGTTTAAAGGATTTCCTCCAGAATAGACCGTTCGGGCAGAGACAACCGAAGGAGGACCAATCCCGTGATCAATGCAGGCAACCAGCATTGCTTCCATCATCTTTCTTTCTTTTTCCGAAGGAAGTTCCCCTTTAAGAACAAGGTAAATACCCTCTGCAAAAGACACATTTCCAATGAGATCATCCAGCGGAAATCCTCGAACGACGGTTTTTCCGTCGACTTGTCCTGCGACAGATGTTCTCCAATTTTTTGTTGAGGATCCTTCAACTCTTTCACTCATCTTTAAAGAACTCCTGAGTTATAAAATTCAATCGAGGGTAAATATTTTTTGGGGGAACGGATAAAGAAGGGCCTCCAAAAAGGAGGCCCTCATCCGTGAATATCAGGATTTTCGAGACTTTACATAGGACAGTGTCCCACCGGCTGCAACAATATCAAGGTCGCGGCTGCTTAATACGTGGGTCACAGGAATGGAGATTCCCTTTGTCACATTTTTCAATGCAAGGGGTTTTTTGTCCAAATGGGCTGTTTCCAGCTCAAGGACATCGCCAGCGTCGATCTTGTCATAATCAGCCTCATTGACAAAAGTGAGCGGCAGGATACCGAAGTTGATCAGGTTAGCCAGATGAATTCTGGCAAACGACTTCGTAATAACTCCCTTGATACCAAGATACATCGGTGCAAGAGCCGCATGTTCCCGGCTTGAGCCCTGACCGTAGTTATTTCCTCCAATAATAAAGCCACCGCCCTCTTCCTTTGCCCTTTTGGGGAAGGTAGGATCAATTGCTTCAAAAACATACTGACTGATGGCCGGCACGTTTGATCTAAGAGGCAAAACCTTCGCACCAGCAGGCATAATATGATCCGTGGTGATATTGTCTCCAACCTTGAGAAGAGCTTTCCCACTGATTTTTGGAGCAATTCTGTCACGAGTCGGAAGAGGCTTGATGTTTGGCCCCCTCATGATCTCAACGTCTTTTCCATCAGCCTGGGGAAAGATAAACATGCGGTCATCAAGAACGTACTCGGATGGGATTTCAATCTGTTCAAACTCCACACCCAGATCTCTCGGGTCTGTGATCACACCGGTAATCGCGCAGGCCGCGGCAACTTCAGGGCTGGCCAGATAGACCTTGGCATCCTTGGTGCCACTTCGTCCTTCAAAGTTGCGGTTGAATGTACGCACCGAAACTCCACCAGAGGGAGGAGCAAAACCCATACCGATGCATGGACCACAAGCACTTTCGAGAAGTCTTGCACCTGCAGTGATCATGTTTCCAAGAACACCATTCTGGGAGATCATTTCAAGTGTCTGACGCGATCCTGGAGAAAAACCAAGGCTCACTCCGGGACTAACCATTTTCCCCTTCATAAGATGGGAGATAGTCATCAAATCCTTGAAAGAAGAGTTGGTGCAGGATCCGATCGCAACCTGTGAAACCGGAATCCCTTGAATATCACGAACCTTGACAACATTATCCGGAGAGTGAGGCTGGGCAATCAGCGGCTCAAGCGTATTGAGGTCAATCTCGACCGTTTCGTCGTATGTCGCACCAGGATCTGCAGCCAGTTCCCGATAATCCTTTTCACGTCCCTGTGCCTTAAGATACTCCCTGGTTCTCTCGTCGCTCGGAAAAATGGACGTCGTTGCACCAAGCTCGGCACCCATATTGGTGATCGTCGAACGTTCAGGAACGGAAAGGGATCGAACACCTTCACCGTTATACTCAAAAATTCTGTTGACGCCTCCCTTGACCGTCAGGCGGCGCAGAAGTTCAAGGATGACATCCTTGGCCGATACAAAAGGCTGGAGACGTCCCGTCAGCTTAACCTGGACAACCTTTGGCATCGTGAGATGAAATGCCTCACCGCCCATCGCCAGAGCCACATCAAGACCTCCTGCCCCAATGGCAATCATACCGACGCCACCGTTTGTCGGGGTATGACTGTCAGAACCAAGGAGCGTTTTCCCTGGCTTGCCAAATCGCTCGAGATGAACCTGATGACAAATACCGTTTCCGGGACGGGAAAAAACAATCCCATACCGCGCTGCGACGGTCTGAAGATATCGGTGATCGTCAGCGTTTTCAAAGCCCGTCTGCAACATGTTGTGATCAACATAGGAAACAGAAAGCTCCGTCTTGACACGATCAAGGCCGAGTGCTTCAAACTGAAGATAGGCCATTGTACCGGTAGCATCTTGAGTGAGTGTCTGATCGATACGTATGGCAACTTCTTTTCCGGCAACAATTTCTCCGGATACAAGGTGTTCCTTGAAAATCTTCTGGGTCAGATTAAGCGCCATTGCTTAAACTCCTTAAGGGAATTGTTACGATTGGATTTGAATTCCTTCCGGCATGGAAGGGGCCGATTGATTCGGCTCGGTCAAAGGGGAACGACAGGTAATCCTTCGCAAGCGGTGGGATACATTCCTGCAGCAAAGGGCACCATCGCCCACTTGCAGGAATCTATCCGGATTCAGACGAAGTACTCAACACGACTCATACTCCGAGTCCATGAGAAGGTAGCCTGTCCGAAACGCCCGGACAGGCCAACAGCTCAAATTATAACACTAGGGCCAAGGCCAAATCATGTGATGAGACACCACGGCATTAGTCTCAGCAGACTTACCTAAAAATAAGATAAAAAATAGCGTTCCACCAACTACGATTGCTGCCAGGACAATACTCTTTCCCATTCCCTGAGATTGCTGTTCTGCCATTTCGAATCACCTCCTCCCGATTAATGTTGAATTACCTGATTGTGGAATAGAGGGGAGCAACATGGGCTGAAGTACTGTCCTCAAAATCCCTGGGCACACCCAGACTTTCGATCGCAGAAACAAGCTCATGATAGTAGAACGCAACCTTGACAGGATACTTTTTTCCCGCCGCATCAAGACGCTCTATCTTGTCAGTTGCTTTTCCCATTCCTCTTTCTACAATGGCCCCTGCATGACCAAAGGCCACACCTTCAGGCATTCTCTCCTGAAAACGGCCAGAGATAAAGGCCGCGACAGGCTTTTTGAAGACACCAGAGGTAATCAACTCGGCAGCCTGCTCTTCATAGGATCCGCCTGGTTCCCCCAACATCACAACACCCTTCACATTTGGATCATCCTTCACTTGCATAAGGACATCTGCATAGGTGGTGTTGCTTATAATATCCCCTCCGATAGCCAGGGCACAATAGGTCCCCCAGCCCCTTCGCTTGAACATCTCCGCCGTTGTAACCGTCAAGCCACCACTTTTGGAGATAATCAGCAAACCGCCCTGGCGAAAAGCAACCGTTGGATCCTTGCCGCCAATAGCGCCGATTCTGCCAACCGAAGGAACAAAACAGCCAAGACTGGTTCCACCCACGATAATGGCGTTTCGGCGAACCTTCTCCTGGTAGATGATTTCGGAATCACGAATAGGAACATGTTCGGTAATGATATAAATCACCTTGATCTCTGCATCGAGACATTCCATGACGGCATCCAGAACTGAAGCCGGTGGCACATAGATGAGGGCCGTATTGATTTTTGACCCCAAAGACGGATCCTTTTTCGCTTGAATCAAGGTATCAAAAACTGGAACGGCAAGCTCCGTTGAACCACCTTTTCCCGGAGTAACTCCAGCCTTGATGATTCCAGGATAAAGAGCTTCAGACTCCTTGATAACCTGAGATGCTTCCCTTCCGGTCGCACCGATTACGACAATGCCAGTATTCTCATTAAGATAGACAGGGCCCTTCAAACGTTCCTCCTTAGACAAGGTTGTCGCCAACTCCGGATAAGTCCTAATAGTGTCTAGACAATTTGTTCTGGCTGATAATTGACATGCTTGATCAAAAGCTCTTTGAGCCGAAGAGGAGCTTCCGTAATGGGCAACTGGGAATCATAAATATCTCCCTTGATCCCGTTGCGAACAAAGCATTCATGCAACATTTTTAGCCCCTTTACATACTCCGGACCGCTTCGACGAACAACCCAGATCAAATCCTTATTCAGGACCCCCTCGGCATTCATGTCATCCAGCGCCTTGGCCAAACCTTCTCCAAGCGTTACGTCAATTCTCGTATTGCTGGCAGTTCCACCACAAACAAGAACCGCCTTCAGCCCGGGTTTTGACAAAATAATACGAGCGATCTTGTACATTTTTTCTGCCGGAGGATTTCCACCGATATCGGTGAGGTTCGCCACACGAAGACCAGCTTCAATGGCGGTTTCAGCCGTCACGGTACTACCACCACCACCAAACGTCATCAAGGCAACATCCCCATCAAGCTCCACATAAGAACCTGCCTTCCCCCGGTGGTCTCCCTGGTCGATCAAGATTGCATCCTGCTCCCGCTGGGAAAGAGGACGCCCCATATCGCCCCTTGCGGAGAAACGGATGGAAGGAGGAACCGCAGCATCATCGTCCAAAAGGACAACGGCGTCGGCCGCAACAATCTTTTTCTTGTCTCCGACCTTGGCTACAACAAGAGGGTTGATCTCCAGAAGACGGCACTCTGTCTCCCAAAACGCTTTGTAAACATTTACGATAACCTCAGAAAGAGGACGAAGCATTTCAGGGTCGGAAAAACCGATGCCGACCAAAAACTTTCTGATCTGGTATGGGTAGACAGAGCGAACATCGTCAACAATGTATGTGTGAATTAATTTATGGTCAATTTCTTCGACTTCCATTCCACCATGTTCACTAAAGGTAATGGCTGGAGCTCGCTCCTTAGTCGAGTAGGTAACACTCAGATAATATTCCTTCTGGATATCAAGCTTCTCGCAAACAATGGCTCCGACAGACTTTTCACCGTAAACATCGCGAGTGGCAAGGTCTTTGAACACCTCGACCGCCTTGGCCTTGTCCGTTACCACCTTGACCGCACCTGCCTTGCCCCTTTTCCCGACAAGAACCATGGACTTGATCACCACCGCAGGCTGTTTCTCGATAAATTCACGAACTTTCTCGTTGGGCTCGGTACCAAAAACAAATTTAGGAGAAGGAATCTGAAATTTTTTATAGATTGACTCGAGTGCCTCATGCTCATAAAGTTTCATGCAGAACGGCTCCTTGGGGGCTATAGGGACCCAGATTGTTTAATGGATGAAATTTATTCCAGAATTGGAAAATACGGCATCGTACATTAATCTTTTATATGCAGTCAATCGTTACCCAAACTCCCTCCGCGCCAACCCGATTGACAAACGCCTTTCCCTTGCCTAGAATCACTAGGTTTTCAAATTCATCAAACTTCACGTCCCCATCGTCTAGTTAGGCCTAGGACATCGCCCTTTCACGGCGGTAACACCGGTTCAAATCCGGTTGGGGACGCCAT
>JAKBPM010000021.1 GCA_021829515.1 Nitrospirota bacterium | reverse complement strand
CCCCACGCATAAATTCTGAAGAAGGCAATGCTCCACTCTCGGTCGCACGTCTTACAGGTCTTACCCATTCTCCTCCTCGACAAATTCATATTTGAGGTCATGCAAGGATTGGGTCTTTAGGGGATTTGTTGTCTCCGGCTGTCCTCTATACGGATATCCGATCCCGAGGAATACTTTCAGAGCATTTTACGTAGACCGTGTTAAAACGCCCAGGGTAATGACTTTTTCCTGAACCGGTTGGGGGATCTTTCCGAAAGAGGTTTGTGCGGCGTGAACCCAAGACGGACCTCGTGTCCCAAGGCTTTGCCAAGCGTCCTGCAACCACTCGGGCTCGTTATCAACCAACCAGTCCAAGAGCGCACATGCATGGGCAAGATCTTTTTCCTTTTTGGCCCGGGACGATTTGGCACGACGGTCCGACACAATCAGCTTGTGCAGGGCAAAGCGAGCCGGATCCGGCACATTGACCATAAAAGAATCCGTCCCTGCAAAAGCCACGGTTCTTATGGCCCCTTCCAGTACATAGTCCAGAAACCGGAGAGGTTGGGCGCTCACTCCCAGCCAGGGAAGGTTGACTGTTTTGTCGGTGTCGGGCCCAATCATAGGAGTGAGAAACTCGATATCGAAATCCCCGGCACGACGATACTTCGTTGGTTTGGCCTTGTTGGAAAGGCCCGTCCAGAGAGGTTTTGTCTCAAGAACCGCCAGAGCTTCCGCCAAACGGTCCTGTATATTCAAAGGTGTTCCCACCTTGAATTTGGAGAATTGGGCAATGTCTGCGTCTCCCGTCCGGAGGGTCTCCACATTCGTCGGATTCCAGCGGATTCCCAGTGCGTTTTGATACAAGAGAAAAGCGTTGGCACCCACCAGAACAGCCCCGGCATGAAACACCCCGGCAAACGCCAGTTGACGAAGAATCTGTCCGGACTCCCGGTCGAAGACAAAAGCCCCGGTGGCCACCAGTGCCTTTCGCCTGTCCGCCAACGCCTGTCGTTCTGACCGGATTTCTGAAATGGCCGCAGTCAATTCTTTTGTTTCTCGACCGACGTAGAGAACCTGCTGGCGGCCCTGGTCCATGAACCGGTAGTACACGTAAGGATTTCCTTTGATCAAGCGAACCTGGAACGTGCCACCTCTCCCCATGGCGCCAAGAAAGTCTATGAATGAACCCTCGTGGATCCGGAGGAGATCCGAGTAAAGTATTCCAAATGTTGACGGGAGTTTCGAATAGTACAAAAGACCCTCCTGAGGATTTGCGGTTGAAATAAGTTAGCCCTAATTATATATTGCTAGGAACAACAAGTCGATCTTCTTCGGAGGTATCCATGAAAATCAACGTTGCGTCCGATCTCCACCTTGAAACCTACGAATGGTTTCCGAAGTTCTCCCCCCGAAAAGCCTCTCACATGTTTCAGGGGCTCTTCTCCTGCGACCTTCTTGTTCTGGCGGGGGATATCGTCGGCAACCCCCGAATGCTGGCCGAATGGCTTTCTCTTTGCCCCGTTCCCGTCGTTTATATCCTGGGCAATCACGAATACTATGGAAAGAGATTGGAAGGGGCTGTGAGCACCTTCAGATATATGCTAGACGACTTGCCCCACGTTCATTTTCTGGACGGGGAAAGCGTCATTTTGAATGGGGTTCGCTTCGTTGGTGCAACCCTGTGGTCAGATTTCGACGGAGAAAATCCGCTCGTTATGGAAGAATGTCAGGAGAAGGTCAGCGATTTCCGTCAGGTCGAAGGGATTACGGTTGCCAAAGTGCTGGAATTGTTTCACAAAGAGCGGAACTGGATTGATTCGGAACTTGCGATTCCGTTTGCCGGGCCCACCGTTGTCGTAACCCACTATGCTCCGTCCCCGCAAAGCTCGTCTGTTTTTCACGGATCGTTGCTGGGGGGAGGATTCGTAACGGACCTCGAGAACCTGATTCTGAAACACCAGCCGACCCTCTGGATCCATGGTCACACTCATGACAATTGCGATTATACTGTGGGGAAAACGCGCGTTCTCTCCAATCAGGGAGGATATGGCTGGGAAGAGGCATATAAAGGATTCAAGCCAATGAACGTGGAACTATAGACAAGGAGGTGAACACAAACAGATTCCTGCAGTTGTATATGATCTTCGTTTATTTGTTTGAAACAAAAGAATGAGAAAATAAAAAATAAAAAAATTTACTTCTAACCTTGGAACATTGGAACAAAACACCCTCTTTTCCCGTTAGAAAATAGTCTACAAGTTCTTGTACAACGTTGATTCAAGAACTAAAAAAGACGTTCAAGGATCCATTGTCAGAGAAGCCCAAAACGGAGATTCCAGTGGAACCTCTCTTTTTTTGGATTTGACCACATTCATGCTCAGTTCCAAGAGTTTTGCCGTAATTGTTTCCATGGGCTCCCGAAGACTTTCCGGCGTGGGGAACTCATAATGCTTCGCTGAGACAGTCTGTGTCTTATGCCCGACCAGATTATCAACAGCCATAGCCGGTGCGACTCCTTTTGCATAAGTAATAAAGGTCCGTCGGAGGTCATGGATACAGAATGGTTTCATGTTGTTGGTCTTAATAACGCTAGCAAGTGTTTTCTTAGGTTCCGTTAAATGCCCAGTCTTACCCTTCCCAGGGAAAACCCATGGCCCCCCTGTTTCCGTCTTTAGGCGCAACAGAAGTTCTATCAGGGGCTCAGACAGAGGAATAGTCCGATCAACAGTTTTTGTATCCTTAAAGGTTACAAACCCGTTTTCCAGGTCGACGTCATGCCTTGTCAACGTTGCTGCCTCATTTCTTCGGCACCCCGTGAACAGGACAAAAATGAAATAAGCCGGAACAATATGATCCGAACCTGGATCACGAAGCCTCTCCTTAAGGTAATTGTAAAGCAATGGAACTTCGTGCTCGAAAAGAATCCGAGTTCGGGCCTCCTGCTTCACCCATAGCCTTGAATTGGAAGAGGCAAGCTTTGAGACCGGATTCTCTGTAAAAAGCGGTTCGGGCCCTTTCCAATCTGATTTTATAAAATTCAGAACTGCTCTCAGGGCTCGGAACAATCCTTGAATCGTTGTTGTTCGGATCGTGTTGTTTTTCGTAAGCTCCTTGTATTTGTTCACAACACGATCCCCTGTGATCGAAGTTACCTTGTCGGGTAACCAATCGGGTAAATAGTGCTGAAAGGGATATAAATAGGTTTTTTGTCGGGTTGACTCTTTAAGTGTGGAAATCTCTAGATATTTATCGAGAGCCTCCTGAAGGGTCATTTTCTGCATTTCCGATAGTTGCCTTCTTTGAGTAGGATCTTTTCCTAGCGCAATATCGAGCAAGATTTCCTTCGCTCTCAATCTGGCTGCTTCAGTCGTCAGGAGAGAAGCCGAAGCCAAAGAAATCTCCCGAACATTCCCACCCTTGAGTCTTTTTATGACGCAAAAAACTTTATCCCGCTTACCCACTCGTAAAAAAAGGGAAAGGACTTCGGTATCCTGGAAATATTCTTGTTTTCCTGAGGACAAGGCCAACTTCTTTATAAAAGTATCGGTAAGCCTGAGTTTTTCCTTGATTGACGGCATAGGGATCCCTCGGTTGTTCCATTTCTGGGTGTAGGGTATATGTCGGGTATAGATTTTACGTTTCAGGGGGTATTGAGTCAATAATGGCTCTGGGATTGGTGCGCCCGGCAGGAGTTGAACCTGCGACCTTCAGATTCGTAGTCTGTTGCTCTATCCGGGCTGAGCTACGGGCGCATAAGAAGGAAGGACGTCCGATTATAGTGATTTCTTCTCCGGAATCCAATCCCCCTTAAATCTCCTTCATCTTTTCGATTCATTTTTTCCGTTTTCCTTTAGAAGGCCGTGTTTTTTTGTTAAGATATCCAAGTCAGATACCCTTTACACAATGGAGGAATAGCCGTCCCGTGAGCCAGCACCCATACCCCTTCAAGGAAATAGAAGCCAATGTTCAGTCGATCTGGGAAAAAAGCAACACCTTCCGGACGGCAGAGCAAAATACCCGGCCAAAGTTCTACTGTCTCGAAATGTTCCCTTATCCTTCCGGAAGAATTCATATGGGTCATGTCAGGAATTATTCAATAGGAGACGCCCTTGCCCGCTACAAAAGAATGAGGGGATTCAATGTCCTTCATCCCATGGGGTGGGACGCATTTGGCCTTCCGGCCGAAAATGCTGCCATCCAGAGGAATATCCCTCCAGGGACATGGACCACGGACAACATCGCTCATATGAAAAAACAGCTCAAAAAACTTGGCCTCTCCTACGACTGGGACAGGGAGATCGCAACCTGTCTCCCGGACTACTATCGATGGAACCAGTGGCTCTTTCTCCAGTTCTTAAAACGTGGGCTGGCCTATAAAAAAGGGGGACTTTTAAACTGGTGTGACCAGTGTGCGACGGTCCTTGCAAATGAGCAGGTGGAAGATGGGCTTTGCTGGCGCTGCAAAAGCCCGGTTGAACTCCGATCCCTCGAACAGTGGTATCTGAAAATCACCGACTATGCCAAGGAACTCCATGACACACTCAAGGATCTTTCCGGTTGGCCGGAAAAGGTCAGGACCATGCAGGAAAACTGGATTGGACCTTCAACAGGAGCCCATATCGACTTTTCCATCGCCGGAATGGACAAACATCTGACGGTCTTTACCACCCGGCCAGATACCCTGTTTGGAGTAACATTCGTGACTATCGCGCCTGAACACGAAGAGATGGAGAACCTTCTTTCCCGCTCTGACAACAGGGATTTGGCCCATGCATTTATCCGGGAAACGCTCCACAAGCGGACAACCGAAAGGAATACCGAGATCATTGAAAAAGAGGGTATCGACTCTGGGATCAGACTGATCCATCCACTGACCGGAGAAACCATCCCCCTCTGGATAGGGAACTTTGTTGTTTCAGGATATGGCACGGGCGTTGTCATGGGAGTTCCTGCCCATGACACAAGAGATTTTGAATTTGCCTCAAAGTATGGTCTCCCGATCAAAACCGTCATCTCCGACCCGGAAAAGAATCCGGCCGGATCACCGCTGGAAGCCATGACCGGCCCAGGCGTTCTTGTTCAATCAGGAAAATTTGACGGACTCCGGAATGATCTGGCCAAAGTTGAAATCACCAGACATCTCGAAGAAAAAGGGCTTGGTCGGTCTGTTACGACTTACAGGCTGAGAGATTGGGGAATCTCCCGACAGCGATACTGGGGAACACCCATCCCGGTGATCTACTGTGACACATGCGGATTGGTTCCGGTCCCCGACCAGGATCTCCCAGTCATTCTTCCGGACCACGTTTCTTTTACCGGCAAAGGAGGCTCACCACTGGCAGAGCACCCCTCCTTTCTCCATGTCAAATGCCCGAAATGCGGCGAAGACGCCAAAAGAGAAACCGACACGATGGATACATTCATCGACTCGTCATGGTATTTCCTCAGATTTACCGACCCCAAAAACACCCAGTTGCCCTTTGATCGACAGACAGCTGCACACTGGCTCCCGGTTGACCAATACGTCGGGGGAGTGGAGCATGCCATCCTGCATCTTCTCTATGCCCGTTTTTTCACAAAGGTCTTAAATGATCTGGGTCTGTCCCCTGTCAGGGAACCATTCGACGCCCTCCTGACCCAGGGAATGGTTTTAAAAGATGGAAGCAAGATGTCGAAATCAAAAGGCAATGTCGTCGATCCCGATTTGCTCATTGACCGCTATGGAGCCGATACGGTAAGGCTGTTTACCCTTTTTTCCGCGCCACCTGACAAAGATCTGGCATGGGATGACAAGGCGGTCGAAGGAGCTTTCCGGTTTTTGGGGAGGCTCTCCCAAAAATCGCAGGAACTCGTTTCCCACCCCGGGTTCCTGCCAACCAGAACCCCACCCGCCAGCCTTTCACAAGAACTGCGACTTGTTCGGACCAAAATCCATGAAACAATCCAGGACGTGACAAGGGATCTTGACGGGGATGCACAGATGAACACCGCCATTGCCCGACTAATGGAGCTCCTGAATACACTCTATTCGATCGACCTTCAGAAAGGCGCTGACGAACGAATGGTCCTGCAAGAGGGGTTACAGGTCACATCCATGTTGCTGTCCCCTTTCGCACCGCATCTTTCCCAGCATCTCTGGAACCTGCTTGGCGAAGAAGGACTTGTTGCTGATGCTCCCTGGCCAGAACTGGACCAGTCGGCCCTGGTGAGGGATGTTGTCCCGTTCATCATCCAGGTCAATGGAAAACTGAGGGCAACACTCATGCTTCCTCCATCCACAACAGAAAGTGAGCTCAGGGAAACCGCCCTCAATGACGAAAAGGTCATCCGGGCCATTGAAGGCTTCCAGATCAAGAAAGTCGTCCATGTTCCCGGAAAACTCATGAATTTTGTCATAGGACCCGGATAATCCCTTGAGACACTTTCTCTGGCGAATGAGCTTTCTGATCCTTTATCTGGGAACCCTGGGCGGTTGCGGATATCACCTCTCCAACCTGTCGGGGTTGACCCACCTCCCAAATGCGAGACACCTCTCCCTGGGAAAGCATGTGACAATGTCTGTCCAGTCTTTTCATAATGCAACCGTTTTCCCCCTGATTGAAACCCAGGTCACGCAGCTTTTGAAGGATGAGCTTCTGAAGGTCTCCGGCATCACACTTGTCAATAACCCAAAATACGCGGACCTTGTGTTATCGGGATCGGTTGTCAATGCAGCTGAAATCCCGCTTGCCCTTTCATCGACCCAGGGAATTGAACAATACCTTGTCGAAATTGTCCTCTCTGCAAAAGTCACCGGATACGACGGAAAAGTGATATGGCAAGGCGGATCGATTATTGGCGGAGCGCCAATGTACGTCAACAACAACCTTGCCATCTTCCAGCAAAACCAGTCCTATGCCATGAACGAAGCCTCCCAGTCGGCGGTTACCCGTCTTGTCTCCTCCATGGCCCACAACCTGCAATCGGCAACGTTCATTATCCCGAACCAGTCTCTTTCCCAACCCCTCTCCCCCCAAACACCTGGAGGGATGGCCAGCCCATTTCCCAACGCACCAGGTGCTCCTGGCGGCATTCCGCAACAGCCCGGAGTCCCTGGCGGGATTCCTCCCGGAACCATCCCATGATCAGGTCATCTCTTGAGCTTCTTCAAAAAGAGCCCCCATCATCGCCTGTCATCGCACTCATTCCCGAAGATGCCCTCATCAGACAGGTTGTCCGCAAGGAACTTGTTCACCGGACCTTTCCCGGCTGTGATGACGACACCATCCTGATCAATCTTGAGGAAAAATCCGGTGGAGACATCCAAGTCGCTGACCTCAAAAGACTTCTTTTTGAACCCGCTCTTTTTGGCTCCAGAAGACTTGTCTGGATCGAGCAGGCAGAAAAAATCGAGGATCTGTCGCAGAAAACAGTGACCGGGATCCTTGAAGGGAGTTCCGCTCTTCCCCGTGCCCTGATCATCCTTGAACTCAAGGAAAAAATGGCTGAAGAGCTCTCGAAAACGATACCAGTTTTCAGAATGGGATGGTCCAGGGTTGCAGCCCAAAAAGATCAGGAACTCCAGAACTGGATTCTTGAACTGGGAAAAAAGAGGGGACTTAAGGCCACACAACAGGCCGCGGCCATTTTACAGCACCATTTTGATGGTCATCTGGGGCTTGTTGACCAATGGCTCGACAAAACGGCATCCCTGCTACAAGAGGAAAAGAGCAGTGAGAAAGCTCCCGTGATCACTCCTGAATTTCTCCTGCATTCGGAAGACAGGATTGAAGATCCCCTTCAAACAGTTTTTCATCTCTTCACAGGATGGGAAGAACAGGACAGGAGAATCCTTCTGGACTGGAAACGTTTTGCCGGGAAAAGCGGTTCCCCCTTGGGAATTCTGTCATTATGGCATCGACAGTGGAGACTCTACACCATCGGCAACATGCTTCTTTCAGAATCGGGGGGAGCCCAGACATTGGCCCAGATGGAAAATCTGTCACCCTACAGGGCGCGGAAAGTGATGGAAACGGCAGGAAAACTCAACGGGGCAATACTCAAGAGAGGCTATGAGCTTTTGACCGAAACGGATCTCCTCATGAAATCAGGAGCAAATGCAGACATTGCCATGGACAGGCTACTGCTTGGACTGTGGGCACTGTCCCCGAAAGGACAGAAACCCACAAACCAGCAAGGCGTCAGGAAAGTGCGTTGACCTTGGTCGTCAGCCTGGAAATCTTTCTTGAAGCGGCGTTGCGATGAAGGATGCGACGGTTGACCGCATGGTCAAGAACCGGAACCACCTCACTCAGAAAAACAATCGCTTCCTGCTTTTTGCCTTCGGAAACAGCCATCTCGACCTTACGGGCCATCGTCCTGATCATCGAAATTGCCTGACGATTGTGATTTCTTCTTTTTTCATTTTTGCGAATGTCTTTGATCGTAGCACTATGGGATGCCAAACGTACCTCCTTGAAAACACCAGACCCAACCGGAAACGGTGGGCCATTTCACCTGTCGCTTTGCCGATAGAAAAGCAAAAAATCTTGCGATCAACCAATCGGAGACCGCCCATCCATCCTGAACTCAGACGGTATCAAACGGTATCGGTCGCAATCTCCGAGACAAAAGACACGAAATCCGAAGATGTCATTCTATTTGAAAACCTAAAACATTTCAACAAACCTGCGCCAGGGGCACTATGACTGAAAGAACACAAGAGCCCAGGCAACTCGGGAAAAAAACCGGATCGGTCTCCATCGCCACACTGATATCGAGAGTTGCCGGATTTCTACGGGACATGTTTATCGCAGACCGTTTCGGGACCACGTCCCTCTCCGACCTTTTCTATATTGGATACAGGATCCCCAACATGCTGAGAGAGCTTTTTGCCGAAGGAGCCCTCTCATCCGCCTTTATTCCCTCCCTTTCAAGAACACTCTCCACACAGGGGAGCAAGGAAGCATCAAGACTGTACACGGCAGTATTTTACCTTCTCGTCATTATTCTTGGTGGCGTGATCCTCCTGGGAGAGATCTTTGCTCCGCAGATCCTCCGGATACTTGCCCCGGGCTATGCACTGGATCCACATTCGAGAACAACCGGAATCACCCTCATCAGGATCATGTTTCCCTTCTTGTTCTTCATATCCCTGTCTGCTCTCCTGATGGGCATCCTGAATGTCGAGAACAAATTTTTTCTGCCGGCCCTTTCACCTGTTTTTTTCTCTCTCGGGCTGGTCATCGGCATGATTCTTCCAGGGGGACTTACCGGTCACCATCCTGTTTATGGCCTTGCCATGGGCGTTATACTCGGCGGTATCTTCCAGTGGATTTTTCAATGGATCTTCATGAAGAAAAAGTCGATCGGGCTCGACTGGAGCCTCCCGTTAAAAGACGGCATCAGACATCCCGAAGCAAGAAGGGTCATGCGGCTGATCATTCCTTCGATCGGAGGCTTGTGGGTCATGCAGGGCAATCTCCTGATCGCAACCATTCTTGGTTCCTATCTTGCCAAGGGCACAATCTCTTCGCTCTATTACGCAATGAGACTCGTCCAGTTTCCCCTGGGACTCATAGGAGCAGCGATCGCAACGGTCATACTCCCCATCCTTTCAAAGCAAAGCCTTGAAGAAAATGCCCAGGAAAAAAGCCTGCATACCCTCAAGGATGGGTACCGACTTTCGCTCTACTTCATGCTTCCCGCGACAGCGGGACTCCTGGCATTGGGAGAACCACTCATCAAAATAATCTTCCAGCATGGATCATTCAGCGAGAGAAGCTCCCATGAAACTCTTCTGGCGCTTTGGGGGTATGCCATAGGTCTCTGGTCGTTTTCAGGGGTCAGGATTCTGGTCCGCATCTACTATGCAGTCCAGAACACACGATTCCCCGTCAAGGCCGCAGTTTATGGACTTCTGGCAAACATTGCCGTATCGGCTCTCTTCCTCAGGTCCATGGGAATCATTGCGCTTGCCGCCGGAATAACCATCGGCTCGATCGCCAATCAGCTGGTTCTTTTCTATGGCGCAAAAAAGATCCTGGGAAGATGGCCCTGGCCAGTCTTTGAAAACCTCATCCCTGTTGCAGGATGGTCTGTTGCGCTTTTTGTTTTCGAGTCTTTCCTGTGGAAAAAAGCCGAAACCATTTTCTTGACTCCGGGTCCGGCACTCATGGCAATGGAGATCCTCATGCTCATCCTTGCCGGAGCAACATTCTATATCGCAGGAACAATCTTCTCCGGTGTGACGGAAGGCCATCTGCTTCTTTCCGGAAGCCGCTCTCTTCTAAAAAGAATCCTTCGAAGAAACGGTTGACAGCATCCGTTCCCTGTAACTTGACTGAAAAAGATAGTTGGACCAGGAAGAGGGCATTTCAGAACGGAGGGACATATGCAGAAGGATCGCAGGAAACCAGTGCGGACGGGCGGCTTTTTTCAAGAGTTTCATTCCGGCCTCGTCCGGAGTCTGCCCTGATTTGAGATGATTGCATTTTTTACATGCGGTCACGATATTTTCCCATGTCTTTGCTCCACCGCGAGCGGCAGGAAAGACATGGTCAAAGGTCAGGTCATTTTTTTCAAAACGCTTCCCGCAATATTGGCAGAGATAACCGTCGCGGGCGAAGATCGTCTCGCGTGAGAAGCGGACCATCTGGCGAATCTGATGGAAAGAAACCATCCGGTGAAGCCGGATGACGGAGGGAACCTTCATCGCCATGGAGACAGAATGAATTTCTCGGTCAAAAGTCTCCACAACCTCGACCTTCCCCTGAAAAATCAGGGTAACAGCCTTTTCCCAGGAAACAATTTTCAGTGGTTCGTAAGTTGCATTCAAAAGAAGGGCCTGCCCGGACATCCGAACCCCCAGTCTCCTAACGCCAACAGCACCTGATCCGACGAAAATGTTTCAGAAAGACCCTCGGGACGGACAATGAACATTGAGTCGCCGAAGATACGGATGTATTATTCCATAAACAGGATTTTTCCTGCAAATCCTCCATGGGCAGATCTGGGGCAAAACATGTCTTTCACACCGATTTCATCCATTGCCGATTCTCAAAAATCCCTTTTCGGAATTGAAGCGGGGGTCCGACTTGTTCTTTTGCAGAAGGCCTGGGACCAGCATCTCCCCTCTCCGGTCAGGGACAACACCTATCCGGGAGCGGTCTCTCCAGAAGGAATTATCATCAGAACGTCCAGGCAGGTCTGGCAAAGACAATGCACTTTTCTCCTGCCGGAGATCCGGGAGGCGATCAAGGCCATCGCACCTGATCTCGCCCTTCTCCCGATCCTCATTCGACTTGAAAAGCCATTCAAGAAACCCTCTTTCAAAAAAAACAAGAGCATTGAACTCACCGAGGAGCTCAGGGAGCAAGCCATGAACATCAGCAATCTGTCCAATGATCCTCAAATCCGCAAAGCCTGTTACCCGCTTATCCTGAAATCCCTTCTGACAGGAAAAAAACTGGGATTTCCCTCCATTTTGGAGAAAACAGGGCCGTCCACCTGAAGATTTCCTCCTGGGACTATCTTCCCGAACTCTTGCCCTCTCTGGTATGATAGAGAACCCAGACAGCCTCCGGAAGAGCCGTATCATTAAACAAGTTGCCATTTTTCCCATCATTGCCCCGAGAAAAATGCTTAATTCTTAATTAAGGAAGGATTGTCCCATTGCCAGAATCCAAGGAGCAGAATCCTGACGAAACAGAATCTGTCCAAGAAAACGAACCCCGTCGCAGGGCTCCCACTCCCATAAAGGTTTTCAACGCCCAAACCGGAGATCATCTTGAAGTTCCATTTCAAAAAAGGGTTTCAAGCCTCCTTCTGGAGCTGGGCATCGACTCCGAAACCGTTCTTGTCATCCAGAAAGACAGTCTTCTTTTGCCCGGTGACAGCATTGATCCCCGATTTGAAGTTGAAATCCGTCCAGTCATCTCTGGAGGATCAGGAAGATGAATTGTCGAGTCTGCAAAAAAAAAGCCGTCACCGCTATCCCGAGACACAATACCGCATTCTGTGCAGACTGTTTTGACCGGTATTTGATGGATCAGGTCAGAAAAACCATCAAGGAATTCCGGATGTTTGAGCCGGATGACCGCATTCTTCTCGCCGTTTCGGGAGGAAAGGATTCTCTGGCCCTTTGGGATATTCTGACAAGGCTCGAGCTTGATGTTCTGGGGTACCACCTTGATCTTGGCATTTCGGAGTATTCAAGAGAGAGCACGGAAAAAACCCGGATTTTTGCTGAAAAGCGAGGGTATCGGCTCATTGTTGAAGAAATTGAATCAGAAGCAGGAGCGACTCTTCCGGTGATCGCCGAGTCAACCAAAAGACCGCCCTGCTCCGCCTGTGGCCTTTCAAAACGCCATCTCTTTAACCGGGCCGCAAGACAATACGACCGACAGGTTCTTGCAACCGGACACAATCTCGATGACGAAGCCTCCCGCCTCCTGGGGAACATTCTTCACTGGCAGGATGGCTATCTCGAAAAACAGCTGCCGGCCCTTCCTGCGGAAGGGGGCCTCATCCGAAAAGTCAAACCACTGAACCGATTGACCGAGAAAGAAATGGCAACTTACGCCTATCTCAACGGGATCGATTATGTCATCAGGGAATGTCCCATGTCTGCGGACGCAAAACAGATCTTTTACAAAAAGATCCTGAATGATATTGAGAAAGAATCTCCGGGAACAAAACAGTTTTTTTACTTTGGATTCCTTGATCGTTCCCAAAAGATGTTTCCTTATTCCCCGGAGGCATCTCCCCCTTCCGAAAAATGCAGAATGTGCCATCAGCCCTGTTACACCGACATCTGCAGTTTTTGCAGGCTCAAGATGAAGCTTTCGCCGTTTCCTGACCCGGAGCAGTTTAATGGAACCCATCCTGATGTTATTTCCTTACACACTGAGGACTGATGGCCAGCCTTGTTAATTCTTTCAGCTACTCCCCGTCCCAATGGGGGCAGTTCGAAACATGCCAGCGACAATACTGGTTCTCCCGTTACGGTTCATGGGGCGGGTGGGAGAAAAACTGCCATCCCTTGACCAGGGAGATCTACAGACTCAAAAAACTCTCCAATCGCTATCTCTGGAGCGGAAGCAGGGTTCATGAAGCCATATCCGGCATTCTCAAATCATTTCAGGCGGGGAATCCGATTGATCCGGAGCTGGAAAAACAGAAACTCCTTCAAAGGATGAGACAGGATTTCAGGGACTCGAAATCTCTTCCCCCTGGAGAGATT
This sequence comes from Nitrospirota bacterium, assembly GCA_021829515.1. The sequence goes on along the minus strand of JAKBPM010000021.1, from coordinate 4,852 downwards.
CCCCCAAAAGGGAGCTATCGCTTTGTTGAACACGACGACCAGGAGATGGCGATTATTGATTCCGCATGGAAGGAAATTGTCGAAAAAAGCGTCGTCGCACTTGAGAATTTCTTTTTGTCAGAACCATGGGAATGGATAAGATCTCTTGGTCCGGACTGCCTTTTAAGGACCGATGAAATTCTTGAAAGCATCCCATTCCAGACAGATGGAGTCGATTTTCCCGTTTATCTCTCGATTGACCTCGCGATCAACGACCCGGAAGGCTTGATTATCCTGGACTGGAAAACAGGAAAACCAAGTCCAAAAAGTCACCAGCCGCAACTGGATCTTTACGCCTATTACGCTGTAAAAAAACTCGATTGCCCTCCTGACAAGGTCAGGACCGGAGCAATCTACATTTCGAGCCCGGAGCGAAAGGTCACACTGGAGTATTCTTCCGGCAAAATCATGGAAGAAACGCATGCCCGCATAGAAACCCACACAAGAACAATCCTTTCAAAAATCCAGGACCCGTTCAATGGCATAGCCAACAAAGACGAATTCGCCCCAACCCCAGGAGCTTACTCCTGCAAGAGCTGTTTTTTTAGAAGGGTTTGTGAAAACGCATACTAGCCCAATGCCCAATCAATCGATACAACTCCCCCAACCCATGGTATAATCATTCAATTATGCGAACAATTAATACGTATTAATTGTTCGCATAATTATTACAGGACGATGGACCAATCCCTTTCAGGCAAGAAACCCTTGGGAACAGATAAAAAGTCGGTGAAATTCCATCTCAAAAAAAACAAGTTTTATCTGTCTGGGAATTTGCCGGAATGCACAAATGCCAAATATGTGATTTTCGTCACAGAAAAAGATGACCGGCTTCACTGAAAAGTCTCCACATTGAGGGTAACCTCCGTTGCATGGTTCACCTGTAACGCATTCGCAACCGAATAATGTTGGGAAACGATTCCATCTTCGATAACGATCATTGCTCTCGACAACAAGGAGCCTCCCATGAATCCGATCCTTTCCCCGGAAGAAATCAAAGCCCTTATGGCCAGCATAAGCGTGCCCAGCAAGGAGACAGAAGCTCCTTCGGAACGAGCTGTCCCCTTCTCTCAGGAAAGGGGATCTTCACAGCCGTCGATCGAAAGCGGAGCGATGATATCGGATCAGGACGGGAAGATTGTCTGGGTAAGCGAAGACTTCCTCATGATGACCGGAAAGAAAAAAGAAACAGTCATTGGGCACATCCCCGATTTCATGAAAGTGCCATCCGGTGGTCATAAGTCCCGAATGCCTCTCTGGCAGACCCTCCTTAAGGGCAAGATCTTTACAACGACTCTTCATGACCAAAAAAACAGCGGAACGCCTTGCGACTTCGAACTGACCATCATTCCCATTCTTGGGGATAACGGGTCGATAACAAGCTTTGTCCATGTCTGGAAAGACATGGACAGCAAGATTGAAAAAGAAAAAACCCTGTGGAAACAGGCCCACATCGATCCGCTCACGGGTCTTCCCAACAGACACTTTCTCTCTCAATGGATGCCGGCTGAAATCCTCAGGACCCAAAAAGAAAATAGCAGGTTGGCCGTTTTGTTTCTCGATCTCAACGGGTTTAAAAAAATCAATGATACCTGTGGCCATACAGGAGGCGATATTCTGCTTAAAGTTATATCGGGCAGGCTTCTCCGCTCTTCGAGAAAGACGGATCTTGTTGTCCGGCTGGGTGGAGACGAATTTTTGATTCTTCTTAAAAATATTGGCAGTGATACGGCACTGACATTACTCATTGAGCGGATCATGGAATCGATCCGGAAACCCATCCGTATCGAAGGAAGACTCGTTGAAATAACGGGATCGGCAGGCGTGGCCATCTGCCCACAGGATGGAGTCGAATGGGAGGATCTTATCCGGAAATCCGATGAGGCTATGTATCTGTCCAAAAAACAGGAACCAAAGGCATGGCGCCTGGTTTCCTCGACCTCTATCATCAACTCCATCAGAGTCTCGAAAGAGAACCCATCGCAAAGTTTTCCGCTCCATCTACCAAGACTTCAGGAAGACGCTCACAAAGCACGAGCGTAAAAACCCGGCCAAGGCTCCTCGACAATGAGGGCCTTGGGAACGGGAAAAATCCGGATTAATCCCCACTGACCTGAAACTGGCCCACCAGCTGATGCAGTTGCCTTGTTGCAAATCGGACTTTTCCGACGCTCTTGCGAAGTCCCTCTACCGCATGCTGCATTCGCTCGGTCATCACCCGGGTGTTTTTTGCAATATCGCTATGAGATTCGCTCGTCTCGAAAATATTGGCAATAGAATCTCCCATTTTCCTGACCACCATCTCGATCCCGGAATGGTCCGAATTTGATCCTTCTGCCAGCCTGAGCCCTTCCTCAACACCAGACATGCTCCCTTCCATCGTATTGACCGCCTCTTTTGCCTCTCCTTGGACCTGATTGATCATCGAGCGAATCTCACGGGTCTGCATACTGGTTCGTTCGGCAAGTTTACGGACCTCCATCGAGACAACAGCAAAGCCTCGCCCATGTTCCCCGGCTCTTGCCGCCTCAATTGCGGCATTGAGTGCCAGAAGGTTGGTCTGGTCGGCTATTTCCTGAATAACCTCGACAATTTTTCCAATGTTTCCCGCACTTGCCTCCAGAGCTTCAATCGATCCCTTGGAGTGACCGATGGATTGTCTGATATCTCCTGTCCTGGCACGTACAACATCAAATTGGGTCCGGGCACTTTTAACCACGTCAGTCATGGACGACCTCATTTCGTCTGCGGTTTTGGAAGCCCGGGCAATCTCTTCCATCTGTGTCGAAAGAGAGTGGAGAAGGGACTCGATTGCCTTCACCACTTGAGCGGAAGCCCCATCTGCCTCATTGTTTTTCTGTAACATCTGGCTATTTGTCTCGAGAACCAGCTCGGCTGTCCTGACAACCTGCCCGACAATTCCATCAAGGTTATCAATGAAACTGTTGATCCAGCGGCCCATCTCGCCGGTTTCATCCGCAACGAGTATTTTATGATCAAGCCTCTGCCGCAAATTCCCCCCGCCTTCCGAAATTGTCCGGATCACTCCGGTCATCTCTTTTAAACGGTGGGAAAATGGTGCCACTCCCTTCTTATAAAACCACCAGCATCCCATCACAAAAAACGGAAGGACAGCTGTTTCCCGCTCCCAGAAAGAAAGTCCGGGAAGAAAATGCAGGGAAACGCTGAACATCCACACAAGAAAATTCAGACCGATAAACAGCCCCATGAACTGGAAGTTCATGGATCTTCTCCGATAGACCTCCTCAAGGTCTCCCTCACACATCATTCCCCAACGATCCAGAGAGCCTGGCATCTTAAAGGTCACTCCTGACCCAATCACGGGAACATGCCTGTAGTCTGAGTACCCCGGATAGGTCACAAAGAGATTGCTCCCCTTCCGGATCGTTTCCCTGACCCCAGGATGAAGTTCCCCTGTGGAGGGATCCGTAAAGCGCAGCTCAAGCTCTGTGTGCTGAAAGACCTTTACCGTTCCCCATGGCGTTTTGATCCCTCCCTTGAGATTCTCACCGAAGGAAAAGCTGTCGTCTTCAAATCGTGATCGGGAGAGCGCCGTCCCCGGAGCAATCGAAGGATCAAAAAAGGACTCCGCCATAAAGAGATAGTTGTCTCCTGACTCTGGGTAAACATGACCAGCCTCACGCTGGATCAAGTCCCCGATGACATCATTTGGTACGCGTGCACAAAGGCACCCCCGATTCTCTCCCTGAATAGTGACCGGCTGATAGAACATCAAGGTAACCCCGTCATGGAAATTCGATGTAGAGGGACCGATTCGCTCAGTTTCGGGGTCAATATAGGGTCCATGGAGGAACGGCGCCTTCATCCCTTCAAAAAACGCTTTTGATACTGAAACAGTTCTTCCAGCACATCCTTTCTTGCTCGAGGCGATCACCGTTCCAGAAAAATCCAGAACAAACAGCTCGGAGATATCCGGTGAATGAATGCGCTCCAGTTCGAGAAAATCATCAGACAAATTGGGCCACGCTGAGGAAATTTCCTCAGCGATTGTTCCCAGAAAAAGCCATTTTTCCTCTGCCCATTGGATCAATATTTTCTGTCGCGTTAAGGAAATTCCCTCAAAAGTTCTCTCTACCAGAGCATAAGTATCCCGGTTTAAAAGACAAGAGATCCCGAGTCTTAGGGAACCAGTCTTTCCAAAAACAGGGAGCCACTTCTTCTCGTTTATAGATAAGTTCATCTGATAGCTTTTCAGCATGCTGCCTCCGATGGATTTCAATGGTTTAATGTATCGCTGCCAACCAAAGCAATCCATATACCAGCTCACAAACATGCATAAACAGCAATTTCTTTAAGGTAATATCGATAAAAATATTTAATAAATAAAACAAGATAAAAAAACATAAACAAAATTGAGAACATGAAATCTTTTTTGTCCTTCGGATCCAGAAAAATCGACAGATATACATTCAAAAGATTGGAATCATAAGAGGTTGTCAATGCGGATAGAAATGCGCTGATGATCGGAAGAGGCAATCAATTTGGGGTGAGTGAGGGGTTTCGAACCCTATCAGGGGGGGTATGTCCCATACGCAAATCCCGCTATTTCCTATGGATATGTGAACCCATAATAACCCATAACAATCACTGGATGGTGACAGAATGGTGACATTGTTTTGGGAAATTTCGAGCCTGATGGGAATTTAGCTAACCGAATACCGAACGTGAGGGAATTATGTCGAGAATTGTTTCGAATATCGCGGGAAGTCTGCTGGACAGTCTGGGGCGATCCACGAGCGCGTTTGTGGAACTCGAGACGGCGGACTCGAAA
>JAKBPM010000070.1 GCA_021829515.1 Nitrospirota bacterium | reverse complement strand
CATCGTCTCGCCCTCTCAGCCGATTGTGAGCAAGAGTATGACCTATGCCGAAACGGTCTTGTCCCCTTTTCCGGGACATCCGGGCGGTTGAGAATGATTCCAGACAATTTGGTGTGGATCCTTGAGTCTTCCTTCTGTTTTTAAGGCCGATTCAGTCTTGAAAACTGTTCAGAGCGTCCCATGATCCTCTTTTTCCTTATTGTCGTGAACAAATCAATCCTTATCTGCGGCTCTACATCGCATTCGCGCACAGGAAAATCAGCTGGTAACGGCTTTTGATCTTGAGTTTATGGAAGATATCGTGGAGATGGTCCTTGACCGTCTGCTCGGAGATACCGAGATCGGAGGCTACGACCCGATTGCTCCTGCCCTGAAGAACGAGTGCGGCAATTTCTGCCTGCCGGGGAGAGAGTCCCAGTGAGGAGAGTTTTTCTTTGGTCGACTTTTTTTGGGGAAACGGCTCAAGAAGAAGCACTTGGGCTTTTATTTTTTCAGAAACAGGATCGTCGGTATCTTTCAGCGCCTGGATGGGGATGTTTATGACCCTGTAGGAACCAAGTGAAGTGTTGATGATGTTGGGGAGATCGCTTCCGGACGCATTGAAGTCGTGCGCGCTGCGATCTCCCCAGACCTGTTTGGCAAGCTTGTTTCCCCAGAAAATCGACTGATCCTGCTGGATGAACATGATCCCGGTTTTAGGGGAGTACTCCGGAATGGACTGCTCCCGGAATTGGTTGATCATCTGGGAAAGATGGGGTGCCAGAAGTTTCAGGAACAGGATATCCCGCTGTGTGAAAGGTTTGTCCCGGTTCTCCCTGTGAAGCCGGAGAACCCCGACGGGATATCCTTCGAAGCCCAGATTGGATGCCAGAATATGGGAGATATGGGCCCGTTTCAGCAGATCCTGGGCGTATGGGGAGGTGTCGAACCAGTCTGGGGGGACAAGATCGGAAAGCCTTGTGACATCGTTTGAAAAACTCCTGAACCACCCGGAAGAAAAAACTGGATCGAGAGTGGAGAAGTGCAGGGCATACTCCATGAAGTATTGGGAAGGGTGATCGAAAATCTGGCCTCCGTCGAGGAGGAAATCCCCCGATTCCCTGTCGGCGGGGATGAAAACTCCGGTGGTGAGATCAAGTTCATCGCGAAGGGAGTCCCATATTTCGAGAAACAGGGCTTTTGAATCTTTTGCGTTGTGAAGCCGGCAGATGAGGTTCAGGAGAGTCTGATAATCCTTTGAGGATAACTCCATCACAGCGTCCATCGAAGCACCTCGTTTGTTTTGGTACGCAACATGTTTGAATCACCATGAAAATGACTTCCCCCGACCACAGCATCTGGTGAGAATTGTTCGGCCTTCACGACCATCATCCGGTGAATCCATTCAGATCATTATTCTATGATAAATATAGCTCAATTCCCTCAAAAGGCAATCCACTACTTTCGATGGATAGACAGAATCGGGGAGCTGATCTACCCTTTCGGCATCACTTGCCCGTTTTATCAAAAGTGATAGCTATAGACAATTTTGGGAAGGAGTTAGTGATGGGTTTTCAGGAAGGGTCTTCCAGAAGGATGAAGGAGGGATCGGAGTCTTTTGAAACCTCTTCTCCCATGGGGAGTCCGAGCTTCAGGAACCTTGGCAGTGCGTTGTTTTTCTTCACCAGGGCAATGGTCCTTTTGGTGGGTCTTGTTCTGGTCTCCGGTTGTGGCTCCGAGCCATCCTACCGGCAGGCCTTCAATTCTTCAGAGCAGATCCAGGGAAACACCGAATCCATTTCGGCATCCGAGGATCGTACCTGGGCGGCATCGTTAAGAGTTCTTTCCCAGCAGGGTTTCATGGTCCGCTCTGCGGACAAGGCAAACGCGATCATCCTTGCCGATCGCGAGATGACGGACCAGAACGACAAGAACATTTCGTACCAGATCACTTCGACGGTCACCTTTGTCCCGCTGGGCCAAGGCATCACCCAGGTCAGCCTCGCGGCGAACCAGACAACCGAGCTTCACCGGAAAGAGTACGTCTGGTGGCATCTTCTCTGGTTGATCCCTCTTTTCCCGATCGGATCCGAGTACAACTCGGTGGTGACACAGAGGGGAACGGTGCAGAATCCGGAGTTTTATGCCGGCTTTTTTGACAACCTGAAGGTCTTGCTCAAGGACAAGACAGCGAATGGAGTCAAGAAGTAAGGAGAAAGAGGAAATTTGGGAACAGTAAAGAGAAAATGACAGGGGCCGCTCTGCAAAGCGGCCCCTGAATCAAACAATCACAGCTTGGAGGTTCACCCATGAAACCCCTATTTGATTATAGGAGAGATCGGTCTTGTGTTCAAATGGCCGTGGAAAAGAGATATCAGGATTCAAAAGGGAACAGTTTTTTTCCCGCATGGAAATTGAGTTCGATAGCGGTGCTTTTGGTTTTTTCCCTGGCGGCATGTAGTGGTGGCGGAAGCGGTGGTGGAGGGGGTGCTGGTGTAACTGTCTCTGGAACGGTACAGGGAGGTTTATCTGGGCTCTCTTCTTCTTCCGTTTCTCTCTGGGAGGCAGCTTCGAGTTCAGGAGGAACGGCTCAGCAAATCAGCCCAAATGTTCAAACGGGTTCTGCTGGCACCTATACATTGACAGCACAAGTATCTGTGCCAAGCACGGCTTTCCTTTATATTGTTGCAAAAGGTGGAAATTCCCCATCTGGAAGCTATAATGGCAATATCCTTATGATGTCTCCGATCGGAACTCCCAGCAATATTCCAAAGACAGTCAATGTGACCGAGTATACAACAGTTCTTGCCGCTTCTTTGTTTATGGGGCCCAGCCAGACATTTACCCCCTCAGGCTTCCCTTCAATTGTTGGAACGACATCTGCCCTTAATAGTAATCTGAGTACTTTTAATCAATATGTGAACATCCAGACCGGGCTATTAAACGCATCAAACCTTTCAACAAGCGGAATCCAGCAGATCACGTCGGATGCAAACATTCTTGCATCCTGCGTGGAGGATTCCAGCACTTTATTTACGAACTGCTCATCCTTGATGCATTCAACAACTGTTGGGTCAACTCCTCCATCAAATATATTGATGAGCTATACGAACTACATTAATAACTCTGGGAGTATCTCGGCACAAAATCAATCGAATATATTGGCTCTGGCCAATGATACTACGACATCCGTGTATGGTGGTGTGCAACAAACCGCTCTCAATACCAATCTTCCTGCGACAAGCTCGGGAAGTGGAACAAGCT
>JAKBPM010000020.1 GCA_021829515.1 Nitrospirota bacterium | reverse complement strand
ATCTGTGTCCTAAATACCGAAGAGACGTGCTGGTGAACGGGGCGGACGATCGGTTAAAGGAGATTATACATCAGGTGTGTTCTGAGACCAGGAGCGCGGTGCTGGAGATGGAGGTCATGCCGAATCATGTGCATCTCCTTGTCGAGGTGGATCCGCAGTTCGGTATTCACCATCTGATCAAGCTGATCAAGGGACGGTCCTCACGGTTGTTACGCCAGGAGTTCCGCTGGTGCCGCACCCGCCTGCCGAGTCTCTGGACCAACAGCTATTTTGTTTCCACCGTGGGTGGTGCTCCGATGGAAATCATCGGGCAGTACATCGAGTCAAACAAACGGCGAGTGGCAAAGTCCGTCCTGCCTCCTTCGGCTTCTAGCCGGAGTCAGAGCCGTTCCTCCCGGAAGTCCGGCTGTGGAGAGGGAAGAGTCGGGAGGCATAGCCGAAAGGCGAGAGCCCGACAGACCTTCTTTAATCACGGATAGAACCCCATAAATTTATTCATGGGGAGATTCAGAGATCCCCACAGAGCGACGAAGGCCCCTGAGGCAGGCAAGATTGAGGTCCCCTGTGCGATGAGTAAATCGCCTATTTGGCCATCAAACCTGAGAAGTGGTTGTGTGAGGAGAGAAGAGGCATAGCATTTAAGCGCCATGGACACAAAATGGAGATACTGGAAATGCAGTTTGGCGGAGGGGGTAGGATTCGAACCCACGGAGCTTTCGCTCTACGGTTTTCAAGACCGCCGCCATCGACCACTCGGCCACCCCTCCAAACGGCCCAAAACTCTACCACAAAAGAAAACTTTCTTCCAGCTCCTTTTCCTGATCATGGAGTCCTGGCCAAGGAGACCATGATCAGGAAAATCACGGCCTGGCAGGAGCCCTCAAATTGCCCGTATTCCCCGAATTGGTTCCTCCTGACAAAGGAATGATCCCGGGAGCCCCCTGAGGAATATCCCCCTGGTCTGGAGCGAGGAGCGGATTGACCGTCTGGACATCATTTTCATGTTTTTGTTTATGTTCAGGAGCAATAAGTGTTTTGATCCAGGCAATAGCCCTCAGCGTTCCCCCATCTTTCGGGTTCAGCTTTTTCGCCTTGAGTTCTTCCGTAAGCGCTTCTTCATAAAACCCCAGATGCGCCAGGGAAATCCCCAGCACCATGTGAGCTTGGTCATCATAAGGGTTCAGGCGGATCGCCTGTTCTTCCGCTTCTCTGGATAGACTCCATTTTGCAAGTGAAGCATACGCCCATCCGGTGGCTTCCCAGGCGGACTCATTCTTGAGGTCGACGGAAAGAACCAGTCGCTCCTGGCGGATTTCCTGCTTGAAATGGCCGGTATTCCCTTCGGCAATCCCCAAGGAGATTCTTGCCGGCAGATATTGAGGATCATCTGAAAGCGCCTGCCGTTCCTCCCTGACGGCATCTTCATTCATTCCAAGCTTCCCATATGCAATACCTGTAAGGAAGTGGACAGTCGCACGGTCAGGATAACGGAGATCGAGCTTTTTCAGTTCAGGTAGCGCAAGGTTGGCCTTCCCCTTCATAATGAGGGAGGCCATTTTGGGAAGTTTCTCCTGCAACTCGGCAGAATCCGAGGGCACCGCAATCGGAACAGCAAAAAGCGGCAACGGATCGCCGGAAAAAAGAAGAATCAGCAAAAGACAGGACAGTGATTTTTTCATCGGTTGATTCTATCAGAAACGACAGGTTTTTCCAGATAAAAAAGGTGATATATGTCACGTTTTCAAAAGGATCAGCATTTCATGAAATTGGCTATTTCCGAAGCAGAAAAAGCCTTTTCCCTTGACGAGGTACCGGTTGGGGCCATTCTCGTTTTAGATGACAAGATCTTATCCAGAGCCCACAACGCCCGCATTGCCGGGAGCGATCCAACAGGCCACGCCGAAATTCTGGCCATCAGGGAAGCGGCAAGGGCAACAAAAAACTACAGACTGCAGGGAGCCTCCCTTTATGTCACGCTCGAACCCTGCCCCATGTGTTTTGGTGCAATCATGGAGGCCAGGATCAGGGAAGTCATCTTTTCTGCGAGAGAACCACGCTCCGGAGTAATGGGATCCTTGTATGACTTACAGAATGATCCAAGATGGGCCCATAAGATTATTGTCCGGGAAGGAGTTCTCGATGAACCGGTCAAGGAGCTCCTGCGGAATTTTTTTGAGAAAAAACGTTTGGGACCACAGGATCATCTATGATATTATCAGGAAAAATGTGGAGAGATGGCCGAGAGGCTGAAGGCGGTTGACTCGAAATCAACTCTGGGGGGAACTCCAGCGGGGGTTCAAATCCCTCTCTCTCCGCCACCCCATTCAAGATGACCTGGCCAATCCGGAAAAAGAACAGGAGTGGGAGGAATGACACCCCAATCCAAAATCAACCTGAGCGCCATCATGGAACCGATCTCAAGAGCCACCAATTCTCCGATGGTGCTCATTGATCACTCCTTCAGGATTGCATGGGCTTCTGAGTCTGCATTGGAATCATTGGAACTCCCGGCCGAGAGTATCGGATCTCTTTGTCCTGAATCACTTCAGGGCAGGATCTGTTCAGGAAGTTGCCAGAAAATATCCGGTTTTTTTTCAAACCACTTATCAGACCAGGAAATTCCATATCCCTGCCTCGAGTCCTCTTTTGGCCAAATCAATATCAATACAGAAAAGATCACCACCGAATTAATCGGCTATCCATACCTCCTGAAGTCTTTCCAGCCATTTTTTCAGGAAACACCCGCAAAGCATCATCAGCATACCTTTGTCGCCTCCCGTGAATGGGCTGAACCGTTTCTGGAAAAACTGACAAGGATTGCCAAAACGGAGATTCCTGTCCTTCTCATCGGAGAGACTGGAACCGGAAAGGAATGCCTTGCCCGTCTTATTCATGAAAGAAGCCGGAGAGCCCGCGGGCCGTTTGTCGCCCTTGACCTTTCCGTCATTCCTGAAACCCTGGTTGAAGATGCCCTTTTCGGCCACCAGAGAGGCGCATTCACCGGAGCCGTATCTTCCCAGTCGGGAAGACTCTCCCGTGCTCACGGAGGAACACTCTTCATCGACGAGATAGAGAACATCCCTCCCGCTGTCCAGACGCGCCTGCTGCGCTTTCTCGAGGATGGCATCTTCGAACCCATGGGTTCAAGCCAGTCGCAGTCCATTTCCACCAGGATCATTGCAGCCACCAATGAAGATCCGGAGAAGCTGCTGAGGGAAGGGAGGATGAGGGCGGACCTGTTCTATCGGCTCAACGGACTTTCACTTCATATTCCTCCTCTCCGAAAGCGCACGGAAGACCTGCCCATCCTGATCGAACACTTCAGGGATATTTTTCAAAAACAAAACAGGATTTCATCGTCTTCATTCTCTCCTGAAGCCATGCAAGTTCTTTCTGCCTATCACTTTCCTGGGAACATAAGGGAATTAAAGCACCTGGTCGAATCAGTTCTTGCGGTTTCAGATCCTCACAAGCCCATCGAGTCTTCGGATTTGCCGGAGTCTGTCCGAAAAGCCTCCGACAGGTTCTATTCCCGGGAAACAACTGTTCCCGCCGAAAAGAATTCCTTTGACGAGGATTTGCCCGATCCTGAAATGTTTGAACGTCGCAGGATCGAAAAAGCACTCCGTTCTTCAAAGGGAAAAATCGAAGGTGCGGCCTCAATTCTTGGAATCAGCAGAATTACACTCTGGCGCCACATGAAACGTTTAAACATGAAACAGGGAATGTTTCATTCAAGAAACAAGTGAAACAGTGTTTCATGACTCATGATTCACAAAAGAAACATCCTCTTTCCTCCGGCTTTTCTCCCTCAAAAAAAACTCATATTCAAAAAATAATTAAATAAAACCATCCCTCAAAAGAATCCGGGCATACCACTTGCTCCTGTATTCCCTGTAACCATCCTTCAGGAATGGTGCCACACTCATCATCAATGCCCTTTTGGGGCTTTTAACAAAGGAGCCGAATCATGAACAACAATCAGCCCTCACTTGGAGCAGCCCCAATGGTTCTCTTTACTTTCATCCTGGCTTTTCCTGTGATCCTCTTTGTAATCTTTGAAAAGTTCCAGGCTCCACTGATTGGCGGAATCGGAACCTTCTGAATGAACTTGACAGGAGAGGCTCCTTGTCAGGGAGGCTCTCCTGTTTAATGGAAAAGACATCACACATCCCCACCCGTTGCAGATCCTTGTCCGGGCAATCTTTTCAAAAATCTCACTGCCAGTTTATTTCAGCGATACCGCCATTCTCCCCGATCGTCCTTCCAGCATTACCTTCTCGGCGGAGAGATCCCCTTCTTAGGACACAAGCCAGGCGTGGATCAAAAGACCACCCATCTTTGTTTCGGCCATCTCCTTGAGGTATTCTCTTCCCATGCAGACCGGCAAACGCTTTCACGCTTATTCCACAACCTCCCGGACCAAGTTTGCCTGCAGAACTGCGGACAGATGGGACAATGCCGATCAAAACGCAAGCTTGTTCCTGAAAATCCGTCTTGCTGCGGAAGTGAAAATCACGCAGAAGATGATCCGGCGGGCGGGAAACAGACACAACAATGACAGAGCGGTCGAGGATCAAAGTCTCCGGGGAGAGGGGAACAAGATTCGAAGCCAGAAACAGCTTCTCCAATCCTCGGAGAAAGAGGAACAGATCAAAGAGGAACATCCGCTCGCGAGACTGGAAAACACCACTATAGCGTTCGCTGAGTGGCAGGGAAGATCATTCGCATCTCCCCACGACAATCGTTCTCAGGTTTAGTGGAGAGTCATTGATAGGGGGCAAAAGGATTGGACAAACTCGATGGGGAGGACTCAAAAGCGGTCTCCAGACTGATAGGAGTCATTAACAGGTTGCGCGGAGATGATGGCTGTGCCTATGACCGGTCACAAACGCTCACAACCCTCCTTGAAGACCTTCGAGAAGAAGTCTATGAGCTTTCGGATGCTATTTCCGCAGAAAATCTCGACGAAGCTTCGGGAGAAATCGCGGACCTTTTCACCGTGTTGTTTTTTATGCGACAAATTATTTGGGAAAAAAACGGTCTTCTTGTTTCGGACCTCCTGAATAAGTCCGCTGAAAAGATGATTCGGAGACATCCGCATGTTTTCGAGAACCCCGACCCTGACAAGAAGATCGGTGAAATATGGGAAACATGGGAAGCAATCAAAAAAACGGAGGATGAGCATCGAAACAGGAAATCGATGCTTGACGGCATTCCCAGATCCATGCCTGCCCTTGATGCTGCGCAAAAGCTCGGGAAGAAAGCAGGACGCGTTGGCTTTGACTGGTCATCTTCCGAAGGCGCCTGGGAAAAGGTTCTCGAAGAACTCGGGGAACTCTCGGAAGCCCGCAATGAATCGATCGGGCGATTGAAGCATGAATTTGGAGACTTGCTTCTGGCTCTTTCTTCCTTTGGCAGACATCTTGGAATACGGGCAGAAGAGGCGTTGCTCGAAGCGAACAACCGTTTCAGGAATCGGTTTCATCAAATGGAACTAAGTGCTTCCCGGACAGGGAAAAGCTTGTCCGCTCTTTCGCCGGAAGAGTGGAACACGCTATGGATTGAAGCCAAAAAAAGTGAGGAGCCCTCGTGATCGCTAAGAGAATCAAGGAACTCATTAAATCCGTTGGAACCGGCCCAAAAGGATCAAAAGGACTTTCCCGGAGCGAAGCATTTGAAGCATGCCAACTGATTCTATCTGGAGAAGCAACCCCGGCACAGACTGGCGGACTGCTTCTGGCTCTCAGGACCAAGGGTGAAACAGCCCCTGAAATGGAAGGTTTTCTTCTTTCTCTGAAATCTTTTCTTAAAGTTCCTTCGACATCAACGACAATCGATGGTCTCGACCTCGGATGCCCCTACGATGGACACGCCAGAGCTCCAGGGCTCTGGATTCCGGCCGCTGTGCTCGCAGCAAAAGCGGGGCTCCCCATCGTTCTGCACGGCTATCAGGATCTCCCTGCCAAGTTTGGCGTGGGACTGGTCCCTCTCTGGAAAAAACTCGGACTTCCGATCTCAAGACCTGAAACGGCCCTCACTGACCTGAACAGAAATAAAATTATTTGCTTGTCTCAGGAGGACATCACTCCAGAGCTTGCAAAACTTGCCCCGATCAGAAGGGAACTGGGGCTGCGATCCATTTTCAACACCGTTGAAAAAGCTCTGAATCCCATGAACCTCTCTCACATGGCAGTCGGATACTTCCATGAGACCATTCTGGCACCAATGGAATCGATGGTCACCGCCGCACATCCCAATGCCAGCATCACATTTGTCGGTGGACAGGAAGGGAGCGTTGGCCTGTTTACGCATCGACCAACAAAAATATATCGGGTCAATACTGATCCAGATCATCAACTGGACACGCTTCCTCCGGTCAAGGAAGGTCTTGAACCGGTTGCAGTGCCCCCAACCGAAGAAGCATACAGCAACTACTGTCGGGAACTCATTGAAAACCCCCGCCATCCTCATCGCAAGGCATTGATATGGCAGGCAGCCACCTTTCTCCTTCTTGGCGGAATAACCTCCGTGATGCAAGAGGCTCTCAACCGTATTGGAGACCGGATTCACAAACTCGATTTGACATAGAGCACACTCATGTGGCTCTTACCGCAAGAAAGCCGTGAATGAAAAAAACAATCCCGTTAACGGATCTTAAAATCGGAATGACTGTCGTAGGCGTTGATAAGAACTGGTTTGAAACCACTCTTGTCTCTCATCATTTTGTCATTCGCTCGAAAGACGACATCCTGAGGCTTGAAAAGAACGGCATCAGAAAGGTCTCCATAGAAATCAAGACTCTCCCCGAAAGCGAATCGAACCAACATCCGGCACAAGAAGTTCTGAAGGAATCCCCCCGGCAAAACGATACGAAACGAACAAGTCTGGACTCGGAGAGCCTGATGGAAGTTCCGGAACCTTCCACCAAGGAGCTCTCCGAAATTGAAAGAATCCAGAAAAATACCGCCTCGATTCTTGAAGGATCCTTCAACGAAGCCCGGATGGGCAGAACCATGGACACCAAAAAAATCCGGGAAATGGTCAGGGAGACGATCAGACTGATCCTTCAAAACAAGAGTTCCACCTCGTTTCTTGCCGACATTTCAGGCAATGACGACGAGACATTCATTCATTCTGCCAATACGATGATGCTTGCAGTCGGATATGCCATCAGAAAAAAATATCCTGAAGAAGAGTGGATGTCATGGGGAATGGCCGCATCTCTCCACGATCTGGGAAAAATATTTATCTCCCCAGAAATCCTTAAAAAACCATCCCGGCTTACCCCGGAAGAGTGGGAAGAGATGCGAAAACACCCGCTTTTTGGGTCCCGCTTTCTGAAAAAATCCCCGGAACCCGATCTCAGGAATCTGGCAGCAAAAGTCGCGGAAGAGCATCATGAGCGTCACGGAGGAAAGGGCTATCCTTATGCTCTGGACCTTCCACAAATTCATCCCGTTTCCCAGGGAATCATGGTTCTCGATGTATACGAAGCCCTGACCGCAGATCGGGTTTACAGAAAAGGCATGTCGCCACACAAGGCCATGACATTTCTTCTTCAGAGCAATATGGGAGTTGACCGTGATATCGGTCGAACTCTCGCAAACATGGTCGGAATCTATCCCGTAGGAACCCTCATCGGTGTTCCGGGCGGAGGAATTGGTGTTCTTTTGGGGTATCAGGGAGAGGAGATTCTAACAGGAATAGCGAAAATCCTTGTTCTTTTTTCAGCGAAACAGACTTTCCTCGAAAAACCGTACACAATGGAGCTCGCGATAGGAACCAATGAACGAAACTTCCCCACATTCACAGTGCAGGACATCGGAATCACCCATAAACAGCTCGTGAACTATATCCGGCAATTTTCGGAAAAATAGTCCTGCAATACACTTGTAACGGCTCAAAAAACGGGGGCATTGGTAATACCCCCATCGGAAACATCAAACCGGAACAAAAGTCACTTGACTTTCTTGACCAAAAGCTCCCAGTAGCCGTCCATTTTTTCCGTACCAATATACTGTTGTCCAACCTTCGCAATCCAAGCAGGAATATCCTTGGCTGAACCCTCGTCGGAAGATAGTATTTTCAGGACTGAACCGACAGGCTTGACCGAAATAACCCGGATCAACTCCATAAGCGGACCAGGGCAATAAAGCCCTCTTGCATCGATTACTTCATCTGGATTTAAGGATTCACCACCCATTATTATCACCCCGTCTCATATTTTGAAGATCAGACAAAGAGTACCTGCCCACCTTCAGCTTTTCCCAGAAATGTCGCAACACCGACCACTTCATCAAAAAGAGGCACCATTTCATCCAGTTTGGCATCAATCAGGTCAAGCGCCAAAGCACAGGCAAATACCTTCAGAGACCCCATCTCTTTGCCCTGGAGCAACAGATCAGAAAACAGGGGAGCCTTTTTCCTTATAGCCGCTTGCCCCACTTCTCCCATTTTTGGAAAACTTCGGTCGGCAACCGTTTTTTTCCTGAAACAGGTCATTGCCGCCATTGTGACAAAGACATTGACTTCTACACCCGAAACCGAGGCCACAGATGCCATCATGCAACCCGCCTGCAGCTTTTCAAACTCATCCGAGGCCAACACTACCGACATTTTTTCCACAACCGCTCCTCCGTTTGATCAAGGAAAAAGAACATTTACCCCCCACCCCTCGAATCAATGATATCATTTCCGGGCCCATCATCGCGATCCTGGCAATATTCAGACGCTCCATCCCGATAAACGGATGCAGGTCGAATCCGTGATCGCCCCCGGCGATTCTCAGGTTGATCAACTCCTTTTGTTGACGGCCACCTTCCAAAAACCACATGACTTCCGCGGAAAAAGTCTTCATTGTTCAGCTAGAACTTGGAGCAGAAGTTTATTCCGCAAAAAGAAGAGCGTATTATCAGCTCGTGAGGTGGATCCACAGTCCGGCATCCATGACCCTGTCGCGATATCAATGGTCGTTCCTCTTTCGGTCGATCGCCGGAGAATCAGGCGCCGTTCTGGTGGAAACGCTCCGGATTCTTTCCATATTGCAAGAATCCCGGGAATGGCAAAAAGCCCATTTTCTGCACCAAAAATGAGGAGCGCCGACGACCACCCCCAAACCTCCCGGCACCAGGCGTCTGATCGATCAGCAAACACCTGGATGCCCATGCGAGATGCAGGCAACCGCCAACCGGACATTCCGGGTGACGGAGCGCGATCCGTTCCGATCCCCTGAAAAACCGTCTGGTGGTCCAATAAAAAGAACCGCCAGAAATATCGGCAGACAAAGATCCAAGGGAAAGGACTTCACTTGATAAAAAACCGCATCATGCATATCGGGATCATTGTCTTCATCGCATCCATACCTCCAGCGATTGGTCCCGTCTACCTCGGCCTTGTAAGAGACGATATCCATGCCCACTCATTCATTGGAGATACAGGGCTTCAGGTCATTACAATATCCGGTACGGTCACTGCCGTGCTTGGGCTGTACTTATTGCTCCTGGGTAAAAGAATGTCCCGCTCCTAGGGTTTTCATCCTCTAAAAAAACTCCGGGAAAAAGTGAAGAAGGCTCGCCATTGGCAATTGCTGGCAACCCAAACCTTGAGAGAATCGCATTCAACAGAATGCGATGATCGCTATACTCTGAAAACTCCATATGCCCCTTGTGCTGGCTTGTCACACAAATGAGAGGAACCCGGCCGCCCTTGCCCGGAAAAGACTGGCGCAGAAAAGGATGCCTGAAAAATCCTCCGCCTTCGTCCCAGACAATCAAAATAACACCGCCCTTTTTAAAAGCGTCAGAAGCCATAACTTTTGGCACCCATTTTGCCATAAAGGTATCTCCTGCACCGATCAAGGAAGAAGTTCTGTTGCTTTTGCAGGCCTTCCCTCCATGCATGTCGTGACAAAGACCGGGAACAACATAAGAAAGATCGGGAAGACGTCCACTCTTGAGATCAGAATCAAGGTCTTCAAGTCGGCGGTCAAAACGTTCTCTTTTTGGGTCCTGCCTGAGGGAAGACACCAGCATAAAAGGATTATGTTTCTGGACATAAATCGGGTGACGGGAAGGATAGCGATCTCCCCGAAAACCGTCATAAGGCATTCCCTCAAAATACCCGCTGACGGTAAACCCATTCGACTCAAGCCTGTCAACCACCGTTGAAACAGAAAATCTCTGCGATGGATCATCGGAGTGCCTTGCTACGCTTGAACCGGATATCAGCGCGACATAGTTCGGGAGGCTGGGATGGGTCATGGCATGATAGTTCGTCATGATCATGTTCTTTTTTGCGAGTGCATTCAGAAAGGGAGCTTCAGGATTGCCGATTATCTGGGAAAAGCCCTTGTTTTCAAGGATAAAAACAACGATATGGGGAGGCACGGCCCAAGCGATGGAAATCGTCGAAAAAAACAGGGATATGGCCAGAACGAGAGATCCGTAAAACCTCTTGCCGATAACATAAGAAAACAGTGGAAAAGAACGGAGCATCAGTCAAAGTCCTTCAGGAGGAGAAACCGTTTGAACCAGTCTTCAAATTGTGGAATTTCCTTGTCTGCATTGGATAACGGCTTGACATGGAGAACATCATTCTTGACAAGCTGAGCAAGAAGTTCTTCTCCCGTCCAGTTCGACGACGGAAAGGAATGTTTTGATATATCACACTGAAAGCGATAATCAGTCAGACTCAAGCGTTCAAGAATCCCTTTGTAGCGGATCTCTACATTCGTTGATACGCTCTCATCCACATCAGGGTAAACCATGACAATCCCTTCATCAATCTTCCCGATCAAGTCAGAGATCCTTCGGGCCTTCTTGAGGAAATCGACAAACTCCCCTTGAATCTCCTCAAATTTCAATCGAAAAAGGATCATCGAAAAAGGTCGCACAGGAGACTGGGCAATCATGTGCTCCATGGCAAGAACAAGGCTTTCTCGATCAAAAAGTCCCGTCCCATCCACCCTGTAGTAAGGGAGCAAGCCAGCCTTGCTCCTGAATTCACCCATCTCAAATCCACAGGCAGAAATCATTTCCTGCCATCGGATGCGAAGGGGCTCCTTCCAGACATCAAAAGAAAGAAGGGGAATACCCACCCAGGCAAAGACATGGAGATACCAGTTGCATGGCAAAAGAACCTCATGTTTCCACAACTGATCCGAATGGGCTACCAGAGCCGGACGGACGTTCGCCCCCGAGAGCGTCCGGAAGTAAACGGTATCACCATAAAGGACCCCCTCCGTACTTTGTCTCATGCTCTCCGGAGGACCTTCGTATACCATGCGGATAAAGTGGCTGGAATCACTCATGGAAGTCGCATCCGCCATAAAAATCCTGATGGATTGGTATGCTGCCGGAAGAGTCGTTAAAAGATCCTGGGCAAGAGCATCAATACTCTGGGTATCGTGGCTTCCCATCAGAATATTGCCGACAGGGCGCTGCAGCTTGTCCGCCAGGCGCGCGAGATAGGGAAGAAATGTTGATGCCACTTCTTTTTCCGAAGGAAGAAACTCCTCCTTTGAAATAAAGTAGATCGCCACAGGCGAAGGGAGATGGCCCAGGGGATAGCTCTTCATAAGAAGAACACCCTTTTTGCCAAAATTACGGTACTCGCTGACAGAGAATTTTTCTTCAAAATGATGGGGGTCTCCCTGGGGACCACCTTTCTGGGAGTTCAGGATTTCAAGAACATCTTCGTAGGGCTTTCTGGCCAGAAACTTGAATCCAACCTGAAGGTGAAAGGAAAGGGTATCGTTAAACAAAACGATCCTTCCCTCCGTGTCAACAATAAAGCATGCAATTCTTGGATCGACAACGATAAGGTCCAGGATTTTCTTATGCGGAGCAGTATCCCTGATGGATCGGGAGTAAATATAAAAACCCAATCGATCAGGCCCCGCCATCTGACAAAATCTGAACAATCTCCATGCCAATACCCTTTCGATAGAAATGATCCGCACAAGAAAAAATCAGGGAACTGCTTTCAGGAGCAGATCTTTGCGCTGGAAAAGCGTCAAGATAACATTTCACCCATACTAACACAAAAGCAGTCTGGAACGGCCAAAAACGCATTAGAGGCAAGTACTAGCGAGTTCTCAGCGCATCCCATATCGCTTCAGCTACCGTCGGGTGGGGAAATATGGAATGAGACAGACGCCTGGCACCGTCCGGAAGTCCAATTGCTAGCGTCGCAACGGGTAGAATTTCTGACAAGCCTGGTCCCACTCCGCCAAAACCCAACAAAGCTCCAGATGTTTCATCGAGAACCACCTTGACGATTCCCCGTCTGTCGCCGTGGATCAACGATCTCCCATTTGCCATCAGCGGAAATTTTTTTTGTATTGCGGGAAGACCTTTTTTTTGTGCCTGTTCAAGCGTCAGGCCAACCGATACCATTTCCGGATGGGTATAAACAACCCGGGGGACATTAATCGGATCAATCGGATCGGGATCAAGACCAGCAATCTTTTCAACACAGACGATCGCTTCGTGGCTTGCCGCATGGGCAAGCATAGCCCCTCCGGCCAAGTCACCCGCGGCGTAAATGCCCCCGACACCACTCCACCCTGAATCATCAACAATGACAGCCTTGTCACGGGAAAGTATCACTCCTGCAGAATCAAGACCCAGACCGGCCGTATTGGGAGTTCGTCCAATAGCCACAAGAAGATATTCAACAGCAATTTCTTCCGGAAACGTCTCAGTTGAAGCCCCTGCCGGCACGATCGACAGAGATACTCCCTGATCGTTCCGGGAGATTGATCCGACAGAAACACCGCATCTTAGAAGAACACCCTGACGATCCAGTTCCCGAGACAAGATAGACACCAGTTCAGGGTCCTCTCCGGGCAAAATGGAGCGTTCTCTCTCGAAAATCGTTACATTTCCGCCAAGAGATGTAAAAATTTGAGAAAATTCAACTCCTACAACGCCACCGCCCAGGATTCCTATCTTTTTTCCTGAAGGATTGAATGAAAGGGCATCAGAACTGTCAATGACCCTTTCATGATCAAACGGAAGCCCGGGAAAATCTTTGGGGCGAGATCCCGTTGCCAGGAGAATATTATCCGCGTGCAAAATCTGTTCCCCGGATCTGCCAGAAAGGATGACCTTGTCCACACCTGCCAGTCTGCCGGAAGACTCGAATGTCACAACGCCTCCGGATTTCAGCAGGTGTTTGATCCCCTGATGCAAACGATTCACAACAACCTGACCGGAAGCCATAATCTTCGCAAAATCGATCCTGGGGGGATCATACTGAAGACCATTTGCAGCGGATGCTGAGGTTTTCTGGATCAGGGAGGAAACCTCAAGCAATGATTTAGTCGGGATACATCCCTGATGCAGACAAACCCCGCCAACCTTCCCTGACTCCAGAAGGGCTACTCGCATCCCCAGTTCACTTGCCCTGAGTGCCCCCATATACCCTGCAGGGCCACCTCCAATAACAATCAAGTCAAAGGAACGCTCTGAACCATCGTCACTCAATTCACACCTTTCTGTTTTATCCACCTGACCCCGGCGAACTCAAAAACATAAGCGGGTCATTGACTTTAGCCTAAAATATGCCTATATTACTTCTGCGGGGTGGAGCAGCTCGGTAGCTCGTCGGGCTCATAACCCGAAGGTCGTAGGTTCAAATCCTGCCCCCGCAACCAAAAACAAGTCCCCAACACTGAAGTTCAGATAAAACTCATCAAAATCTTCCTTAAAAAATAACACCCCAGTGGCAAAAATGGCAATTTTTCGATTCCATGGCCTTTGGGTATCTTCCAGACCCAGAGAACAACAATCACTCGATCCGGACCACTATCAGGAGGTGAAAGATGGACTCAAAAGAAGCCTACAAACAAAAGCTGAATGCCCAAATGAAGGAATGGGGTGCCCAGATCAATCTTTTGAACGCAAAGATTGAAAACAAGGGAGCAGACATGAGGATCAAGTACGCAAAAGAGCTTGATGCCGTGAAAGCAAAGCAGGAAGAAGTCTTGCAGAAAATCAAGGAACTTGATGAAGCGACGGGGGAGAATTGGGAAAAGGTCAAGAACACAGCAGACCAGATCCTGGACGATTTGAAAACCGGCTTGAACAATGCGCTCTCAAGGCTCAAATAAAGAAGTCAAAAAGCAGCGGGAGCATCGACGCGGAATGCTCCTGCCCCTTATTTTGGCGGATACGCATAATCGGTCCGAAAGCCTACTTTTTCCACCAGTCCAAGTTTCCGGTAATGATATACTTTCTAAATAAATCAAAAAGAATAAACCCTAGGAAACCAAACTCCAGGAGAGTAAACATCCTGAAAAGAATCGAAACAACCCTCGATCTTGTCTTGCTCATGTCCGGTGGTGGCGGTGGCTCTTCTCCAAAATGATTCAGATCATCCATCTTTTCCCTCATTCACTTAAGGTCCATCTTTCTCGCAGCTAGTCTTTCGAGACTTCCGGAATGGCCATTCCCAGAAGGTTTTCGTTCAATCCACCAATCCAGTAAGTTTTTCCGTCGCGTCCCGGAAACATTGCAAGCTTTATGATTTGATGGTTGAAATCAAATGAAAGATCAATCTCGCCATCCAGACCAAAACGGGAATGAGCACCCTTCTGGAAGTGGCCATTAGTGCGAAAATCCCCGATGACCGAGCCAGCCTGATTGACATGGCCCCGGAGCTCAAACAAACCTGCTTCGCGGTCAAAGCGGATCACACCATCAATCCCCAACGGACCTTCAACCAACAAACCTCCCCCCAGAACAAAATGATAACTTCCGAGAGGATAGATCGCTACAGGGTGTGTTTCTGGCAACAAAATACCCACTCCCTTCATATGGGGGTTAGTGGAAAAAAATATTCCCTCATCCCCATTTCCGGAAATACTGATATGAGTGTGTCTGGACTTCAGCCATAACTGCATCTGCAAACGACCATCAAGGCCGGTTGACGTTGCACCACGAAGATCTGCTCCTGCAACAGGCACACCATTTTCCAGCACAACCGGATTGACTGGAGCATTGACGGAAGACTGAAAAGGAATAGGGCCGACAACCGTGAAAAACTCATTGAGTCTTTCTTTGTAACCATTATAGATAATCACTCTTGGTGCCCATGGGTCCTTGTGCACCGGAGAATTAACCATCAGGAAATATATCGGAGGCTCAACAACAGAGTCATCGGAGCTGGCAACCAATACAGCAGACTGCATCTGACAAACCGAAAGGTTGGAAAAACGGACAATTCCTCTCAGCTCAACCCTGCGCCTCCCCTCTTCGGAACGCACCTCAAGGGTTGCATGCAGGAGGAGATCCTTTGACAACTCATTGTGGACAACACCCGCTGGCCAGACTTTATCAATCCGGATTTCCCGACTTCCATTAGAGGAGGATGGCCAATCGACCCGAATATCCATATAACGGGCAGAACAAATCTTAGCCGTTACGGAAAGGCCCTGGAAGGACTCTCCGCTCATCATCGAAAGCTTGTATGATTCGGCATCCATCGTCGGGTATACCGGAGGGGGAACAAACACTTCACAGCCTGAAACAAGCACAAAAATGGCAAGGAGCAGCCATCTCGTTGCTTCTGGAAGCCCCTTCATCAAAACATTCAAATGTTTCATAACCCTCTGGCAGACTTGTTGATTCTTGTCTCACTCATTGACATATGTCATAATCGGCGTCAAGTTTCTGCTCTGATCAAACGGATCAAGGCTTCAACCTTCATTATCGATAACGAGATTGCCTCCAATCTTGAAAGTCTACCCAGACAGGATAAAGATATGCAAATCAGAAAAAATAAAAACAGCCTTGTTCATGCCTTAGCACTCATGGCTCTTGCTGCTTCACTGACATCATGCGCCATGACGAATTCTGTTGTTGGTGACCATCTGGGAGCCGCACAGAAATTCGCGCAAAACGCAACATCAATAGAAAAAGCAGCTCACAGGGAAGCGGGAATTCTAAATCATCTTGAAGCTGCAAACAAATATTCCAGCGCTGCAGATGATCATATCAGGGCCGGCAAGGAGTACTCCCTTCTCGGAAACCCTGTCCAGGCTCAAAAGCAATATGAACTGGCTTCCGAAGATTTTCAGACCGCCAGTCAGGAAAGTCTTCTGGCCAGCGGCGAAAATTCAAAACAGTAAGCCTTACACTTTTTTTCGGCGACGACCTTTTCTTCCCCGGCGACTTTTCCCTCCTCCGGGGCTTTCTGGCTTTGGCTTTTGCGTTGCCGCACCCGAAAGAGGGACAGGCTCCAGTTTTTTTCTCCGCCTGCCAGAAGACTCCTCCATCCCTTCAAGAGCCAGCTCACACTTAAGCCTCTCAAGGTCAACACGCATGATCCTCACCGAAACAGGGTCTCCGATGCGGTAGACCTTCCTGGTTCTCTCTCCCCTGAGACTATGATGCTTTTCCTGGAACACATAGTAGTCATCGGACAGCGAAGAGACGGGAACCATCCCCTCAACCGGAGTACTGTCGAGCTCGACGAAGAAACCAAATCCGGCAACACCGGAAATGACCCCGGAAAAAACCTCCCCGACATGATCTCCAAGGAACCGGATGCGTTTGAAGTCAATCGACATCCTTTCTGCATCAACAGCAGCTCGTTCTCTTTCAGAGGAATGGGAAGCGGCTTTTGAAATATCCGTCTTGACCGAATCTCTCAATGGCCTCGAGCGGTCCGCACCAAGGAGGCGGTGCACGACAAGATCAGGGTAACGCCGGATTGGCGACGTGAAATGAGTATAATCGCTCATGGCCAGGCCAAAATGTCCTAATGGCTTCGTGTCGTATCGAGCCTGTTTCAAGGATCTCAGGACGGAGAAGTGAACCATCTTTTCCTGAATAGTGCCTCTGGTTGTCTCAAGAACACTCGACAGTGTTTTCGAAGTGGGAACCTCTCCTTCCTTGAGTGGCATGGACAGACCAAGAGCACCCAAAAACAGGTTAAGATCCGCAATTCTCTCAATGGATGGGGCTTCATGCACACGAAAGATCCCGCCCCCCCACCGCGAGACCAGTTCTCTGGCAACAACCTGATTGGCCAACAGCATGAATTCTTCAATCAGTTGGTGGGAAAGATATCGTGGCGAACGCACAATATCGATCGGATGCCCCCTGAGATCAAGAATGATCTCAGGTTCGGGAAGGTCAAAATCAAGGCTCCCGGCCTGAAATCGTTTTTTTCTGAGTATCTGGGCAACAGACCAGAGCTCTGACAAAAGCGCTGTCCAGGGAGTATAACGGGAGTCCTCATTTGCTCCCCTGAGAACATCATGAACTTTTGAATAGGTCATTCTCATACGGCTTCTGATCACAGAAAGCGTCACTCTCGAATCAAGAATCTCTGCCGTATGGGGATCCAGCTTCAGGATGACACTCCTCGCAAGTCTGTCCTCGTCCGGATTCAGAGAAAGGACGCCATTTGAAAGGACCTCCGGAAACATGGGAACGACCCGGTCAGGGAAATAGACACTTGTCCCCCTCCGGAAAGCCTCCTTGTCCAGTAATGTTCCTTCCGACACATAAGTCGCCACATCAGCGATATGGATGCCGACCTCAAAACTCCCGTCCTTAAGTCTTGCAAGAGAAAGGGCATCGTCAAAATCCCGGGCATTGTCCCCATCAATCGTGACAATATCCCACGCCCTGAAATCTTCGCGGTTCGGTCCGGGAGCGATGGGCGTTTCTCTTGCAACCCGCTCGGCTTCCTCCTGGACATCAGAAGGAAAAACATCTGTCAGGCCAAAGGACGCCATGACAATCTCGGTATCAATTTTGGGATCTCCCGCCTGACCCAGCTGCGCCAGTATGCGTCCCTTCGGAGAATGCACCGAATCAGGGTAAGAAGTAATCTCCAGAATGACCAGGTCCCCTTCAGAATACTTAACGGACGGATCCGATGATTCCAGGATAAAATCGGCCTTGAGCTTTGCATCCCTGGGGCGGACAACAGTATTCTCACCAACCTTGTGCACAGTGCCAACAACAGACGTTCTGGCCCGTTCAACAACAGAAAGGATAACCCCTTCCTGACGGCCACGACGGTCAATGCCTGTTCTCACCGCCTGGACAATGTCCTGATGCATTGCACCTTTTGTCATGGATGCCGGGATAAAAAGATCCGGCTGACCATCCCCCACCAAAACAAATCCATACCCGTCAGGATGAGACTGAAAGGGCTTGGTCACCAGCGGAAGTCGATCTTTCAAGGCATACCCGGCACCGGGGACAAGCAACACCATCCCTTCGGCGAGCAGGGCATCGATAGCAGCCCGGATGTATTTGAGAGACTTTCGCCCCTTTTTCAATTTTTCAAGAAGAATCTCCTCCCTGACCGGAACAGAAGGAGTTTCTTTTAAAAAAGTCACCAAAGAATCCCTGAAGGACTCATCTCCAGATTTCTCAACAGCCCCTTCCAATAGATCCACAATACCTCCCGTCAACGATTGATCCTACTGCAGTTTGACACAAAACAGTCATCATGGGAAACGATCTGCCTTGAGCGGACCCACCTTCCACGGAACCAACAAAAATCAGCTGGACCCTTATAATGACAGTGCCAATGAACTCTCCCGCTCCTAAGCGCTTTGCGCTGTAGGAGGGGTTTCCGATCTCACGAGCGGATGTTCCTCTTTCGCCGAGGATGCGCGAAGGCGTTTGGGCCTTTGCGTCTTATGCTCCTCTCCGGA
>JAKBPM010000069.1 GCA_021829515.1 Nitrospirota bacterium | reverse complement strand
TCTTAATCTCTATCTCTATCCATATCCATTGCCACCCCGCAGGCGCACATTAATCGCAGAATAGAGTCTTTTGATGCCACAACATAATTCATAGAACCCATGCACACCGGACACATAGGAATCCGCTCAGACGCCCTCCCGTTTCTAAGAAAATGGATCGCATCCAGAACAGTTAGGACCTTCGGTGCGGGGATCTGATCAAAAAACGATTCGACTACAAGAGCCGAATGGGGAGATAAAGGTCTTACTTCGAAGGGAATCACCCTCGTCTCCATAAAGATCACCACCATGGGAAGATCAAAGAAAGCCGCCATATGGCTGGGTCCCGAATCCAAGCCAACATAGAGTCCAGAAGACCCGATCAGACCCGCAAGCTGTCCCAGGGAAAGATCAAAGGCACAGAGAACCCCCTCGTTTTCAAAAGAACCAATCTCAGGATAGGATGCGACAATAGTTCTCATTCCATAGCTTTGGTGGAGCCTGTCAATCAGCATCGAAAAGTTTTCTTTGCTCCAAATCTTGTTCGGCCAAGAAAAGGGAGCGATAAGGGCGTACTGTCCTTTATTCAATCCCTTTCCTTTCAGATACTCCTCCGCCCACTCAAGGTCGGAAGGCAGAACGGGAAGATAGGGGCGGGGGTTCCGTCCAAGAGAGAGGCCGATAGCCCAAGCCGTAGCCTCAAGAGTGGTCTCCTGCCTGGCATGCCGGTCCGGCAGGGGAAAATGGGCATGGGCGAGAAACGCCTGTCCGGGCATCGACCGGATCTCTTTTCTGACCTCCGCATTGGCTGGATCGTAGGGATTGTTCGTGCCGGTCTTCGAGAGAACATCCCTAGCCTTGGGATACCACCGGACCTCAATTTTCTCAAGCCTCCTAACCAATTCCTCCCACCTGAGATCGGCATAGACGATGCAGGTCGCCTTCGGGAATTTTCTCTGGAGCTCGACAAGAATGCGAAATCCATTGACATGGTCACCAAGGCCCTGGCCCAGAACGAAGTAGAGACGTCCCGAGAAATCTTCGGGAAAGGCTCCAACATGGAACAGGGGGATACCTTTCCATCTCAGGGGACGTTTCGGGAGCAAGGGAGGTGGAATGCCATTTCTGATCAAGCGGTGGGTGCCAGGAATGTCCTCAGAACTCTCCTGTCCATTTCTGGCACACCTCCCCTCAAACACCATACTCACGGGAAACCTCCTTCAGATCACCTCAAGTGGACTTTCTCGACAAGCTGAATGGGAATGGCCGATCTTATGGAGGCTCCGTAAAACGATATCCGGAAAACAAGGTCTCTCATACTCTGCTACTCCTGATATGGAGCAGGGATTTCAAAAAGGTGGAATGCTGATGATCCATTGAAGGATGAACCCTTGCCAGGGTCTCGTCGATCTGCTGCTGGATCTCGGGTTGCTCTTCGATCACCCTCAAAATGGGCTGGTGGGCGTAGTCAGTGATAGAGAAGACAGCAGAGAGGATCTCGGTCATCCCCGGAATGGTGGGATTGGACCGGCTCAGTTGCCAGCGGATATGAGTCAGCCGATGAGCGCCCGAGATCATCGGCCACCCTTCATGATTTGCTCGATTGGTTCCTGAAGCACCCATTCCAATTTGGAGTTCAGAATGCTATGCACTAAGTCGCTGCATATAAACTTACTCAAATTAGTATCAACCCCCTACTATTTTTTGAAAAGGAACATAAGAATTTAGGAAATATTAAACAATCCAATAATAATTCAAAAATTGGTTTAAGAATTTTAACGGAAGAATAAAGGCATCCTATAAAAGAAAAATCCCTGAATGGAACACCCAAAATATTTCCTATTTTTAGAAGGGCATTCTGGCGCGCTACCCTTTAAACCCGTGTCTCAACACATATGCATAAAACCGGGGATTCAACCAGCGGGAAACTCTGTGAGGTATTGCAGGAAAAGAGTTGACTCTGGATTGCATGACTGCAGGATGTCTTCCCGTAAAAGCTTTTAAAAACCGATAGTGAGGAGGCATAAACTCATCAACGGCCAATTTTACCTGATCTTCCTTCTTTGGGCTGCCTTCCCAGTAATACTTGACCTGAATAGAGATTTTTTCTCTTAAGAGTGCCGGACTTTTAACCCAACCATAGTGGTATATTGGCCCATCGGCATATCTCCAAAGATGTTTTTCCTTATTCCCGATATACAGATTGTCTGTTACTCTCGCAAACCCAACAGCATCCCCAACAGATTTCACTTTTCCGGGTCTCACGATTCGTAGTGCCCGTCGATATGCCCATGGATCGATACTCCAATAATCTCCGACAAAATGTTTGTACCGCATCATAAGACCCAGGATGCGCTGATCGTTCTTGTACAATTCCATTGAGCGATAAAAACCTTCAAGATCTTGTTCATGAAGAATCTCATCACCCTGGAGATAAAAAGCCCAGTCGGCATCCGGTCTGACTGCCTCCAGAGCAATATTTGTCTGCTGCGCATAAACAAGACCGTCTTTACGAAGTTCAGGATCCCATACCGATTCAATAATCTTGATCTTCGGATCGTTAATGGCTTTTACCCGGTCCAGAGTCTCATCTTCTGAATCGCCAACATTAACGATCATCTCGTCGACCAAAGGAAGAATGGATCGAATGGACTCCTCAAAAGGATAATCATATTTCACGCCATTACGCAGAAAGGTAAAACCTGAAACAATCATGAATCGACACCGTCCCTGTCGGTTAAAGGAATATTGACTTTGTAAAGCATCAGATATTTTATAAAAACATGATAGCTATAAAGAACGGCTAGAACAAATCCCAAAAAACCATCCAGAAAACCCATTTTCAAAATATACATTTTCAAAAACATTGCAGGCGGATGAAAAAGAACTCCCGTCAGGGAAGGCCCCCTGGTGGAAGATCTCTCCTTGGCCCAAAGTCTCGCATAGACCAGATTTTTTGTGACAAATCTCTCGATGGTCGGATGTGTATCATGAAGAAGGAGTCCATGAAGTCTCATGGTCTGACCGGAAACAACAATCGATTCATGGACCGCCCGGCCATCCAATCCCCCCGATTCTTTCCGGAAGACACGCAACAGCCAATCCGGAGACCAACCGGAATGATGGATTGGGGTTCCCAGAAAAAAATTCAGTCGATTGAGATAGAATCCGTTGATGGACCTGATGGTTTCCGGATGGCTCAAGTATTGAAGGATTTCCGCTTTGAGCTCCGGAGTCACCCTCTCATCGGCATCAATCACCATCACCCATGAACATGAGGCCTTCTCGATGGAGCGTGTCTTCTGACGGGTAAAAT
>JAKBPM010000068.1 GCA_021829515.1 Nitrospirota bacterium | reverse complement strand
CACTTTTGCTGCGATAGTGGCAGGTATGAATCCAGCGTTCAAGGCAGGGTCCGAACGGGCGATGAACGGTCTGAGGTAAAGAGGTTTGCTGCCGTATTCTTTCTGGTGAAGATCGGCGTATTCCATCAGAATGTTGTGAGAAGCCGTAAGCTGGGGAACTCCTTCAATAAGCGGGATGACCTGGAGGTAGGACGGATCGCTGTATTCCATCGTCTCGTCAAATACCTGGCTTTTCAGTTTGGCAATTTTACGGAAGGTTGTTTTCAGGTAAATCATTTTTTGGGCTTCGTCTGTCATGGGCAGAATAACTTCGAAAACTGGAGGTGAATTGAGCCCAAGATCTCTGGAAAGTTCTTCGAATGTCAGAATCCCGATATAGGCCCGCGCAATGCGATATTCTTTTTCGTACCAGATATTCGGAAGGCGGAATGTCAGGAAGACATCCTTCCCGAGCTGATTTTCAGAAAAATAGGAGTGGTAAAGGGAAAATAGCTTGTCTACCACACCTTCGTCAACATATTTGCCTTCCCAGTCCCACATGTATTCCTGGCAGCCAAGATCCGTATAGGTCCGGTAGCATTCTTCGATTTCATCCAGAGTGCTGATAAAGGGATCTTTGTTTGTTTTCCAGTAGGGCGCCCGTGCATTATCGGGGTGTTGTGTCGCCATTGTGGTGGGAATTTTGCGGTCGAGATAGGACTGGTGATGCACGGGTGGCTTGAACGCTTTTGTCACGGTTCACTCCTGGGCGGAAAGTATAAAATGGTCAATGGCTATCTTATCATCAGTTCGAGACGTTATCGCAAGATTAAGAGCCCGAAAATATTTTGGAGGACGGCGGCCCACAGCAGAACAAAAATTCCCAGGACAACATTCAGATTTCTTAGCAGGCTGATGACATGACGTAACCGGTTTTTGCGTTGTTCAAGATAAGTGACTTTGACGACATCATTTTGGGACTCGGACTGTTCGCGGGATGAACCTCGAACCTCATTCGACAATCGAGCGATAAGAATTCCGAGGAGGCCTATGCCACCAACAAAGCTGAGTTTCAGCAACCAAAATGTTTCATAGGAATTTTTGTAAGGGAAGACCATGTTTTCGAGGGATACCAGACGATCGAAAATGACGAAAGCTCCGGTAATGATCAAAAGTGCCATACTGACCCAGAAGACAGGCAAATAATAATCCGTGGCCTTTTTGGCAAGTTTTCCGCGAATGGCTGGATCAATCCCTGATAACAAAGGGCTGACGACAAAAAGCTGAAGGACCATCCCGCCGACGAGGGCAGCAGCACCAACTAGATGGAGCCAACGTATAAAGGTAATCGTGACGAACATGAATTGATCTCCTCCGGCCCTGTTGTTGTCTTGTCTCGTTTAACGACCGAGAACGGGCTTCTCCCTTATGCGATGTCCGACAATGGGTCTGCTTTTTCACAGTTCTGGAGCCTGAGTGTATCATAAACCGTTATTTGTTGTTATCCTTTCTCCATAATGATTTTCTGTTTCAGGTTTACGCTTGAAAATTTGAAACATCGTAACTGAAAGCAAGGACACCAGATAAAATAAATATCATATGGGATATGAGGGCAAAAATTTGGAATATGGTATTCAGACCGTTCGTCGGGTGGCGAAAGAAGCTGCGCTGAGTGCGGGAAATATCCTGCTAGAGGGATATGCTCGTGAAATCAAGGTTTCTTATAAAGGAACGATTGATCTTGTTACGGAAATTGATTGGGCATCGGAAAAAGAGATTATCCGACATATCCGTGCCAGTTTTCCGGACCATTCAATCCTTGGTGAAGAGGGAGGAGCGGTTCCGGGGGCCAGTAATGAACGTTGGGTGATCGACCCTTTGGATGGAACAACGAACTATACGCATCATTTTCCCTTTTTTGGCATTTCCATCGGGTTTGAGTCGGAAGGTGAGGTCCTCTATGGACTGGTATACGATCCATTGAGGCAACAGATGTTTGAGGCAGTGAAGGAGGAAGGGGCGACGTTAAATGATGGCCCTATATCCGTATCACGCACTGCTCATCTTTCTCAAGGTCTCCTTGTAACAGGATTTTCATCTTCAAAACCTGAAGACCCCGAGCGCGACAACCTTCCTTTTTTCAATCAACTTTCCAGAAGGGTTCAGGGAATTCGTCGAACGGGATCCGCGGCTCTTGATCTTTGTTATGTCGCGATGGGAGCGGTGGATGGATTTTGGGAAATCGGTCTTGCTCCTTGGGATACGGCGGCCGGCGGGCTCATCGTTCGGGAGGCGGGGGGGAGAACCAGTGACAGAAAGAATTCAAGACATGAATTGACAAGTCCAATGATCATTGCTTCAAACGGATACATTCATGATGAAATCATTCACGTTCTGAATTCAGTCAGCCCTTTGTAAAGGGCTCCGGAACGAAAATTAGAACTTCGAGGAAGATCATTGTGATTGCAAGAAAAATTCTTGCAAATCCTAATGGTTCATTTGGATTGGAAACCGGGAAGTGTTTCGGGCCCATCAAAAAGGCGAAAAATAACCAAATCCACCACCCCCCCCAATAAAAAAGACCCATCCAGGCCAAAATTCCCAAAACAAGATACCAGATCAGTCGATGGATGCGTTGTCTCCAGAAAACAAAAAGGAAATGGCTTCCGTCGAGCTGACCAACGGGGATGAGATTGAGCGCTGTTACAAAAAGACCGGTCCATCCCGCAAATCCGATGGGAGACAAGACAAGAGATTCACCAGGTCCAACCCGGGGTCCGAAAAAGGTTGAAACATAATGGAACAGGATAGACTCCCCCAGTTCTATTCCATAAGGCCCGGATGGAGTATCCGGGTGGGAGAGATGAAGCCCTAATCCCAGCGCGATCAAGGACGGAAAAAGTCCTGCCAGCGGTCCTGAGATGCCAATATCGAAAAGACTTTTTCTTGTATGGGAAACGGGAGGCATCCGGATGATAGCGCCAAAGGTTCCGATTAATGTGGGTGCAGGAATAAAATATGGGGGGGAAAAGGGAAGCCCATGCCAACGGGCCGCGATGACGTGGCCGGCTTCATGAAATGTCAGGATCGCCATGAGAGTAAGGGAAAAAGGAAGCCCTGAAAAAAAATCGGTGAAAGAGGAGACGGGGTTGGCCCCGGAGAGAATCGACCCTGCAGCGGTCGTCGTGATGAAAGTCAATAGATAGAGAACGATTGGAATGACAGGACGCAGCCGTTTGTAAACTCTTCTCAGGCTGTTCAGTCGGAATCCTCTTGGCTATTTTTTTTGCGTGGGCGGACCATCATGACGTAGTAAATA
>JAKBPM010000067.1 GCA_021829515.1 Nitrospirota bacterium | reverse complement strand
TCCGATTGCCAAATAGGCTCCCCCGGCAACGGTTCCATAGTCGACCCATGGACGAGTGTGCGACTGATTCAGAAATGTTTGCACGTGACCGGGTTGAACCTTCCGGTCTCCAAACAGGGGGAGGCTCAAAATGATAGCCACGGAATAGACGAGAATAGTCAGGACTACCATCCAATATGGAATCGGACCCTGGGACCGTTCGATATTTCTGGAAACCTCGTTTTGCTGTAAAGTCCTGGGATCTTCTCCCACCTCAGCTCCTTTCGAACCCATCTGCTCATAAGGAAAGTCATCTATAAAATAAAGAATATCATGCCGGACTCGAGGATGGACAGAGCCTTGGCAAGTTATTTGTGCCAGACAGGAGAGCCAACGGATCCTGTTATTCCATTGGGAAAATGATTGACAAAATGAGCCAATCCAGCATACTTTAATCCACATGAATCCATTGTCGGCGACCGGTTTGAAAAATGTGTGGGCGGATTACGAACAGGATCTGCTGGCCGTTGAGAATTGCCTGATTGAATATGGGGGCGATACCAACGATTACATACGAGAGGTGACGTCCCATATCGTCCAGAGCGGAGGAAAACGGCTAAGGCCTCTGCTGATGATTATTTCCTCCCGCATTTCTGGTTATTCCGGTCCCCATATATCCCTCCTTTCTGCCGTAGTCGAATTTATCCATACAGCGACCCTCTTGCACGACGATGTTGTGGATCATGCGGAAATGCGTCGTGGAAAGTTGTCGGCCAACCAGATCTGGGGCAATCAGACGGCGGTTCTTGTGGGGGACTACCTCTATGCTACTGCTCTCTGGATGGCGACGGGCGTTCATGATCATGAAATAAATGACACATTGACTCTCGCTTGCCGGAAAATGTCGGAAGGAGAAGTTCTCGAGCTGATTCTCGATAACAACCTTTCTGCCCGTGAAGAAGATTATTTAAACGTAATCGAGTGCAAGACGGCGGCCCTTACGGCAGGAACGTGCAGAATCGGAGCTATCCTGGGAAGTGTTGGGCCGGATAAGAAAAGAGCGCTGGAAGATTTTGGGTACAATATCGGTATGTCTTTCCAGATTGCGGATGATGCGCTGGACTATATGGCACGCGAGGACCGGCTGGGAAAAACCCTTGGAAAAGATCTTTCTGAAGGCAAAATGACTCTCCCGCTGCTCCATTGTCTTTCCCGTACGACACCGTCCCAAAGGGAAAGCCTTGTCCAGAAAATCGGAAAAGGAGATGTAACAGAACAGCATTTGCACGAAGTCGTGGAATTGATGAATTCGACGGGTTCGATCGAATTTTCGCTTGAAAAAGCGATCTCCTTTGTCCAGAAAGCGAAGGCTTCCCTTGATGTTTTTCCAGACTCCCAGCACAAGCAGAATCTTCTTTTCCTGTCTGATTTTGTTATCGAAAGAGACATCTGACCCAATAATCATTTCGCACAAATCCAACACAACCGGGAAAGGTTAACCATGGCTGAACTCATTCCATTCAGGGGATTGGTCTATAAAAGCGGATTAAAAGAGAGTATGGATCGTCTGACGGCGCCCCCATACGACATTATTTCCAAGGAAGCTCAAAAAGATTTTTACGCAATGGACCCGAATAATGTCATCCGCCTGGAATTGCCGATTCCTCCAGTCACGGAAAGTCCTGAGAATAACCGTTATACGGAAGCACGCAAAGAATTGGACCGGATGAGAAAGGAGGGGGTGCTTGTTATCGACTCCCAGCCTTCCATCTATCCTTATTCGATGACTTACAAGGATCCATATACTCGTAAGGAACGAACGATCAAGGGACTCGTTGCGCGCATCAGACTTGAGGAATGGGAAAAGAAAGTTGTCTATCCCCATGAAAAAACCTTAGCTGGCCCGAAGGAAGACCGGATGTCTCTTTTTAAAGAAACCCGGGCGGCGTTCAGCCAAATTTTTTGCTTGTATCCGGACCCTACCGCATCAGTCGTCGAAAAATTGTATGCGGTGGCAACCCCAAAATTTCAGGCAACAGACCACGACGGCGTCGTTCACTCTCTGATGTCGGTGACGGATCTGTCCGTCCTTGCAGATGTAAAAAAATATTTTGCAAAGGTCCCTTTGTTTATTGCCGACGGGCATCATCGTTATGAAACGTATCTTGCCTACCGGAACTTTCGTCGCTCTCAGGACCCCGAGGGTGGTCCGGACGCGCCTTATGAGTTTATCACCGTCTTTCTGGCAGCCCTTGAAGACTCTAACCTTACTGTCTTGCCCACGCACAGATTAATCCATAATATCCAGCCGGAATTCATTTCCGGACTGTTCCGGCAAGAGAGTATACTAAAGACAGAAGAAATATTTTCGTATGAAAACAAAGAGCAGTTCTTGAAAATATTGATGTCGTCTGACACCAGGAAGATTTTGTATGGCCTGATCCGCAAGGACCCGCGAGAGTTGAGGATTGTATCGCTCGATAAAACAAAGGGGGCCGGAGTTCGTTCTCTGGACAGCTGGTGGCTTCAGGAAGCGGTTTTTGGTCCTGTTTTGGGGATTGTTCCCGAACGGGTTGCAAAAGAAGATTTGCTCCGGTACAGCAAATCAGCCGAAGATGTTATCCAAAAAGTTGGTGCCGGCGAATATCCGGTGGCTTTTTTGCTCAGACCATCTTCTCCAAGTGTAGTTGAGGACGTTTCTCTCCGAGGAGAACTGATGCCGCAGAAGTCGACATACTTCTATCCGAAGCCCCTGACGGGTATGGTTATGACACTCCTGTAGGCTCTGTTTTTATGTAATCGGAGAAGATATGCGGGAAACGGGAGTAAGACTCTCCAGAACGGATGTGAAATCAGGTGGCGGAGGTGCTTCGAATTCCATCCTGGAATCCGATCTTGGATGTTGAAAGACAAGTTTCCAGGCATGCAGCATCTGTCGGGGGAATTTTTTATTTTCCGGCCCTTTTGACCCATAAACTGCGTCACCAAGCAATGGGAACCCCAAGTGACGAAAATGGACTCTGATCTGATGCGTTCTTCCTGTGAGTAGGGTAACCTCCAGAAGCGAATATTTTTCATGGAAGGTTTCCAGAACTCTGTAGCGTGTGATGGAAGCTTTCCCGTCCTGTCGGACGGCAAATTTTTTTCTGTCATGCGTCGATCTTCCGATCGGTGCGTTAATCTCTCCTCTTTTCTTGGGGAGAATTCCCTTTACCAGGGCCAAGTATTTCTTGGATACGGTCCTGTCCTTGAACTGTTTCATCAGATCAAAAACTATAGCCTCTGTTTTGCCAATGACCATCACTCCGGACGTATCTTGGTCGAGCCGGT
>JAKBPM010000066.1 GCA_021829515.1 Nitrospirota bacterium | reverse complement strand
AGGAGTCTGGGAAATAAGTCTCAAAAACCGACTCACTTTAAAATAATTCCCCACCTTGTCAACTTGTTTAAAGGAAAATGGATAATACAACCCCACTCATCCTGTGAAAACAACATAAAAACAGAATCTTATCTCCACCGCCATCAGAAATTTTGACTTATTTCCCAGCCTCCTAGTCTGCACCCCCAAAAGTAAAAATGGCCAAAAAGGCGGCAGAGATGGAGATTCTGCCTTTTTGACTCTGAAGAGTCTGACTGGACTCAGAGCTTCAGCGCTTTCTTTTTGAAGAGTGTGCGCTGGAAAGCTTTGTACATCGTGTCGATAAAGTTCTGCACCAGATCGTTGCTCTCACCTCTCAATTCGAACGACTTTCCTGAACTTGTTAAACTTTTGCAAAACAGATCAAGACAGCTGGTAATAGTGTAAAGTAATGTGTAAAATAAAATCAGTCCATCATATAACAATCGGAGGGAAAACAAATGACAAGTTCTTTGGGAGCCTGGAGCAACGCTCCTCTTGCCTATGTGCTGGCAGAGGTTCGCACAGAACTGGTTTCCAACATCAGGGATTATCAGGCAAAAATTGGGGGTCTCCTTCGAGAAGAGTATCCGCTCCAAAGACAGATGCATGTCACCCGATTGGTTGCAACCGAGAACCAGCTCGTGGTCGAAACTGGAAATAATGCGGCAATGGCATGGGAGTTTGCGACACCGGACAACAGGATTGCGGTCATTTTGCGAGCCAACGGAATCGTTTTGCACGCCACAACCTACACCGACTCCAAAAACTTTCTTTCGCGATTGCAAAGGGCCATCGATCTCGTGACAAAGGAAATACCGTCTCTGTACCTGAACCGGATGGGACTACGCTATATTGACTTCATTCTTCCCGGGAAAAACGAAGCACCGGAAAACTACGTCAACAGTCGTCTCAATCCAGACCTGGGGTTATCAACCAAAGCCGGTGGTACTGCCTCAACAACAAGTCTTGCGATCTATCCGGTGGAAAGTGGGAACTTGACATTTCGCTATATCCGCAGTACCGGGAAACCGGAACTTCCGCCGGATCTGAAAAATATTAACCTGAATCCGTCCGGTCCCATGATATTGCCCGTATCGGAGTCACAAATCACTGCTGTTCTTGATACCGATTGCGTTTTTACATGCCCGCCCGTCAAACTCGACTCCAATCGAATCAGGGAGCAGTTCGACCTTATGCACCGAGATGCTTCCAAAGCATTCAAAACAGCTATTACGGATCATGCCCGTAACGTATGGGGGGCAAAATGAGCTACGCCACTGACATGACCAGGGCTCAAGTCCGACAGACCAATGAGCAAACTGGTGCACGATATTTTTCAGCAGTCCCAGACAGCGCTAATCGTGAAGAAGGTAAACACTGTTGGGCAACTCTATGGAGTGAGGCGTTTCTAACTCAGCATTTCTCGATCCGGACACAGAACAGTGCCCCCCTCTTGGTATCTATTGCTATTGAGGGCCTCACAACTGCAATGACACAGGTTAACATCAACATCGAAGCCATGATGAGTTCTCTTGAAAAACTGTTTGGAAACTCCGCAACAGATCTGGCAAAAATACTCAGGGTTTCAAGACCAATGATCTACCACTACAGGAAAGGAATAGAACCATCGACAGAAAACAGGCGTCGTTTGCAAACTCTGGTCGATTTGGCAGGCGACTATCCCTTGGGTGTTACCCAACCACTTAAAAAACATCTCAGAACGCGCCAACCCGAGGGACGAACGTTACTGGATTTTCTGTCCGATGAAGAACTGAATACTGAAGCGTTGCGCCTGATGCTTCAACGGGTAGTTAAGAGTTCCGATGCAACCCTGCGAAATAGGTTGGCGCATGAACTGGCCCGACAAGAAAACAACAAGGAGAGAAAAGATATTCTCCGGGCTAGACATGCCGAAGGAAAACCCGTCTACATCGGTGATCCGGATACTCCAGGAAAACTCATTCAAGTCCGTCCTGACGGTCAGCGTATCCGGGGGCGCATGGTCAATCGGCAGTTCGTTCCGGATAGTGAATGATCGAGGAAATCCTATTAGATATTATAGCGGGGGATGCTCCAGTATTTCTCCTCATAGCAGGCCCCAATGGAGCAGGAAAGTCCACTTTCCGGGAAAAGAGGCTAAACCCGATAAGCTTCCCATGCATCGATCCTGACCAAGTCGGGAGAGAACTATTTTCACAACATCCGCAGACAAAGGAAGAAGCGCTGAGAGCAACCCAAGAAGCGACGGATCGGATCTATCGCTTCTTGGATCAATCCAGATCAGTCGCTCTTGAAACGGTCTTTTCAGACTCGCAAGGTCACAAACTTGCCTTGATTGACGAAGCTCACAGGAAAGGGTTTAAGACCGTCCTCATTTTCATCGGAGTCGATGCTCCCGAGATCAGTATTGCCCGCGTCATGGACCGGGTAGATCATGGGGGACACGATGTTCCGGATCATATCATCGAAAGTCGTTTTCCGAAATGCTTTGAAAATCTGAGGAAGGCCTTGCCAATTGTGGACCTTGCCATTTTTGTGGACAACACCGGCAGCTACGGCCTCATGGATTCACGTCACTATATCTTTGGATTCGCACGAAAAGGGGATCCTCCCGAACTTTCAACACCCCTCCCTCACTGGTTTATCAACTATCGTATATCCGACGCAATCCAGAATGATAACCCTTCCGACATCCGATAGCATTTAACATGTTCAACGCAGAATTCTCTCTCTTAGGCTCTTTCGCCAAGAGAGGGATGAATGCTTGCACCGTCCCATGTTTTACGTTAGAATACTATTATGCGTAAAAAGTTCAGGTATCGGCTGTATCCGACCCGCAAACAGGAAGCTCTCCTGAATCGACAATTGGAAGAGTGCCGCTGGCTCTACAACCATTTTCTGGAACACAGAAAGAACGCCTGGGAGTGGTACGGCGTTTCCCTATCCCATTACGGACAGCAGAATACCCTTCCGTCCCTGAAAAAGATCCGTCCCGCTCTTGAGACGGTCTATTCCCAAACGCTTCAGAACGTGGCGGTTCGCATCGATCTGGCGTTTCAGGCGTTCTTTCGCCGGGTCAAGAAGGGAGAAGATCCGGGCTATCCCCGGTTCAAGGGAAAGGGACAATACTCCTCTCTCACCTGGCCGCAGTGGAACAGCGGCTGCGACCTGACGGGGAAGGGCCTTCGCCTGTCCAAGGTCGGAGTTGTTCCCATCGTTCTCCACCGCCCGGTAGAGGGCAAGATCAAGACCTGTCACATTCTCCGGTCTTCTACCGGGAAATGGTGGGTGACTCTTTCCTGCGAGACTGTCCAGG
>JAKBPM010000019.1 GCA_021829515.1 Nitrospirota bacterium | reverse complement strand
CTCTTCCTTGGCTATAGGCCCATCCCCTGTTGGAGAGAAGTCTTGGGAGCCCATCGGAATACCCCATCCCGGCAACACCGACTGTTGTCGATTCTTTCAGATGAATGGTTGATCCGTAAGAAATCCCCGTTCGTGACGGAAGAGAGCGAACAGAGAGTAGCCTCGCCTCAACCTCCATACAACCGGTGACTCCCAGCTGATTGCTCACGTTCTCTCCTTCAAATCCATATAGCAGAAGACCTGGCCTGACCCATATGCTGGCTCTCTCAATCAGGTCAGGAGGCATCCCTGCTAGATGGTTTTTCCATCCTCCTGAAAGGATTGCCGAGCTGTTACCGGCATGAATGACAAAACGCTCCGGAAGGAGTTTTTCCCGCTCAAGTTCAAGGATGGGATAAGAAAGCTTTCTCCAGGCTTCCACAGTGGCATCAAGGTCCTCTCCTGAGGCAAAATGGGTCATGATCCCTTCTACCATGATATCCGGCCGATCTTTCAAGAGGTTGACCAGCTCATGGACCTGTTCAGGAAGAAACCCAAGTCGCCCCATCCCGGTATCAAACTTCAGATGGACAGGGACTCTTCTGGAGCCTTCTTGCTTTGGGATTGAGGCAACTTGGTCTGGGTGATGGAGGACCGGAGTCAGACGGGATGAAATAACGGATTCCCATTCTCCGGGTAAAAATCCGGACATGAGAATGATCCTACCCTTTATTCCTGCCTGGCGAAGAGTCATACCCTCCCCAGGAGACATCACAGCAACACCTTCAGGAACTTCTCTTGAAAGCGCCTGGGAAACACGGATCATGCCATGACCGTAGGCATCAGACTTTACAACTGGCAGAACACCAACACCTGCCCCCAGATAATGTCGAATCTTTTTTAGATTCGACTTCACCATCCCCAAATCAATGAGGACTCGACTTCTTTCAAGGATGTCTGAGGGAGGGTTCGATTCGAAGGGCGATTGGCCGGTTTCGGGAAGACACATGATAGGAGGGGAGACCAAAATTACGTGGTCAGGATCTCCTGCTCTTTCTTATGAGTAAAGTCATCCACTTTGGCGACAGACTGATCAATCATTTTCTGAAGCTCATCTTGAAGCTTCTTTAAGCGATCTTCCGGAATAAGACCCTCAGCCTTTTTTTTCTTCAGATCGTCATTGGCTTCCTTGCGAATATTTCTGAGGCCAATTTTAGCTTCCTCAGCCATTTTCTTTAAATGTTTTACCAACTCTTTCCGTCGATCCTCTGTCATCGCAGGCATTACGATCCGGATCATTTTCCCGTCGCTTTGAGGGGTAAAGCCCATGTTAGCCGCCATAATCGCTTTTTCAATTTCAGGAACGAGCTTGATTTCCCATGGGGTAATGGTAACGATCCGGTTCTCGACAATATTCA
The DNA here is from genome assembly GCA_021829515.1 of Nitrospirota bacterium. Next base: position 17,748 of record JAKBPM010000019.1, on the reverse strand, counting down.
ATGTTGCAATCTTGTCCAGTGGGGTCATGTTCCCGTAATAGGAAACCTTGACGTTTTCAAACAGGGAAAGGGACGGTCGCCCTGTCCTGAGGCTCTGGATGTCTTTTCTGAAAAACTCCACCGCATGATCTAGAGGTCCTTGATATCCCTTAAGCTCGCTGTCCATTTGATCAACCCTCGAATTAGAAATGTGTCCCACGAAAAAATTGGTTCAGCGAACGAGCGTCCCTAACTCTTCTCCCTGAACAACCCTTACAATATTTCGATCCTCTGTCAAATCAAAAACAATGATTGGCAGATTGTTGTCCATGCAGAGGCTAACGGCAGTCGCATCCATCACCTTCAATCGCTTCTCAAGAACTTCACCGTAGGTCAATTGGACATAACGGGTGGCGTTCTTATTTTTTTTGGGATCATCCGAATAGATGCCATCAACTTTTGTGGCTTTCAAGACAACTTCGGCTCCGATTTCCATCGCACGAAGAGCGGCCGCTGTATCTGTCGTAAAATACGGATTGCCTGTTCCAGCAGCAAAAATAACGACTCTGCCTTTTTCGAGATGTCTCACAGCACGCCTTCTGATGTAAGGCTCGGCGAGTGCCCTCATTTCGATGGCGGAAAGAACCCTTGTGGAAACCCCCTTACGTTCAAGGCTTGACTGAAGGGCGAGGCTGTTCAGGACGGTTGATAACATTCCCATGTAATCAGCCGATGCCCTGTCAATGCCTTGCTGAATACCGGAAAGACCCCGAAAAAAGTTCCCTCCCCCAATCACGATTCCAATTTCCTTGCCCAATTGGGAAAGTTCCTGAACTTCACCGGCTATCCGGTCCATAACATCGGGATCTATCCCAAAAGACAGATCCCCCATAAGTGCTTCTCCGGATAGTTTTAAAAGGACCCTCCGGTATCCTTCTTTCATCCGTTCGCCTCCCCGATCTGATAACGGACAAACCGGTTCACAATGACATTCTCTCCCAACTTGGCGATGGCAGCATTAATCAGGTCCCTGACTGTGATACCGGGATCCTTGACGTATGCCTGTTCCAAGAGGCACGATTCCTGAAGAAACTTGTCGAGCTTTCCTTCAACAATTTTATGTCTCACATTTTCGGGCTTGTCCTTGGCTTCTTCCAGAAATCGCTCCCGAGCCTCAGAAACGATTTTTTCGTCCATATCCTTGCGGTCAACCACTTTGGGAGAAGCCGCAGCAATATGCATGGCCAAATCCTTGGTCAATGTCTTGAAGTCTTCGGTCCGGGCCACAAAATCGGTTTCGCAATTCACCTCGATCAGAACACCGATTTTGCTTCCAGCATGAATATAGGAAGAAACCAGACCTTCGGAAGTTACCCTGTCCGATTTTTTCTGGGCATGAAGGGACCCTTTTTGCTTCAGGATTCCAAATGCCTTTTCCATATCACCCGCGGCATCTGCCAAAGCCTTTCGGCACTCCATGAACCCGGCTTGGGTTCGGTCTCTCAACTCTTTTACTAACTGCGCAGATATCTCCAAGAACAACTCCTTGATTGTTGTGGAAGGAGAAATCTCCTTCCACAAGAATGATCTCTCAATTGAACAAAGAAGGCCTTTTCAGAAAGATGGCCTATGCTTCTGACTCTTGGGAAACAGCCTGCTTTTCCGCTTCCGGTGCAGAGAAAGTCACAGGAGCTGCCTGACCGGACAGTGCTCCGGAAAGAACGGCATCAGCAATTCCTGCGGTCATCAATCTGATCGACCGGATTGCATCGTCATTCGCGGGGACAGGAAACTGAATCAAATCCGGATCACAGTTGCTATCAACCATTGCGATGACCGGAATTCCCAGACGGTTTGCTTCATGAATGGCAATATGTTCCTTTTTGGGGTCGACAACGAAGATGGCTCCAGGAAGACGGTTCATCCCGCGAATTCCGGAAAGGATCGCCAAAAGTTTCCGATGTTCCTTGTCAAGGATCGCCACTTCTTTTTTGGGAAGGCGGGCAATTTCCCCAGCTTCAATCATGGACTCGATCTTGTTCAGACGATCCACCGATTTTCTCACCGTCTGCAGATTGGTCAACATACCACCAAGCCACCGTTCGGTTACATAATACATTCCGCAACGATCGGCTTCCTGCTGGATGATGGGCTGGGCCTGACGCTTTGTCCCGACAAAAAGAACAGACTTTTTGTCCTTGACGAGGTTCCGGATAAAGTCTTTGGCAGCCTTGAACCTTTTCGCTGTCTGCTGAAGATCGAGAATATAGATTCCATTTCGTTCTCCATAAATGAAACGCTTCATTTTTGGATTCCATCGTTTTGTCTGATGGCCGAAATGGACACCCGATTCGAGCATTTCCTTGATTGTTGTTTCTGTCATTTTGAACTCCTCTGATTGGTGGGGTTTTCGCCAGAACCGATACCCGTTGTCAAAGTGCCGAGATGCCACCGCACATAAATGATCAACAGGACCCCATTAAAGCCGCCTGGATACCTTTTCAGAACATCCGGAAAAGGAGGCGCCCACTGGTTCTGGAAATACCGATTTTATTTTTGCATCCCAGTTTTGCTTTGCTCCCGGCTACCGGGAGATAACAAAGCATCCTTGTATTGTCATTCAAACAAGGCTCAAAAATCAAACAGACTCAGCCGTTTCATACCGGAAAGAACCAGCTTAACCAAGCGATCCCTGATTAGTCAATATACGGACTATTCAGAAGTAAACTTTCTTAAATGATTCTTCGAACAAATGAACGCAAGAGCATACTACGTTCTGCCCTTGTATCCAGCATTGATCCTTACATATTCATAAGACAGGTCCGTGGTCCAATACTCTGCTGTCATCTGTCCCATTCCGAGATGAACTGTCACGGTAATATCGGATTTTTTCAAAACTTCCAGGGCTTTTTCCTCCTGATCCACACCAAGGCCGACACCATGCTCCACCAATGCAACATCTCCCACTGCGATCAAAATCTTTTCCGTCCTAACGGGAACACCTGCATTTCCTATAGCCGCCATGATTCGGCCCCAATTCACATCTTCTCCATAAAAGGCGGTCTTTACCAACAAACTTTTGGCGATCGTGGAAGCAATTTTTTTTGCATCGCTTTTTGACCGGGCTCCCTGAATCACCAGATGCAGAAATTTTGTCGCACCCTCAGCATCCCTCAGCAGAAGATTTCGAAGTTCGGAAGCGACCTCCATCAATGCCTGGGTAAATTCCCGATGCCATTCAGTTCCTTTCCCTATAACAGGATTTCCGGCCATCTGATTTGCCATCAGATAAACACTGTCATTCGTGCTGGTGTCACCATCGACAGACAGCGTGTGAAACTGTTCTTCCACAATCTGGTGAAGGGAGGCTCTCAACGCATCCTTTTCGATTACCGCATCCGTTGTGATAAAAACCAGCATTGTAGCCATATTCGGATGGATCATCCCCACACCTTTTGCCGATCCTCCAATTCTCACGATCTTTCCGCCTATCAGAACCTCCTTCTGGCTCGATTTGGGATAAGTATCGGTTGTCATGATCGCTTTTGAAAAATCAACATATCCTTTTGGAGAAATCTTTTCTGACAACGCAGGAAGGGCATTCAGAATGGAAGTCATCGGCAAGTTTCTGCCAATGACTCCAGTGGATGCAGGCAGGACCTTTTGAGCAGAACAACCAATATAATGCCCCACTTTTTCCGTCAATAGCATGGCGTCCGCCATTCCTTGCTCGCCGGTACAGGCATTTGCATTTCCACTGTTGACAATAATGGCCATCCCGATTCCCCTTCGAACTCTTCTCTGGGAAATCTGGACAGGAGCTGCCTTCATTTTATTGACAGTAAACATTCCCACAATCAAAGCTTCTTTTTCAGAAACCAAGAGCCCCAGATCCAATGCTCCCTTTTTCTTGATACCGGCATGAATCCCTGCAGCCTTAAAACCTTCAGGGAAGGTCACACCACCACGATCCTTTTTCACCATTCGTTTTCTCCATATTTTTAAGGAAAAGCTCCCCAGAGCGGCAATCCCGTCATCTCATCCTCCCCCAGAACAAGATTCATCGATTGAATGGCCTGACCGGCCGCCCCCTTAATCAGATTGTCTATGGCCGTCATGACAACGACAGCCTTCTTGCTTCTAACTGCATGAATATCAATCCGATTGGTGCCGCGAACATGAGCTGAGCTGGGAGGACTATTCACAATCCTGACAAATGGATTGTCTTCCTGGTACTTCAAGAGAAGGGATTCAATCATCCCGGGTGTCACATCATCCGAAACCGGAAGGTAAATCGTTGATATCAGCCCCCTGTTGATGGGAATCAGATGGGGAACAAAAATGACTTCTCCTGTTTCGCCAGAGAATAGATTCATTGCATTTTCCATTTCTGGGACATGGCGATGGACCATTGGCTTATAAGCCTTCATCCCCTCGGCAATTTCCGGGTAATGCGTATCTTGAGTCAAAGCTCTCCCCGCACCGGATACACCCGATTTTCCATCGACAATCACAGGCCCCTTATCCAGAAACCCGGCATGAAGAAACGGAAGGAATCCGAGAAGGGCTCCCGTTGGAAAACATCCCGGACTGCCGATATAACGGGCCTTTGAAATCGTTTCCCTATTCCATTCCACAAGACCATAAGTCGAAGATGGAAGGGTTTCCGGGGCTCCATGCTCCATATGGTAGACATTGCTGAAATCGTCTGCTTTCGCAAAACGATAATCCGGACCAAGATCAATCACGACAGGATGAGGCTTTGGGAGGGTGGCCACAATCCGGGACGACATTCCTGCCGGAAGCGCCGTAAAAAGGATATCCAGATCATTCCATAAGGATACGGAGGAGGTTTTTTCCAAGATTCCGATATCCGGCAAATTGGGAAACAATGAAGACAAGCGTTCACCTGCATTTGACTCGGCACTTAGCCTTTCAATCTCAACTTTCGGATGATTCAGAAGAAGGTGGATCAACTCCCCTCCACCATAACCCGATGCTCCAGCGATACCCACTTTGACCTTATTGGACATCTCCCCCTCATTCAGCAAAAAAAAAAGGGAGGCTTTCACCTCCCCTTTTGTACAACCACAAGAGAATACGTTCTTTGGAACAGTGACTATCTCTTGGAAAACTGGAAGCGTTTCCTGGCACCCTTTTGTCCGTATTTCTTTCGCTCCTTGATACGGGCATCACGGGTCAGGAAGCCTTCCTTTTTAAGTGCTTCCCTGAGTTCCGGATTGATTTCAAGAAGGGCTCTGGAAATACCATGCCGAAGGGCTTCGGCCTGACCGGTCAAGCCACCACCGCTGACACGGGCAAAAATATCAAGCTTCCCACCCATCTGGGTAATCTCAAGGGGAGCCTTGACCTGGCTCGACCAAAGAAGACGCGGAAAATATTCTTCCAGCGGTCTGTCATTGATCAAGATATTGCCTGAACCCGCCTGGATCCTAACCCTTGCAATAGCACACTTTCTTTTGCCAGTGGCATTTCCCCGACCTTCATCCATCTGGTCCTTGCTCTCTCGTTCCTTGTGTTCCCTCTCCATACTAAACTCCTGTCTGGACTGTTACAGGTGACTGGGCCGCATGTTGATGCTCAGGTCCTGGGAAAATCCGAAGTCTGGTCATATAGATCTTGGCCAGCTTGTTTTTGGGAAGCATGCCTTTTACAGCATGGCTGAGGATATACTCGGGCTTTCTTTCCCTCATCTCACCGGCAGTGGTCTCCCTGAAACCTCCAGGGTAACCGCTGTGACGGTAATACATTTTATCTGCCCATTTTTGTCCCGTCAGAGCAATCTTGGAGGCGTTCACAACTACCACATAATCACCAAGATCCTGATGGGGCGTATAGCAGACCTTCCCCTTGCCCCGAAGTATGCGAGCGGCTTCAACACTCAACTTTCCAACAGTCTTTCCTGTTGCATCAAGAAGATACCATTTCTTCTGGCCGACCTCTTCAGGATCGGCGATCCGCGTTGTCTTCTGAATCACGGCTTTAAAAACCTCCTGTTCCGGCCCCCTAGGACCGGATAATTACCGGTTTGGCCTCCATTGTCTGAAGCGATATCGCTTCAGCAGACAACATTGGCAACATGCCACGCATGGCTTTATGGACCCGATCAAGATCCTTGCTGGCAAGAACCCCGATCTGGGCGATGGACGAGTAAAACGATCCGTCCTGACGATCCAGGAATAACTGGATCAGGGTTGGCAGATTCAAACCCTGATCTGTCAAGGACTTCCTGAGTCCCTGAATGCGTTCAAAAAAAACCTCTTCCCCCTGACGGGCTTTTTCCATGACGGGCATGATCACACAGTCCACCTTCCCTTTCAACCATTCGAAGCGGGAAGGGCCCGAGTCAGAGAGATCTCCGAACGGAATGATCTTCATTCCCAATTCGGAAAGAACGTTGTAGATCTGCCGGCCATAATCCGTCTCCAGAAGGAATCTTGGAACGGCGACAGAGTATTTAAGGCTCCCTCCAGAAGCTTTCTGAATCTCCCGGGACTTCTGATAGAGATCATTTCTCAGCCCATTAAGCCAGTATCGGTTCTCTGCCTTCCAGCGGCTGAGAAGGCGATTGGCCCCATACTGAATAATCACGGAAGAAATATCCATCCGCATCAACGAACGAAAAATGGTCTTCCATGAGTAAAAGCTAACCATTCCGTCAATTGCGGATTTATTCAATTCGTACGCGGTCATGTTTCTCGGACGATAAACAACATGGTGACCGTCATACAAGCTCCAGTCTTTTGTCAGAAGCTCTCGGGCACCGGTTGCATAAAGCCGGTCATAATCCGGCGAACCCGGCAAAGGGGTCAGAATCATCAACTGAATCGATTCCATCCCCCACTTTTCGGCAAAACGGGCTGTTTCCATAATCGTTTCACGATCATCGAAATCCGAACCGACGACAAACATCCCGTGGATACGAATGCCTGCTTCCTTGAATTTCTGGATCGAGGACACAATCTTTTCATATGTCTGTCGCTTATTGAAAAGATCAAGCGTTTTGGGATTGATCGACTCAAAACCGACAAACACATTGAAACAGTTGCTTTCCTTGAACAGCTCCAGAAGCTCAGGATCAAACGCCGTCTCAATACGAACCTGAGCACCCCACTGCGGGGTCAACCCCTCGGCAATCATCCTTCGCAAAAGATCCTTTGTCCGCTTCCGATTGGCCGTAAAAAGATCATCCGCGAAGAAGATGTATTTCGGATTATTCACACGGATCTCTTCAATCACCCGATCAATCGAGTGCATTCGCATCCCATGGCCGTACATCCCCGGGACCGAGCAAAAAGAACAGGTAAAAGGACATCCCCGGGATGTCGCAATGGAGATCAGTCCTCCATTTTTCCACCCGTGCACCAACCCATAATCCGGAATGGGGTTGGAATCAAGATCCTCTTTCAGAGGCCGGTCAGGATTATGCTCCTTCAGCCCCTTTTTCCAGTAAGACAATCCTGAAATATCTGAAAGGGCAATGACACCTTTGTCCCCATCAGAAGCCGAATTCGACCTCCATGGTCCCCAATTCATTGCCCGAATCAGCTCAAACAACGATTCTTCGCCTTCTCCCCTGATAACGAAATCCGCATGATCCAGCGCCTCGTCAGGTAGGAAGGTTACATGTGTTCCACCCAATACAACCGGAATCCCGGAACTTCTGACAGCATCCGCCAGTCTGTAGGACTGGGGAGCCGTGGATGTCAGGAGAGAGATGCCGACGACATCGGCGGAGAAAACCTCCGCCATGTCGATTGGGGCAATGTCTTCGATAAAAACTTTTACATCCCACCCTATATCCCTGAGCATGGTTCCCAACAAAATAACCCCAAGCCTCGGAATGGAAAACTGACTATAGACGTGGAGATGCGATGACTTTGGCTCAACAAGAACGAACTTTTTTTTCACGTTACGAACTCCTCTCCCTTTAGTTAGGATCGGACTGCAACGACTCCCCCTATAGGGAGAAAAGAATCAGCCGTTCGGATGAATCCGATCTTTCTTTGCAAGAAGCTCTTCCTGTGTCTCTGTGTATTCAGGATCCAGGATACAGCACTCATCAATGGGACAAACGGCCGCGCACTGGGGGTCCTCATGGAAACCCACACACTCAGTGCAAAGCTCAGGGTCGATGATGTATACCGGATCCCCTTCACTGATAGCATCATTTGGACACTCGGGAATACATGCACCACAAGAAATACAGTTGTCTTCAATTTTTAAAGACATAACCAGAATCCTCCTTGACGATATGAACAATGTTCAGGGTTACAGACCATGCAATAGCGAATTTTCACTGCCATAAAGGTGGACAGGACCGCATGCACCACATCATGCACTCTGGCTTGGCCAGCGTGCGAATGATATCCAAAAAAACGCTTACACAATTACATTTTAGACACTTCTCACGCAAATCGATACCACTTTCCCCGTTTGAGCTTTCACCCAAAGGTCTCCAATCGTACATCCTAGAGCTTTCCTTTTGCAACCTTTCCCATCTTTTCGCACCAGTCTCCACAAAAACCGCTTGCTCGGCTTCAATGGCATTTTTCTCAACATCCTCTGACAGGATTGTTTGGCGTTACCGATCTTCCTGTAATACAATGCCAGAATTGGCAGACAATTTTATGATGAGCACCCGCTCAATGGTCTCCATCCATGTTGTTTTGTCTGTTTTTTACCAGAACGAATACCCCATCTTCCATGAAGGGACCGGATCGATGATTTTGAAGACCATCCAGACCAAAGAATCAAAAACATTTACCGCTTATCCCTGGAATTTCTTTTTCCCGCTATTTGGATGGATTCTGTTGATTTTATCCTTAACAGCTTCTTGCACTCCCCAGTCCAAGGACGTTCCCCAACTCAAGGGCACAGTCAATATCGCACCCAATGTTCCCTTGTGGATGCTTCATGGAGATCTTTCGATCGTTGTGTTTATGAAAGGAAGCACATCTCCCGCCTACCTTCCAGTAGCCATATCCATTTATCCTCACCCCGTCTTTCCACTCACATTTTCCATCGATCAGGATAATGTTCGCCTGTCGGGTATCAAGCTCGCCGGCAATGTGAAGATCCAGGCCCGACTGAAACTCTCTGGGAATCAGCAAGATTCTCCTTCAACGCTCTATACATCCGGAACCCCATCGGATGGAGTTGTGGATGGACAGCCGGTTTCCCTCACCATCAGCCAGGAATCCCACCCTTGATGGTGGATACAGAAATCCTTCTCTCAAATCTTATTCTTCCCATGCATATGGGCGTTACGGAAAATGAGCGTTCACAACTCCAGACCATCCTTTTTTCTGGTATTTTCACTCTCGACCCAAAAGGGAATCGATCCCATCTCACTGACCGGATCGAAGACACTGTCGACTATGCCCGCCTCGCGTCGGCCATCAAAGAGTTCTCATCGTCCCTAACACCTCATCTCCTTGAAAGTCTCGGCTATCTTTTGGGAAAACACATATTGGACACCCTTCCGGGGATATCCAAAATGTCCCTCACACTGACAAAAACTCCATCTCCTCTCCTTCGGGAAACAGGAGCGGATGTTTCCATCAGAATCACCCTAAACAGAGAAGGAATCATCTGACATGTTTCACCCCGGTGTATTCGGCACTCTCCTCCTTGAAACATCTGCAGGAGGACTTTACCTCCTTTCGTTCATGAATCGATTCGACAGGGTCAGCAGAACCTTTTACCGGCTTCACGGAACAATTTTCCTGATCCTGTCCGGGATGGCACTTTTCTTTATGGGCCCAACAACCTATACGGGACTCCTCTCGGAAGACTATCGCCATGTGGGCAATCTCTCAGTCCTCTTTCTTACCGCCGGGATTCTTGTCCTGATCCTCTACAATGTCATCGTTTATTTCGGTAATTGGAAAAATCAGCAACCCCGATCCCGTCAGATCGGCACGGTTGCGGCACTTCTGCACCTTATTTCCCTTTCATGCCTCATCCTTGCTCTGCTTCCCGATTGGTCTCCGTCACCCAAGAACCTTCTGGTCGTCTTCTCTTTCCTCAGTTCAGCCTTTTTGCTGGGAGTTGTCCTTCTTGCCATGAATATGGGTCATTTCTATCTGACCAACCCGACACTGCCCATTGAACCGCTTCTGTTTCTCACCAGAATTATGGTCTGGGTCATGTTCTTTGTATCAGGAGTCACTATTCTTGAAACAGCTTACGATCTCAAGGTCAGTCCGGATTTTGCGCAGGCACTGAAGCTTGAATCGTTTCAGGGACTTTATGTATGGGGGAGACTTCTTCTTGGGATTATCGGAGGAATTGTCATTTCGGTCTTGTCCCTCAAGACGGTCAAGATGCACGCCACTCAAGCAGCAACCGGCCTTTTATATGTCGCACTTCTCTTTATTCTTTTCGGACAAGCTTTTTCAGGGTTCCTGTTTCTCGAAAACGGGATTCTTCTGTAAACCGACCAACAGAAGGTGGAGAGTTCACCCCATGAACGGATCGATGGGGTGAACTCTCCATAACGGGTTGTCGATCAGGGCGCGATCACTGAAAACTCTTCTATGTGGGAGAGTGGATCACTCTTGACAATCACCTGACGGTTGATCTTTTTCTCAACAGCCACAAGGAAATCCCTTTCTTCTTCCTGAAGCGCCACCTGAACATCAGGATGAACGTACAAAACCACCTTTCGATCTTTTCCTGGCTGTCTTGATCCGACGGGAACATGCCTGAGTTCTTCCAGAATCTCGTAGATGATCGTTCTCAGGGATTTCGTATACCCTTTCCCTTCACAGTAGGCACAAGTCTCTCCCAACAGGTGAACAAGGTCTTCCCTGACCCGTTTTCTCGACATTTCCACCAGTCCCAGATCCGAAATCTTAAGTGCATTCGTTCGGGCCTTGTCTCTGGACAGAGCCTCCTGCAATCCCTGAAAAACGCGCTCCCTGTTTTTTTCCTTTTCCATGTCAATAAAGTCGATAATAATGATCCCACCCACATTTCTGAGCCGGATCTGTCTTGCGATTTCTGTAACAGCCTCGACATTTGTCTGAAGAATCGTTTCTTCCGGGTCATTGCCGCCAACAAAACGGCCTGTATTGACGTCAATCACCGTCAGCGCCTCGGCCCTGTCAATCACCAGATAACCGCCTGACTTGAGCCATACCTTCTTCTCCATAGCCTTTGAAAGCTGCCGGTCGACATCATATTCGGTAAAGAGGGGCTTCTCCCCCTCCCAAAATTTGATCCTGTCGGCATAATCCGGAAGGTACAGGGATGCAAACTCCTTGATCCGTTCATACTGCTTCCGATCATCAATGATAAGGGAATCCACCTCCGGAGTCAGATAATCCCTGATCGTCCTGAAAACGACATCCAGATCTTCCCTAACCAAGGAAGGAGCCTTGATCTGGGCACTTTTTGCCAGAATGTCCTGCCAAAGAAGTTCGAGGAAGACCATGTCGGACTGGGCTTCCGCTTCGGTCATTCCTTCTGCAACAGTCCGAATGATGAATCCACCCTTTTCATTCCTGTAATTGTTGACCAATTCCTTTAGGCGATTGCGCTCATCCTCATCCGTAATCCTTCTCGAGACTCCCACATGATTGACCTGAGGCATATAGACAAGATATCGACCAGGCAAACTGATATAGCTTGTTGATCGGGGGCCTTTTGTACTGATCGGCTCCTTTGTCAGCTGGAGAAGAATCTCCTGCCCTTCAACCAGGATTTCCTCGATGGATTTCTTGACATGCTTTTTGGCCGGCTCATGATGATTCGCCTGCTCCTCGGCGGGAACTTCCGAAACTTCCGGAGCAACAGGCTTTTCAATCTCCATGGTTTCCGGAACCGCGTCACTTCCCTCGACAAAGATATCATCCACATACAAAAAAGCGGCCTTCTCAAGACCAATGTCGACAAAAGCGGCCTGCATTCCCGGAAGGACCTTGCCAACCCTTCCCTTGTATATATTTCCGACAATACCGGCTGAACGTTTCCTTTCAAAGAAAAACTCTGCCAGATGATTGTCCTCCATCAATGCAACCTTCGTTTCTTCATTCGTTACATGGATTAAAATTTTTTGCATCATGAAGCCACCAGAACCTTTCTTTGGATTTGATCAATAAAAACCAATTTCCTCATTACCACAGATTATCTTGCGACAGAAGAAAGGAATCTTGTCCCTATCCTCTGGCCGCAAAGCGAATTATCCGCATTCCCTCAATCGAACATTCAGGATCAATGCCAGTCCAACCATTGTCATCAAAAGAGCGGAACCGCCATAACTCATAAATGGCATGGGAATTCCCACCACCGGCAAGACACCCACCACCATCCCGGCGTTGATCAAAAAACTGACGCCAAATACACCTGTCAACCCGGCTGCCAGATAAAACCCTTTTGGATCACTTGCAGTCATGGCTGTTTCAAAGCCGAACCACAAAATCAGCATATTCAGGGCAATCAAAAAAAGAGCCCCTAAAAAACCCCATTCCTCTGAAAAAACGGCAAAGGCAAAGTCCGTCGAAGCGCCGGGAAGATACCGGAACTTGACCTGGGTTGCCCCATGGATTCCCTGCCCCCATAAACCTCCCGAGCCGACCGCCACCATCGATTGCAACGTATGATAACCAAGCCCCATCGGATCGGCTTCCGGATTCAGAAATGTCCTGATTCTGTCCTTCTGGAAAGAATGGAGGTGTGTCCAGATCAGTTGCCATGCAATGGGAAGTGCCGTCACAGATGCCAGCGCTGTCAGGAAAAACGTATGTGCCCTGATCCCTCGCAGAACGAGAAAGATCGCGAGTGTGAAGATCAATCCCAGGGCTGTTCCCAGATCTGGCTGTTTTGAAATGAGATAGGCAGGAAGCAATGTCAGGAGAAAAGCCAGAAGGATCCTGTCTACCCGCAATCCCTCAAAGGAAGGCTCCCGTGCAAAGAGGTAGATCAGCATAAACAGCAAGGCCAGCTTCATAAACTCGGATGGCTGGATCATGATCGGCCCCATCCCAAGCCATCGCCTCGCCCCATGGCTTTCATGGCCCACCAGACGAACAAGGATCAGCAAGATAAAGAGAACCGAATAAATATAAGGACTTTTCTGTAAAAATGTCTTATAGGGAACCATCAGGCAAATCCAGAACAGGGCAATTCCCACAATCGCCCAGACGCCCTGTTTCAAGGCCAGATGCCAGTCGATCGAGTATTGGGTCAAGAGTCCAAGGGAAATCATGACAAGGATCACGCCCAAAAAAGTACTGTTGGAACGGAGGATATAAGAAACGGGCAACCCTGTTCTCACTTTTGGGCTCCTGTAACAGGAGCCGGGGCAGCTCCCTTGATGTAGTCTTCATAAAATAGCTTGAAGACCTGCCTCGCGACCGGACCGGCGGTATCCCCTCCATCCCCTCCGTTTTCAATCAAAACGGCAACAACGATTTTGGGAGCGGCGAAGGGGGCAAATCCCACGAACCAGGAGTGTGCCCGAATCTTGTGATGGCCAGGACCACTTGGCCCCCGATTGGAAATCACCTGAGCGGTTCCTGTTTTTCCCGCTATTTCCATTTCCTTCATCTTAACGGGTCGTCCGGTCCCGGACGGATTGTTGACCACCTCCCATAACCCTTCCCGAACCGGCTCGAAATGGTCAAGCGGAAGACCAGTAGGTACCGTCCGGACGGAGGAGCCGCTGGCATCAAGTAAAAGATGGGGTGTCACAAGAGTCCCCTGGTTTGCCACAACCGCCATCAGGCGAGCCATTTGAAGAGGGGTTACCGTCAGGTAACCTTGCCCGATCGCAAACGGCAGACTCTCCCCAGGATACCAGGGCTGGTTGAATCGCTTCTTCTTCCACTTCCGGTCCGGAACAAGGCCAGAAGCCTCGGATGGCAAGTCAATTCCTGTCTTCTCTCCCAAACCAAACGTTCTCGCATAAGCTGCCATCCGGTCCGGTCCAATCGCCATTCCCGCACGATAAAAAAAGATATCGCAAGACTGCATGATCGCCTGCTTCAGATAAATATGACCATGCCCTCCCTTTTTCCAGTCATGAAAATCCCATCCATGGAGGTGCAGAATCCCATTGCAGTAAAACTCTCGGGATGGATCAATCGCGCCGGAATCCAGCCCTGCCATCGTCGTCACGATTTTAAAGACAGAGCCGGGAGGGTAAGTTCCCTGAACGCCGCGGTTCGAAAGGGGTGTTCTGGGATCCGAAAGGAGCGTTGCCCACAAATGGCGAGACATGGTTCCTGAAACCAGATTGGGATCATAGGACGGGTGGCTGGCCATCACAAGCACCTGTCCATTCCTGGGGTCAAGCGCCACAACAGCACCTTTCCTGTCACCCAGTGCATCTTCAGCAACCTTCTGGAGGCGCCAGTCAATTGTCAGGCGAAGAGCATGTCCTTCCGTCGGCAAAGTCGGAGACAGCTTTTTGATGACATCCCCCTGGGAATCCACCAGATTTCGGTCTTCCCCGGGAGTTCCCTGCAGAAGAGAGTCATACTCCTTTTCCAAACCTGTTTTCCCTATTCCGGTCCCCGGTGGAAAATGGCGGGCATAAGAACTTTTCATGTCTGCGACGGATAGCGAGCCGACATATCCCAGCATGTGGGCAGCCAGATCCCCCTTTGTATAACGGCGATCGGGAATGGCCTGGATCACAACGCCATGAAGCCGCCAGAGATCCATCTGGACTCTCGCGAGCTGGGCAATCGTCAAATGGGTCAGAAGGGGAATGGGGAGGTACGGAGGAAGGATATCCCTGACCTTGTCGAAGGTGTCCTCAATCTCGGACACCGGCACACCCAGATCCCGGGAAAGTCGGTCCATGATCTGGTCTTCATTACCTTTAAGTCCGTATTGAATAAGGGAAACAGCGAAATTCATGTTATTGCTGACAAGAATCTCCCCATTTCGGTCGAGGATAGGACCACGAAGGGGAGGAAGGGGGACAATTCTCAGGATGTTTCCATTGGCCAATCGGAGGTATTTTTCATGCTCGGTGATCTGGACGGTAAAAAGTCGAAGGAGGAGAACGGCAACACCCACTCCGATAAGGACAAGGAGGATCCTGAACCTGCCCTGAGGAGTTTTGGGAAGCTTAAAAAGAAGGCTGTCCCCTGAAAGTCCCAGAGCGGGAGCATCTTCTCTAAGAACCATGGGCCTTCGCCCGGTAAAGGGTAATCCCTGAAACGACTTCACACACCACCCTCACAGGAATGTCAGAAAGGATTCTTCTTCCCAAAACATCCAGGGATGGGTCTTTTTCCTAATGAAGTTCTCTGATCGGGAACGAACAGGGATTATCTGACCAATTTCTTGGACACGGATTCAAGCCTGGAAAAACCAAGCTGCCCTGATCCATACAATATTCCCACAAAAAGAGATCCTAGGATTCCGGTTGCCAACAGGCGCATCCAATCGGGGGCCTGCCCGACTTCGGGAGCTCCATGCCCCAGAAGGTGCGGCAGCATCACGGAAGCAAACCCATCCATCATCAATACCCCCCACCAGGCAACCAGCGCATTTTTGGGATGGTTCCACTGGATCAGGGGGAACAGCCATACAATTAAAATCGAAACCAGAACTGACTTTGCGACAAGCTCAAACATCGGATCCATCGAAAACAGTGTCAACACCGTCCCCATCAGAACCGCGCAGGCAATTGCCGCCAGCAGGGGGGTATTTCGAAGTCCAAAAAACAAGATCGGAACCAGCCAGTCAATCCACAAAAGAGGAGGCCATTTCAGTGCAACAACAGAAGACAACAGCAACAGAATCAAAAGGAGCAGAACCCGGTAAAACCATCTCATTTAGGCTGGGCACCAACAAGCTGATGATCCGACCAATGATGCTCCGGCGAAAAAACATATACATAATGAAGATCATTCAAATGCTCTGAAGGTACAACCTGAACCTGATGGAACAGCATCTTTTCCCTTTTTCCAACCGCTCGAACACTTCCAATGGGAACGCCCTGAGGGAATATGCCATCCTCACCAGTTGTTTCAACAGGGTCACCAACCTTAACAGCTGCCAGGATCGGGAGATATTTCAAACGCAGGCTCTTGCCCTGCCCCTGCCCGTGAATGATACCAGAATCAGGGATTCCCGGGATCCTGGCTTCCAAAGCAAAATAAGTGTCCTCAATCCACAGGACCTGACTGAAATGCGGAAAAACCCGGACGACATAACCCAATACACCAAAAGAGCCAACGACGCCGGATTTCTCTTTGATACCATCAGCCGACCCGCAATCCAGAAGAAATGTCCTGTGGCCAGAAGTGGGATTGATCGCCATGACACTGCAGGATGTGCCCGGCGTCACAACCCGATTTCTAAGAGAGAGAAGAGCCCTCATCTGGGCATTTTGAAAAAACAGGTCCCTCGATTGATAAAGCCTGCGGGACAGGAGGGCAATCTCTTTCTTCAGCCCTTCGTTTTCTTTCTTCACCGCTACAAGGTCAAGATAATTGCTCCAAAGAGAGCCTGCTTGCCGGGATCCGGATGAGACTCCCGATAAAAAACCGCCGAACAGGCTTTCAGGAGCTGTCACAAACATCGCCCGAAAGAGTCTTGGGTAAAAACCGAGGATCACCAAAACAACAAGCAGGACAATCAAAAAAGGAACCAGTATTCTTGGCGGTTTCCCCTGGAGTCGAGGCTTTTCCAAAGATCAGCCCCCTATGGAAACCTTCCTCAACACTTCAAGCTCCTCAAGAGTTTTTCCGGTTCCCATGACCACCGTCTGAAGCGGATTGTCCACAGTGATGATCGGAAGACATATCTCTTCACGAAGTCTTTTATCAAGACCGCGGAGCATCGAGCCTCCTCCTGTGAGAACAATCCCCCTGTCAATAATATCGGCGGAAAGTTCCGGAGGAGTATTCTCAAGGGTTTTCTGAACCGTCTGGACAATGCGGCTGATCGTATCGGAGAGGGCTTCCCGAATTTCTCCATCGGTGATCTTGACTGTCTTCGGAAGTCCCTTGATGATATCCCTGCCCTTGATCACCATGGTGCGCTCTTCCGTTTCGGCAATTGCAGACCCGACCTCGATCTTGATCCTCTCGCCCATGGCATCGCCAATCAGGAGGTTATGTTTTTTCTTGATGTACTGGATGATATCTTCATCCATCCTGTCACCTGCAACCTTGATCGATTCGCTGTAAACAATCCCGCCGAGAGAAATGATCGCCACATCGGTTGTTCCACCACCGATATCGATCACCATGTTCCCTGAGGGCTCCATAATGGGTAGACCCGCTCCAATCGCCGCAGCCAGAGGCTCCTCGATCAGATAAACCTCACGGGCTCCGGCCAGGCGGGCCGCATCCTTCACCGCCCGCTGCTCCACCTGGGAGATCCGGGAGGGGATACAGATCACCATCCTTGGGCGAACAAAGGTCGATCTCTGGTGTACCTGATTGATAAAGTGGGCAATCATCTGCTGGGCAACATCGGGATTATCAATGACACCATTTCTCATGGGACGAATCGCGATGATGTTTCCCGGTGTACGGCCCAGCATTTTCTTCGCTTCCTGGCCAATCGCCAGAATCATATTGGTTTTCTGGTCTATGGCAACAATCGAAGGCTCATTGATGACGATACCCTTACCCCGAACATAAACCAGTGTATTGGCGGTTCCGAGATCAATCGCCAGATCCTGGGAAAGAAAACCGAACATTCTGGCAAAAAATGACAACCTTTCCCCCTTGCTTGAAACGTGCCTACTAAAGAGGCCTGTTCTTTCCCGGCACC
>JAKBPM010000018.1 GCA_021829515.1 Nitrospirota bacterium | reverse complement strand
CAGAATCAAGCCCTCCACGATAAGGCGGTGGATCTTTGATCGAAGTATCGAGGTGGTCCATATCGGTCGTGCGGTTCGGATTCCCCGCAGAGTGGTTGAGGAAATCATCCGAGACGGGACCCGCAAGGCAATTTCCTTATAGTCTCCATTCCCCCTTTGGAGGGATTTCTCCTGAGGATTATTTCTCGTTTTATTGAATCCTCTCCGAAGGATTGTGTTTGAACATTTTGGGTCGTTTTTGGTTTAAGCCAGGTCACACAACATGCCACCCCAAAGGGGTGTGTTGTGACTGGCAAGGGGGTAATACCCCCTTTGAACCCCCGGAAAGGAAAAATGATGGCTCGCCATTCACGATCATCGTCTGGAACAAACAAGGTTCTTCGTATCTGTTCTGTCAGAGTTTTTTTATCCGATTCTGAGCATGAAGCGTTACGAGGACGGGCTGGAAAAACGGCTCTATCCCGTTACCTAAGGGAGAGAGGGCTAGGAGAATGCCCAAAGAAGGACAGGAAAAATGAGGACATAAATCCTTTGATTCAGCAATTTGCCAGAGTTGGCAATAATCTCAACCAAATTGCCCGAGTATTTAATGTGGCTAGGGTGGAAGGAAAAGCGATTTATATCGTCCGCTTTTTGGCCGGGTTGACGTCCATTGAAAGAGAGATGTCGGATGTTGTGCAAAATTTTTGCAAGAGGAGGGGGAAAGGCGAGCGGGATTGACTATCTCCTCGGCCCCGTCGGCTGTCGAAAAAATGGTTCACTTCCAAAACTGGGCGAATCCGATTATGCACAATTTCTTCGGAATCCTCCTGCGAAAGTTTTACGAGGGAGCCTTGAGCTTACGAAGAAGCTTATTTCTGGTCTGCCGTTTAGCCAGAAATATACGTCGGGATGCTTATCATTTTCTGAACATCCGGAGGAAATTTCACAGGAAATCATAGAATCGGTCATGGATTCGTTTGAATCCATGATAAAGACCGGCCTTGATGATGATCGGCTTTCTGTCTTTTGGGTGCGGCATGAAGAAAAAGGAAGAATTGAACTTCATTTTGTCGTGCCGAATGTGGATCTTGGAACAGGAAAACGATTCCCGACATATTTCGACCGAGTCGACCGTCCTCGTTTCAAAGCTTGGCAAAATCTCACGAATGCGATATTTGGCTTTTCTGATCCAACTGATCCAGCTTTAAAACGGGTTTTTACGCTTCCGGCAGATCTTCCGTCAGACAAGAAGGAGCAGCAACGCCAAGTTGGACATTTTTTTACGGAGATGATTGGAACAGGGAAAATTAAAAATCGAGACCAACTCATGGAGGTATTGATTGGAGGGGGATACAAGGTCACTCGGAAAGGATCGGAGTATATTTCCATCGAAGACAGAAAAGGACAGAAGCTCAGGCTCCGAGGCCCCATATATTCCGAGACTTTCATATCTCCAGAGTCACTGGAAGTCCCAATCAAAGGATTTGAAGGAGACTCACAGGAAGAACAAGACAGAAGAACTAGAGAAAAAAGGGAAGAATATGAGCGTGAATCCGCAAAAAGGCGTCGCTACATTGAAAGCCGGTTCCAGCGCAAAGGGAGAAAGTTCAGGGGCCATGATATTAACCCAAGTTCGGAAAACGAATCGCTTGCTCTTCTGGACGATTTTGATCGTGGGGATATTTATTTTTGGGGTGATGATAACGCTAGGAAAATTTATTCCCTTCCCACTATGGGGGACCGAGATCAGGGAGATGTGGTTTCCAGATGGAAGCCATTATCTGATGATTACTTCCCCAGGGTGGACCTCCTGCCAACCGGTAGTGAATGGGCCAATCTTCCCATGCAGAAAGGAGTAGAAGAAAATGACGGAGATCGAGAATATGTTACTCGCTGCATTGGAAAGGCTCTCGAAAGAATACGCAGATCACGATCAGAAATTGGGAGTACGCTTGATCGAATTGGAGCAGAAATTGCGTGGGTTCGGAATACAATTCGATGGGTTGAGCGAGCAAGTCAGTATTTTAGGGCGGCAAATCAAAGATTTGGAAGGTCTCTTTTGGAAAGAGCCCTGAGAAGAAAGGAAAAGATCGAGTTATCGATGAGAGTTCAGAAAATTACTCTTGATCATGAAAGCCTAAAGCCCAGATTAATCAAAGAGAATTATAAAAACAATCCCGGAATGTGATCTAATTCGAGGGGAAGATTTTTATGCCCTTCAAAGTCGTCGGATTCAAAGTGCTTTCACTGCGGCCGAGCTTTCCGAGTTTCGTGAACGAATTCGATTTGAGGTGTTACCTAGGCTTTCTGACATAAGACTGACCTTGGGAGTCCAATCGCAACTCAGATCAAGCCCCCTGACGAGTACATGCAGCCACTAATCGACTCATTCTTGTCGCTGAAACAAGAATTTGCTCAAGAACCTGCAATTTTTAGCATAGTTGATGAGGAGATACAATCTATCGAACAATGGATCGCTGAGGAAATCGAAAAAGAGCCTGAAAAGAACCGACCAGTAAGGACCTTTGGAGACATTAAAACTCCTGAACCTACACAAGTTCAGACCCGAGGCATATTTGACGACGTTGACGATTAGGCGGCAGTCCTGCACATTAGGCTGAGCTGCGGCCGATTTGGTACCAATTGATAAGAGTGTCTGTTAAATTGTTCACCCTGTTCTCCTTAGAGTAGAGTATGCGGGGATAACGCGTCCGGAAAATGGGGGTTCTACAATGGTAAAGGGAAGCAACTTATCATCAAGGGAAGAAGTGGGCGAGGTGAAAGTGCTTGATGAGCGACAGTTAGTACGTATAGAAGCCGTCCATCGGGGATTTCTTTACCAGCATCTATATGCGACCATCTGTCTCTTGAGAGCTCAGGAGACAGGGGCTACCGCAGTAATCGTTGAGAGGGACGAAGATGTGGAAGTCAGGCTACCCGATCAATGGATTTATATACAGGTTAAGACCCGCCAACACAGCCTTTCGAATCAGGATATATCGGATGCCCTTTCTCGCTTCGAGATGATCAGAAATCTGCACGAACAAGGGAATCGCCCAAAAGATCCGAAATTTGTGATCGCTTCAAATGCCTCACCTGCTAAAAGTCTTCTCGAATTATTTAAGTCGAAAACTTGGCCAGTTGATGTCGACCTAATTTGGCCAGATCGCAAAGAACCTACTGATTCAGTGATCCCTTGCCCACCAAGGGGTGTCCCCGAGGCATTCACTGAATGCTGCGCACTAGCTTCTCGTTTACAATTTGCTGTTCTGAAACCAGAAACGCTGGCTTGGAAGCTTGCGGGTGTTGTTATGTTGGCTGCATCTGGTTCTCTTCCTCGCGAAAAACATCAATTTACCCGAGATGAACTTCCAGAACTCTTTGAGCAGTTCCTGATCCAGATGCAAGACTTCCCTGAACCGCCAAGATTCTATCGTTCTCAAATCGACGAACCCCCCCTCACGAGCGACGCTCATGTGAGAATCATTGTCGGTTTCTCTGGGGCAGGGAAAACTGCCTGGGTTGCCGAAGCTGCAACGCACGATACAAACCATGTGGCGTATTTCGATATCGGTGATACGCCTGGTTCGGCATTGGCATCAGCTCTCACTCGCGAGCTGACTGTCAGGATATTTGGTCGATCCAGTGGGAAGCTCGGTGAGATTATCCTGCCTGGAGCATCAGGATTGGATATGCTTGGGACGCTGAGCGCCCATTTTGCGCAGGAAGGTCTGAAGGTAACCATGGTTATAGACAATGCTCACAGACTACAGGCTTCTGACCTTAAGTTAATCACAGATCGAGCCTCCAACATACATTTTCTCATTCTCTGCCAACCTGGCGCAGTGGTCGAAGAGCTTGAAGCATTACTGGATGTGAAGGCAATATCACTCGCTGGATGGAATGAGGACACAATTGCTTCCGTGGTTGCTGAGAAGGGTTGCTTTGCTGACTATCGCGACTGTGAACGTCTTGCGCGGTTGACAGGGGGGCTTCCATTATATGTGGAGAGTGCTATTGAGATCGCTTCTAATGCATATGGAGGTTCGATCACAAAGTTCTGTTCTGAAATAGAGAAACAGACACATGTGGTTACAACCAGCCAGGGAATCATTCTTCAAAGGGTATTCGAGACATTCCCAGATCAGGTGAAAGAAACAGTCTCAATCTTAAGCTTGGTCGACGTTCCTTTAAAGCATGAAGAGGCAAAACAGTTACTACAAGGAGCCCTTGATCTTGATCTACGCGATGCAACAGCAAGACTTCGGGCTCTTTCTCGAACTGGAATGACAGATCTTTTTAGTAACGGTCTTATCAAGATCCATGATTCCGTCAGAATTCTTGGACAAATGCATCTAGCTCAGATGGGGGAAGAATTTGAACTCAAAGTTAGGAGCACTCTACGTGAAGTCATCGTTGCGTCTCTCAAAAGAGATTGGAGTATTTCAAAAGTTTCGCTTTTGGTAAGAACTTTGGGTCAGATTGGGGAGTTCATGGTTTTGGTGGATCTGGCAAACGACGAATTATTTCACGAGATGGGAGTTTGGCCTGAAATAGAACATTTCCTGGTCTCAATAACCCAAGACGAAAACTCTTCCCCTTCCGCACAGTTTTGGGCATTGGATGGCCTCGTCCTTCATGACCTGAAAGAAGGAAATCTCAATCAATCGCTTAAGAGAATTGCCGCAATGAAGGAAGTGCTAGATAGACACGATTTTAGTGAAAAAGAATGGCTTGTGTGGGCTATGAAACAAATGATTGCCCTTTCGAATATAGATGATTTTAAGGGAGTTATTAAGATAATCAAAGAGATAGAGGCGCGTCTCCCCGACGGTGCTCCCCACAAACGTATTTTTCGGTACAATCGTGCACTGGCAATGTTCAAGCTTGGAAGATTCCATTTTGCCGAGAAAGAGACTAAAAAGCTTATCGATGAATATTACGGTCTGATTGGCATCACTCCTGATGACGTTTTAGCTAGGAATCCAATAGAATTAAGGCCACTCCTCAATGACGGACTGACTCTTACTGATGACCTGAAACATCTTGCTGATACGTTAGATCTCCACGCACAAGTTTTACAACGGATTGGAAAAATATCGCCGTTTTTACGTATTCATGCAATGAAGTTCTATGATCTTGCTCATGCACACCAGTCATTAATTCGCGTCGGTCAGGACTTAGTAGAAGAGTTCTTAAGTAATAATGATTTCTTAGGTGCGAGGCAATTATTAGAATCCAACCTGATTCCAACAGTTCATGGGTATGGTCTGGCAGCTTATGTAGTACCTATCCGAAGTTTATACGCGGTTGTGCTAGCCTACTGTGGTGAGTTCGACCGAGCCGATAGGGAAATGGCTTATCTAGCCCAATATGAAGGTGGGTTAAGTCCAGAACATCGACTTGAGCTAAGAAATCAAAGAGCCATAATAGCTGATCTTCGTCAAAATGGGGCTCCTCCTCAGGTACAATTAGAGATCCCAGAATTTTATAAAAACCTTCTCGCTGAACGTCAAACTTCTCCTCCAGTAAAGAGAAAACACACGAAAGTCGGTAGAAATGAACTCTGCCCATGCGGGTCAGGCAGGAAGTACAAGCATTGCCATGGCAGTTGAATCTGACCATATGGGTAATTGCGCTCCTGCGCATTGACTCTTCATCCAGAAATTGAACTTTCCATTGTCATCTGGTACGCATTTTTCGACATTGAGTTGCGTCCAAATGACCTGCCCGAAATTTGGGTCCAACTTGGTGGAAGTGGAGTTTTGAAATGAATGAACCCTGCCTCTTTACATAACGGCTTCAAACTGAGCCAGGAACAATACTTGTTGGTCCCCGAATATTATTTCTAAAAATATTGAATCCAGTGTCCGTTCAAGGTCAAAAAAGATCATTTTCATTCACACTCAAGCAATTTAGAAAACCTCTTCTAACATATCTTCCTCTAAGAATAAATCACACTATTTAACTCTCCATCACACATAGACAGAACCGCTATTGTGTTCCTTGCCAAGGCGAGGGTCGCGGGTTCGAATCCCGTTTCCCGCTCCAGTTTCTTCCAGAACCAGAGCCAAAATCAGAGATTCATCACATTGCTTCCTTTTGCTTGTTTTTGCCAATTTTTGCCTTCTCATCCCGGCAATATCCCGGCAAGAAAATTCCCCTAAAATCCCTTTTTTCGGCCATTTCGCGTTGTCTTATTGCCTAGCATTGCCCTTTGATTCGTTGGTGTAATCCGGACCAATCCACTTTGTATGTTCTATTGACAATATTTCCACGCTTGATAAGCTTACATCTTATGAAAACTCTTGGTGAATATATAAGAGAGCTGAGAGAGAAGAACGACCTCTCGTTGCGGGAGTTCGCGAAAAGGTTGAACCTTTCCGCCCCCTTTGTTTCCGATATCGAACTCGGACGGCGCTACCCGTCTGAAGATGTCCTGGAAAAAATAGCTGAAATACTCGGAATTTCTCCCAAAGAACTTCGTTCTTACGACACAAGAGTTCCAGTTTCCGAACTCAAGAAACTCGCAAAAGATAGCCCCGCCTACGGCATCGCCCTGAGAAAACTTGCCGACAAAAAAATCTCCCCCGAAGAGATAATCCGAATGGCGGAAAAGAAGGAAGAAGGTCGCAAGGAGGACGATTGAGGAAGTATCCGGCGAAATCCGGCCCTTTTGAAGAAGCCCTCTATTTTGAGCAAAAGGAAATCGAAGCCGTTTGCGAAACTGCTCTCAAGAGTGTAGGGCTTTATCCGGACAATCCCTCCCCAATTCGGATCGAACGGTTTCTTGAAAAAAAGTTCGGTCTCTCTCCAGAGTACGAAGATCTCCCGGACGGAATTCTTGGCTACACAAAGTTTGGTCCGTCAGGGCCAGAAAAAGTGGTCTTGGCTGCATTCCTTTCCAGTACCGAAGATAAAATCTCCGAAAGACGCATCGCCACCACCATCGCCCACGAAGCTGGCCACATCCTCTTTCATACAGACCTCTTCCAGAGCCATTTCAATAAAACTTCCGCTGATCGATTTGATGCCGATCTCGAAACACAAGAAGATGGAACCCGGACCGTCCTTTGCAGGGATCTGTCGTATACGTCAGGGAAGCCTTCAAATTACAGTGGACAATGGTGGGAACATCAGGCCAACAAGGCAATCGGGGCGCTCCTGATGCCCTTTGGCTTGCTGGAAATATCGGTGGCCCCTTTTTTCGAATCGCCGAAAAATGAGAAGACCTACTCGCAAGTTCCACATCTCGAACCAAAAAAGAGAGAGGAGGCTATTCTCTGTCTCTCGGAATTTTTTGATGTGAATCCCGTTGCCGCCAAAATTCGGCTTGAGGAAATTTATCCAGCCTCAAAATTTCGGAATAATATACTTAAGGAACGCATATGAACGACCCAAAGATGAAAGAAATGTCAACGGATTTCGATATTTCTGGCGAAATTCTCCCTGACGCCGAAACCGTTTTCTGGTCGTTCATCGGCGGGGCCGATTTAGGTGGTTTTTTTTCTGCCCGCGAGTTGGCAAAAGAGGTTTTTCAGGTATTCCATTTGTCTCTGGAAAGTTCAGTGCATTCGTAATGGCGACACAATATTCAATCAGTGTGAGCGCCATATTCTCGTAATAGTTGAATTCCTCTAGGAGCTTCTTTCCGCTAAGGCTCTTGGCTCGGGGATGCCCATATGCGATCCATGGTTCCATCTCAGCGCTCGGCTCTTTTGTGGTGTTGAGGAGGAGAGAGGCGGGCGCATGAATGGCGTCATCTCGTTTAATGGCGAGGTCGTCGGCCCTTTTTAGTAGCCACTTTATTTCATCGGAATATTTGTAAATCGGAGTTCTGTCCGGTTTTTGTGGCCAATCAGCTTCCTTTTTCTCGGCTACAGCTGCTTTCAGCATTTCGCGTTGGTTGCGATCATTTTTTATCGAATACCAGACAGCCATGATCTGCGCTTGATTGCCCCCTATAACCGCATAGAACAATTGCCCTAGAGTTTCATGTAGAAGGTTCCAGCTATAAAGGACGCGCCCGGCCGCAGCGGCGTATTGGTCGAACGCGGCGTCGATTTCGGCGCTGTTTGGCATGTTGTTTACGTTCCGAGTTGTTTTCATGTTAGTGGCTCCCTAGCGAGCGCCGAATATGCAAGCGCCCTTTTTATTTTTTTGGCCTTCGGCTAGATTTTTTCGGTAAAGGCCTCTTGATTTTTTTTGTTCATATTGTAAGCTATGAATGCTTACGCTGTACTGTTCATCTGTTTTCAGCGAAGCGTTTGCTAAAAAGAAAAGGCGCCTGGTGCTAGAACACCGAGGCGCCAGAATCCACCCAACAGCCCCTCAAGTCTAGCCAGGCAGGAGCGGGCAAACGAAAGGATGGACTCATGAATTCTACACCAGAACTGCTTGATTTGTCTGGTCCCGCACGGATTCGAGCAATGTTCCACCCTCGTCAACGAATCGGTCTCATCGATGCCGGGAAGCTCATTGGCGTGTCTTATTCTCGTCTTTTTCGTCGAATTCAGGAAGGAAAGCTCGATCTAAGGGTCAGAAAGGACGAATACGGGCAAATGTACGTCACTATTGACGATCTTGCCGCCTATTTGTTTCCTGACAACGAACAAAGCTAGGCCTGCCATCCATCTCCATCTTCAGTTTCCACAAAACGTCCTGGGCGTCCAAGAAAGTCTACTGAAAGGGGTGGAAGATGAATTACGAACTTGAACCCCCGATGCTTCTTGGAATCCGTGGTATAGCCGATTATTTGGGCGTTTCAGAGGATACAATCCGCTGTAGAATCAAGCGTCGCCAGTGGGATTGCCTTCCTCCTGGAATGTTCAAAACCTCTCCCAGGTCCCATGCGGAATGGCGATGTCCCCGTCAAAGTGTCCTTGATTTCAAGAAGCGCCTTGAAGGAGGCGTAAAATGACTGCCTCCACCAAGGCCAGACGACCCATGGATGTCTTACGGACCCTGCCCAATAAACTAGACGCTGAAAGATCCTTTCTCGGATCGCTCCTTCTGGACAATTCCGTCCTTGAGCGGGAAGTTTTGACCCCAGAGGATTTCGATCTTCAGTTTCACCAGCAGATTTATAGAACGATGCTGGAAATGTGGGAGGACCGGATCGGCATCGATCCGGTGACGCTTTGCGACCGTATGGAAAAAGCTGGAATCGATCTGGGGGGAGGACGGCGGGAATACATCGACGACCTCTCCTGGATCGTCCCTACCGCGATGAATGCCCCTCATTACGCCCGGATTTTGCGAGAACAAACTTTCTTTCGTCGCGCCAGGCTTCTGGAGGCCTCTCTTGTCAAGGCGATTGAGGATCGGGATCCGGAAAAGGTTTTGCAAATCCAGAAAAAAGTCGGTGAGATGGTGGCTCCTATCGCACAGGAATCCAGCCATTCGCTTGATGTCGCCGATCTTGTTCCACCAATCCCTCGGGAGCACATCGTAAAGGACTGGATCCCGCGGGGAATTGCGATTGTTCTCTATGGTCCACCGGGAACGGGAAAAAGCGTTTTTCTGACCGGAATGACCGTTTCTGTCGCATCCGGTGAGTCCTTTTACGGTCTTCCGACGATCCAGGGTGGATCTGTCATGTATGTCTCAAACGAATGGCCGGACCAGGAAGAGGTTTCCCGGATTTGGTACGACAGAACGCGACAGATTCCTTCGGGCCGTATGGCCCTGGAACCATCTTCCCCGATTCTGGAATGGATCCATGTCGAAAAGGGAGGCCAGAGAAAGGGGGAATGGGTCTGGAGCGGAAAGGGTCGCGAAATTCTCCGGAAAATGGAAAAAATGAGGCCGGACCTCATCGTCCTCGATACGGTTCTCGGGCTGTGCTCGGGAATCGAGCAACTGAACAACGCGATGACTTATGCCCTGGGAGATTTGCTCCAAAAACAGATCGCCTCCAGGTTCAATGCGGCTCTGGTCGCAGTGGCCCACACCAACCAAGCCTCCTCAAAGGAGTCTCTCGGACAGCGGATACACTACGAAGCCATGGCCGGAGGAAACGGCCTCCCGGGAGCTGTCCGGATGGCTATCGGTCTGACTAAGGTGAGGGCAAGCGATTTTGGGAAGGACGTTGGAAATCTAAGCCGATCCTTGGTCGCTGTTGGCGCGTCAAAATTCAATGTTTCCGGGTTCCATCCCTGTTGGACCGATGAGAATCCGGGATTTTTTTCATGGAGCCAGGTTGGATTGGAATTCGATCCTAATCCCATGTCTGCGATCCCTAAAAAATGGAAGGGTGAAGAGAAAGTATCTGTGGGCGTTGATCGTGCCGGCCGTCTAAAGTATCCGGAGGGAAGGGACGATGAAGATTCTTTTTAGAACAGAATCCCTTCATTTCGCAAAAATGGATACCTCCATTGGCGTAGCCGGGTTATTCCATTCGGTGAGAGGAAAAAATCGGCCAAAAATCCAGATCGATCATCAACTGAAAGACAGAACGGTTCGATACCTTTGTTGGGAAGTTCTTGGAGAACTTGAACAGTCGGTATTCCTCGCCATTCTTGAACTGGCAGCGAGAAGCGGAAAGCCGGTTCCACCGGAGCCGAAGACAGAGATCGGGAAAGCCATGAGAAAGGACCTTTCCGGCAAGGGCAGGGCGGAAGGTTTCCCGGCGAAAGGCATCCTCACGACGTACAGGCAACTATTGACGATGCTGGAGAGGGAAGACAGCAAAAAAAATTACCTCCTCTTGAAGGATGCTCTTGTCCGGCTATCCAGAGTTCGGGTTGAAGAAATCGTGGAAGAAGCCTGGGCCGGAGGAATGAACCTCATCTCAGTCATTACGGATGGAGTAAGAATCGGTATTGCCGTGAACTGGAGAGTGGCAGAAACATTGGATGGAGGGCGATTCGTAAAGGTGGATCGGACTGAAAACCTGGCATTAGCCTCCGATATTGGACGGATCCTTCATGTGCGGCTTTAGGCGTGGATGAGTTCTCCACCAAATCCCCGATTAATTGGATTGGACACGCTGGCCGAATGGGTTTGGGGAGCGGGAGCAACCCCGGGAACTCGGAGACAGCACCGAACCCGGATCCGGAAAGCCTTGACGGAGTTGACTCAAAAAACGAACTGGAAAACGAAATTCAATGCTGAAAAAGTGGTGATCGAAAAACCGGATTCGTCCGTCCCTTCTGTCACGTCCCCTCCGGGCGTTGTGTCACAAAATACCGTCCTTTCTGTCACAAACTACCGGGCGAACTGTCACACCCTTGTTTCAGATTTACTAGGACAGGAGTCATCTTGCGAGGTATCCGAAAATCCGTACTAAGATTCTACTAAGAATCTACAGGGGGAGTCGAAGATCCTCCCCCCCAGAGAAAAAACACCACCATCTTGTCGAGAAGGTCGGAGGGGAACTCGTCTACGAGGACGGAGACGAGATATTCGACGTCACGAAAACGAAATAGTCCAAAAGCTATTTATAAAATGATATGATTCTTGGTGAATTTTCAGATCCGTAGTTCTATTCTGACAAAAGGTACTGTGAGGTGGTCAGAATCTACCAAGCTCTACGCCCAATATATGTTAGTTGGTATCACAATACGGTGCAGTTAATATCATATCCTCCGTAGACCTTTCACTTACAGATGAGGTTGTTGTGCGTCTCCTCAATTTCTCTGCTAAAAACTATCGCAGTATTACTGCTGCACACCGAATTTCCTTTTCAGGAGTTACTGTCCTCATAGGTAAGAATAATGAAGGAAAATCTAATCTTCTTCGCGCACTTGAGGCTGCGATGCTTCTTTTGCAGAGACATGCTGAATCCAGTCAAAAGAGATCCATGAGGTTTTCAGAAAATAACAGTCCTTATTTGTGGAAAAGAGATTTTCCAATTCAATTGCAAAATCGAAATTCAGCAGCTCAAACAATTTTGAAGCTTGAGTTCCTTCTTAACGAAGAGGAATGCCAAGAGTTCAGAGAGGAGATTGGTTCTAATCTTAATGGATCGCTTCCGATTGAAATTAAGATTGGAAAAGATCAAGAACCCCATATTCGTCTATTAAAATCCGGAAAAGGTACCAAGGTTTTGACATCAAAATCATCTCCTATTGCGCGCTTTATCGCGAATCGAATTTATTTCAATTACATCCCTGCAATTCGAACAGGCAACGATACTATTGATTTGATAAGTGAAATGCTCTCTCAGGAACTACGCATCCTAGAGAAGGACCAGCGATACTTAGATGCGCTTTCCACCATTGCAGAGCTTCAGCAACCCATCCTGAATGAGTTAGCGATGCGCGTTCAGGGTCCTTTGCAGGAATTCCTACCGACTATTAAGTCTGTATCAATTGAAATCTCTGAAACACGTAGACGTTATTCCCTTCGGACAAACGTGAATGTTGTAGTAGATGATGGAACGCCAACGAATATTGAATATAAAGGTGATGGCGTCAAGAGCCTTGCAGCACTTGGACTTCTTAAAAGTCAGAATGCACGCAGTGGTGCTTCAATTTTAGCTATTGAAGAACCCGAGTCACATCTTCATCCTGCGGCAATTCATCAGGTAAACGACATTATTCAGACGATAGCTAGAACCAGCCAAGTCATTATCACGACACATAACCCTCTTTTTGTTGATCGTGCGAACATCAACTCGAACATTATTGTGACTGATGGTGCCGCGACTCCAGCAAAAAACATTTCCTCAATTCGAGAATTGTTAGGTATCAAGGCATCCGACAATCTTACACATGCAAATTATGCTCTTGTCGTGGAGGGAGAAGAAGATGCCATAGCCCTCAAAGCTCTTCTTCCAATCCTAAACGACAAGGTAGGTAAGGCGCTTAAAAATAATTTTTTAATTATAGAGCCGATTGGTGGATCCGGAAACCTCTCTTATAAGCTTTCACTGCTAAATAATTTTCTGTGTGCGACACATACTCTCCTTGACGGAGATGATGCAGGTCGTAATGCGTATGAAAAGGCAGAAAGGGATGGTCTTATCTCTGTGGCGAGTTGTACATTTATCAATTGTCATGGCATGAGAGAAGCTGAGTTTGAGGACTGTATCGAGCTAAGTATCTACAAGGATGCAGTGATGAATGAACAAGGCGTCAACCTTAGTTCAACAAAATTTAGGGGAAATGAGAAGTGGTCACACCGTCTACGGAAAACATTCCAGGATCAAGGGAAGCCCTTTAATGATGCTCTTAAAACTAAGACAAAGTATATTGTTGCAAAAGCAGTAACGAAGAATCCGGGAACTGCTCTCAATGAGCATAAGCGTAACTCAATTGATGCATTAGTTAATGCTCTTGAGAGATTGGTAGATAACTGTTAACTATTCCTTGATAGGGCATTCAAAAACCTAGAAGAACCTTACTTTTCATATCATATTTTCTAATAAAATTGCAGACCCTCAGTCTCGAATCAATTTTCTCACAGATGGATAAACCCCTTAGGAGGAAGCGATAAAACAGACAATACCTTTTCTAGGGGAGGACTCCATCAGGCCCTTCAGTTTATTCGACACTTTTTAGAATGACCTGAGAGTTTTTAGCAATCGAAAGATAACCTGTTCGATTCGAATTGGGGCTTATCCTATCATTCAGTCAACAACCAAGCCGTCCCTGAACAATAGGTGATTCTCCGAAGTCTCCAAGTCGCGGCGAACTACTGGGATGTGATCAAATAAGTTTTCCCGCTCTCCAGAGTGAAATCACGACATCCATCTGACCGTTTGGGCTTAGTCCATCGTTCCCGATCGCGTGCCAAAGGACCCTATCTTCGGCCAGTTTTGGGCTTTTCAACAAGGTATCGAGCATCTTGACGCCGTATTCAGCGTTCTTTGAACCGGGGCGGCCACCATAGTTTCCAGCCGGAATGTTTCTTATCCGTCCGGATTCGCAAAGGCCAATGAACGTGCTTCGGGGACATCCCTTCCTTCGGGACGATTCCGATTCGATGGCCTGGGCGGCTGTTCTCCACGCTTCCGTTGGGGAAGCTCTGCGATCTTGCACAAGACTTGCGGCCTCGATCGCCACTTTTCCATAAATGCCCACGATTCTCACTCCATTTAAGACTGCATTGAATTTACCGTAGTATCCTTCCAACAAAAAAGCGACGAGCGTTTTGGCCCATCGCTTGGGCATGTGCCCGATACGAAAAACTGTCCTTCGACATGGAACATTCGGCACAGCGGGGATAAATACATTTACCCCAACATGAGCACACCCCTTTCCTTCAACCCGTAAACCTGGTCGCGATACGCCATAGACGCATCACTATAAATTCTCATTAATCATGTTGATTCCAAAACGCCGATTTATTATCTCGCCTTATCAATTTTCTTCCCGATCAAGATCTTCTGATCCCATAGATCTATCTCTCCCATCCCATATTTTTCCTCTTTGTCCCATCTACTCCCATCGTTCCATAAGTGCCCTAATTTTCTAAAAAGTCCCGACCTGAGACAATCACATCGTCCCACGATAGACCATTCAAAAAAACGGATGGAGGAGAGGTGAAAAAACATTGTTCTATCAGAATTGACAACGAATTTCTTACAAAGATCGACCAAATAGCGCGAGAAGAAGGTCGGAGCCGTGGAGATGTTATTCGAAGGATCATCCGGAATAATTTCGAGGAGGAAAAGCCCAAAGCCGGAGATCCCTCCCTCGTCGTCAATGAACGAGGGGGATTGGGGCCCGTCCCCACGAATCGGACGGGAGTCGCGGGAAAGCGGGGGACAGTTTGAATCAGCCGACCATGACTTCCAGTAGTACGGCAGGGTTCTTTTCCGCGATTCGAAGAAGGGGCACTGCGGCCCCGGAAGGCTTTTTCCGTCCCTATTCCTGGAGTGTTCGGACCGAGCCCCAAAGAATTCCGGCGAAATCGCTTTGTGAAGGAGCAGACCTATTCCGGACTCGGGCGACGGCAGAGAGGGTCACTGAAACCTTCTTCCCTTTTCCAGCCTAGATTTCTCGGACGCTTTTCAGGACTTCCTGTCAAATATCCCGAGCTTTTTCCATTTTTTCATGTTCCTTGACAGATTTGGCCATTTCAAACGCCTCTTCAACCGCCGAGCGATCAGGAAGACATCCGCGACGGGACTGTTGGAGACGGAGGGTCAGGCGTGAGCGGACAGCTTGACGCCCAGGGCGTGCATCACCTTCATGATCGTCTCGAATCGCGGCTTGGAACCGGGCGTCAGGGCCTTGTAGAGGCTTTCCCGCCCGAGACCGGAATCCTTGGCGATTTGGGCCATTCCCCGGGCTTTGGCCACGTTCGAAAGAGCCGCCAAAAGAAGGTCGGGATCGTTCTCTTCAAGGGTGACGGTCAGATATTCCGCAATGGTCTCCTCGCTGTCGAGATAGGCCGCGGGATCGAAATCCGTGATTTTTTCTTTCATGGCTCACTCCAGTGTTTTTGCCAGGTCTTTGGCCCGGGCGATGTCCCGGTCCTGCGTCGATTTGTTGCCGCCGCAAAGAAGGAGGATCACCGTTTTTTCCCGGCGGACGAAATACAGGCGGTAGCCGGGGCCCGTACTGATCCGGATCTCCGAAATGCCTTCTCCCACCGCTTTCACATCGCCAAAATTCCCCATCGCAATTCGGTCCAGTCGGGACAGGATCCGGACCCGTCCAGACCGATCCTTCAGAGAAGAAAACCAGCGAGAGAAGGTCTCGGTCTGCCGGAGGGTAATCATGAAAGAATTGTATTCGATTGAATACAAATAGTCAAAATTCAAGTGGGCGACGGGTCAGCCGGTAGTTTCGGACGAAGAAAGTCCACCAATCCGGAGCCGGGGATCCAGAGAACATGGAACGGTCCTCCCGGGAGGAGGAGAAAAGCAAGGTTTAAGCACACCCGACTCACCGGGTGGTGAAAAATCGCGGATCCGTCTGCTGTTTTTAGCCGAAAAGACGGCTCCAGATCTCGTTGAAACCTTATATCACCACCCATGACATGCCAAATGGGGTGCCATAGGTGGTGACAGAGAGAGTGCCAAAAAGGGGTGACATAAGGGGCGACATCGATATCGACATGGTTCGCGGGCAGATTCTGGCCGAACTCGAGGAACCGATAGAGAAACGTAGGACGCTCGCGGATTCATTGAACGAGCTAGCCGGTGCTTTTCTGATTCTCAGAAAGCGGGGGCTTTCGTGGGAGAAGATCTGGAGCCGACTAGATAGGGCCGGATTTGAGATCAGTCGACGCCATTTTTTGAGAATCGCTCCCCGGATCGTTGGAGAAGCGGAAAACCTTCGCCAGAGCAAACCTGTCAGAAAGGACGTGCTTAAAACAGAGGTGGAGCAAAAGAATCCGGAAAAGGCCGGATTGCGGGATCTTCCCGCGCGGAAAAAAGAGCCTTTGCCCCCTCCGCAGGCTCCGGAGAAAAGCCAATACAAGAGCCACTTTGACCTTCCGGAAGACACGGATCTCTAAACAAACAAAGGAGAAATAGATGGGAATTTATCTTGTGAACGGCGCAAAAGGCGGAGTCGGGAAATCCATGATCACGATGGCTCTGCTTGATTATCTGAAAGATCAAGGCCCCGCTTTACTCGAAACGGACACGGCCAACCCGGATGTCGGAATGGCCTACAAACAGGAGGTCTCAAGATTCGAAGCCCTGGATCTTGGAGGGGAAGACGCCTGGATCGACTTCGCCAATTTTGTCGCGGAGTCGGACAGTCCCGTGGTTGTGAACTCCGCGGCGGGAACCGATGCCTCGGATAGCACGGCCAGACTCAGAGAAGCTCTCCAAGAGTTGGATCGGAGCCTGACGGTGTTCTGGGTCGTCAATACCCAAAGGGATTCTATCGAACTTCTGAAAAGATTCTGGAGGGAGATGGGAGGGAAGGAAGAAGAGAAAGTCCGGATCCACGTGTGCCGGAACCTGTTCTTCGGGGAGGCCGACGATTTTCGGCTCTATAACGATTCTGGGATCCGAAATGAGGTCGAAGCGGCCGGAGGAAAGACCCTCGATTTTCCCAAGGTCGCCAAGCGGGTCAGTCATTCTCTTTATGTGGATCGGCTTTCGATTGCCAGGGCATCCGAAAAGATGCCCTTCGGGAACCGGATCGAGCTCAAGAGATGGAGAAAACTGGTCTATACCATGTTCTTGAACGCGGAGGTCTGAGGTGAAGATCGAGGATCGATGGCAAGAACTGTTCGGAAAACCGATGCCGGTGGAGGTCGCAACACGGATCCTCAAGATCCAGAAGGTTCTCGGGATAGAAGACAACGACGCCCTCTGGGAAATTCTGCTGGCCCTGGAATTCTACCAGAACCTCTACCAAGTCTGGCCGGAATCGACCCGGAAGGAGGTTGAGGCCGTGACGTCCAGATTGCGGGAGGCCTCGAATCAGGTCATCGCCGCGTCGGTGGCGGAAGTCCAGAAGGCGGAGGCCACCGCCAAAGCCTCCCTGAACCAGGCGCTCTCCCAGATGATGAGTTCAGCGGTCAAAAAGGCTGTGGACCAGATCGTCCAATCCACCCATGCCCAGGCCCTCCGGATCCAAGCCCGGAAGTGGGCTCTGATCGGCGCAGTCTCGTCCGCCGTCATAGTGGTTGCCCTGGCCGGGGAAATCGGGTGGAAGGCCTACCAGGCGGGCCGCGCGGGAGCCTATGCGGAGGGGTTGATCATCGGAGGTCAAATCAGGATTTTTACCCAATGCGATCGGCCGGGCTGGAAGATCGAAGATCGGAATGGCCAAACCTGGTGCTATCCCTATGGGACCAAGGACAGGATCTATGGATGGAGGATCCGATGAACCGGAGAAACATCGTGTCCGTTGCGCTTTCCGATCCGGAGCTGGAGGTTCTCCGTTCGATTCCCGCCCGGACGGATTCGGAACGGATCCGGATGCTGATCCGGAAACTCGTGACGGGGGAATGGGTCTTGGAAAGCAATAACCCCAGAGGAAAAAAGAAGGCGTGACGAATTTCATTTTAACCCAAGGAGGACAGCCCATGGGGACAGTGACACATATCATCCGAAACGCGGATTTGCAGACTGACACCATGATCCGCCTGGACAATCTCGACTCCATGATTACGATCCTGGATTGCGGAGTCTATGGAGACGAGATCAGTTTTCCCAGATGGGAGACGGTCAAACAATACCTGTTCCATATGAGACAGGAGGTGGACCTGATCCGGCAGAATCTCGAAAAGATCACCTTTCAGGAAATTGCCGTCGGCGAAGGGTCCCCCGCGGGCGAAGAAGGCGGTCGTATATTCAGCCATTGAAAGGGGAGGGAATGCTGTCCATCAGCGTAAAAAAGGGGAAAAGCCGGGCCGATATCGAGAAAACGGCCGACTATCCGGACGAGGTGCGCCGGGAGCTCGAAACACGGGGAATGTTTCCCCCCGGGGCTGGGAAAGAAGCTGAACTTCTCCCCGGGGGCGTCGAAGACTATTACAATCAGGGGAACAACAAGACCCCCTCCGTGTGGATGGGCTCCGGAGCCTCCGTCCTTGGACTCTCCGGAGCGGTGAACCGCGAGGATCATATCCAATCCCTCCAGGGCCTTGATCCGCGAGCCGGCGAAGGTCTTGTCCAGGGATCCGGAACGGACAGACGGTACGCTTGGGACCTGACCTTCTCCGCCCCGAAGAGCGTCTCTATCGCGTGGGCCACCGGAGACGACGGGACCCGTCAGGCGATTGAGGACGCTCAGAGCCAGGCTGTGGGAGCAGTCATCGACTTCATCGAAGAGCATTTCCCCCTTGCTCGGAGGGGGAAATGCGGGGTCGAGACAGAGAAGTCCCGTCTTCTCGTCGCCGTTTTTCTGCATGGGTCGAGCCGGGATCTTGATTGCCAGCTCCACTCCCACGCAATGCTCCAAAATCTCCTCCAGAGAATGGACGGGACATTTGGGACCATCGAGCCGAAACAGATCTACGAATGGAAGCTGGCCTTGGGGGCGATGTACCGGGCGGATCTGGCCGGGAACCTGAAGGAGTTGGGATTCGGGATCGAGGCGGACCGGGACTACTTCCGGCTGGCCGGGATCCCGAAGGCGCTGGAGGAGGAGTTTTCCAAGCGGCGGGCGGAGATCGAAGCCGCTCTCCGGGAAAAAGGATTTTCCGGAGGAAAGGCGGCGGAAGTGGCAGCCCTCGATACACGCCGGATGAAGGAG
Source organism: Nitrospirota bacterium (assembly GCA_021829515.1). The sequence goes on along the minus strand of JAKBPM010000018.1, from coordinate 804 downwards.
GTTCTGGATCCGGAGGTCCTCCGGGAACAGTGGGAGAAGATCGCCGGAGAATACGGCGTGACCCGGGAGTCGGTTGAGAAGCTGAGGACCATCGAAAAAGAAAAAGTGGCCGGTTACGAAATCGATCGGAAGGGTTTCTTCAATGTCCTCACTGCAAAAGACGCCGTGTTCCAGGAGAAGGATCTTTTCAAAGTGGTGCCCGTCGAACTGTCCCACCGGGGGCAGGGCATCGAGGACGTGAAAAAAGAAGTCGAGGCAATGACGCGGGATCCGGAGTTGGTCAAGCTCCGGGGAAATGTTGGAGAAACGTATTTCACCACCAAGGAAATACTGGAGCTCGAGCGGGGGATCCTCGCCCGGGCAAGGGACGGGAAAGAGGACCGCTCCCATGTTGTAGCCCACATTCAGCAGTTCTCTCGTGAAGTTTTTGGAGATTTGTAAGTGATTTTCCTTTAACGATATTTTCTTACGAGAAATTTTACTTGATTTTTCATATCTGAGTGCGAGTTAATGGCTCTCGACAGAGTGTAATCGGGAGGCATGGGTGGAAGAAAATGGACTCTTATCGCAGGTTCGCCGGATCGACCATCTGGGGATCGTCTCGGGTGTGGCTCGGAAGATCCGTCTGGTGGAGATCATCGACCGGATGATTCCGCCGGCTCCCCAGCGGGGTGTGGCAGCAGGAGAGGCGGTCCTGGCCCTGGTGTTGAACGGCCTGGGCTTCGTCAGTCGTCCTCTCTATCTGACTCCGGCCTACTTCGAGACGAAGCCGGTGGGAACGCTGATTCGTTCGGGACTGACGGA